>DATBID010000507.1:0-3243 GCA_036557125.1 Bryobacteraceae bacterium | reverse complement strand
GCTCAACGGCGCACCTCTCGGGCCCGGGTCGCGATCCGCCCGCACGTGCCGCCGGGGATGTCACAGAGGGGTCGCATGGCTACGCCGCGATGCAGCAAAGCACGCGGCGACCCCGTAGGGAAGGGCAGGCTATTCGACGTCGAAACGAACCCCTTGGGCGAGCTGCAGCGTCGGGGAGTAGTTGACCGTTTGCGTTTGCCGGCGCATGTACGCCTTCCACGCGTCGCTGCCCGATTCGCGCCCGCCACCAGTCTCCTTTTCGCCGCCGAAGGCGCCGCCAATCTCCGCGCCGCTCGTCCCGATATTGATATTGGCGATCCCGCAGTCGCTGCCGCGATGGCTCAGAAACGTCTCCGCGGAAATCAGGTTGGTCGTGAATAGTGCCGACGACAATCCCTGCGGCACATCATTGTGCCAGTGGATCGCCTCATCGAGTTCCTCAAATTCAATCAGATAAAGGATCGGCGCGAAGATCTCTTCCTTCAAGATCGGCATATCAGGCCGCGCCCGCACCAGGGTCGGCTGGACGAAGCACCCCAGTACGTGCTCGCCGCCAAAAAGAATCTCGCCGCCCTGCTCGCGGATACGCCGAAGGCCGTTCATCATATCGTCCACCGCGCGGCGATTCACCAGCGGCCCCATCAACGTGGTCTCCTCCACCGGGTCGCCGATCTTCACTTGCCGGTACGCTTTCACCAACCCCTCGGTAATTTGGGGTGCGATGCCGCGCTGGAGGAAGAGCCGTCGCGTGGTCGTGCACCGCTGGCCGGCCGTGCCGACCGCACCGAACAGGACTGCGCGCAGCACCAGCTCCGGGTTGGCGTCGTTCATGACGATAATACCGTTGTTGCCGCCCAATTCCAGGATCGAGCGCCCCAGCCGCCCGGCGATCACCTCCGCCACGTGCCGCCCGACCTCGGTCGAACCTGTGAAGCTGATCAGCGGAATCCGGCGGTCGTGGATGAGAGTCTCCCCAACGGGATTGCTTGCCCCAATCACGAGATTGAAGATTCCTTTGAGCCCGTTCGCTTCCGTTACGCGGTTACAGATTTTCTGCACGGCGATTGCGGTGAGCGGCGTGTCCGACGACGGCCGCCACAACACGCAGTCGCCGCACACGGCCGCAATCATGGCGTTCCACGACCACACCGCCACGGGAAAATTGAACGCGCTGATCACGCCCACGATTCCCAGCGGATGCCATTGCTCGTACATGCGGTGGCCGGGCCGTTCGCTGTGCATAGTGAGACCGTAAAGCTGGCGCGACAACCCCACGGCGAAATCGGCGATGTCGATCATTTCCTGAACTTCCCCGCGCCCCTCGGGGAGGATTTTGCCCATCTCCAAGCTCACCAGGGTGCCCAAGTCCTCTTTGTGGGCGCGCAACTCGTTTCCGATCTGGCGCACGATCTCGCCCCGCTTGGGCGCCGGCAGCATTCGCCAATCCAGAAACGCGTTCTGCGCCTGCTCGACAATGCACTCATAATCGGCCAGCCCGGCGCGTAGAACCCTGGCTAAAGGCGCACCGGTCGCCGGGTTCAGCGACTCCAGTTCTCCGCCGGATGGGTTCGGAATCCAATCGCCGTAGCAGGCTCCGGAGTTCACTGGCTCAATGTGAAGCCGCTCCAGAACTTCAGGAATCAAGTGAATACCAGTCCGCACGCTTTCATTCTAGCCGGGCCGTGGAACGGCCGGTGTCAGGCAGTCAGCGCTTCGCGCGCAGGAGCACGGTCATCGAGCACCCGGGTGCGGGGCAGGAAACTATAGAGGGGGCATCGATAAACTCGGTTGGCGAAGCTGAATTCCGCGACGTAGGGGGCAGGCCGGTCCTGCGGACCAATGCCCACCGAAGGCCGGATTTGGCAAGTCCGGAGCACGATGCCAGGTTGCAGAGTGATGAAACTGCGGGCTGCGGGATCCCAAACTGTCAGTTGCCTGATTGTCGCTCGGTCTAACAAATTCCCCGTTCTTGGGAGTATCCGACAGCGACACTCACCCCTATTGCCTCGGTTGCCGGGTCTGAGGTCCGGCTAGCGTATGTGCTTACCTTACTCCCGGTCCCGCCAAATTCACACCGTATCTTTTGGATAGTCGCTCGAGGGCGCTAGAGCTGGTCCTCATACTGCTCAAAAGCCACCCGCACCAGTTGCCCTCGTGTGCGCACACCCGTTCTCTGAAACAGCGTTTGGAGGATAGCCTTGACGTAGCTTTCCGAGATTTGAAGCCGCCAGGCGATCTCTTTGTTTGAAAGGCCTTCGATGACGAATCGCAGCACCCGGCGCTGGCGTTCGTTAAACATGGGCGGGCTCTCATCGGCGCCTTCATTGTCAGCCGATCGGGCGAAGGAGTGATCCAGGAATGTACCGCCGGACGCCACTGTTCGGATCGCAGACTTCAATTCATCGAGCGGAGCCTGCTTCAGGAAAATGCCGGACACTCCCTGGCGCAGCAGCCGCCGGGCCTCATTCTCGCTGACCCAAGCGGTGACCACCAGGACGCGCCCTTCGAAGCCAGCCTCCCGCGCCGCGGGGACAAATTGAGATGCCCGCTCGGCGCCCAAGTCATGATCGAGCAGCACCATGTCGAATGGGTGCTCGGAAAGGATCTGCAGCGCCTCGCGAATGCTTCCACAATGTTCGATGTGGATTCCGGGATCAGCTTTCAGCGCGCCGGAGACGCTCTCGCGAAACAGCGTATGGTCGTCAACCAGCAATACGCGCAGGAGTTGTTGATCGTTTACTGTCATTGGGGATGGTGCTTTCTTCGGGCCACAGTTCAATCACAAAGCAGCTGCCGGAAGACTGCGGCTCGTACCGCAGCCCCCCGCCATAGGAGCGCAGGATAGCCTGCGAGATATAGAGGCCGAGCCCCGCGGCCGTGGCTCCTTTCTGAAAAGGCTTGAACAGATCTTCGGGGTGGGCCACGCCGGGCCCAGTATCGTAAAACCGGATGACTACCAGATCGCGCTCCGCCCCGGCAGTAATGCGCAACTCGCGGTGGGGGCTCCCCGCCAGGACACATCTAATGTTCCGCGCCAGATTGACGAATACCTGCAGCAGGCTGTGATGATCGGCCTGGACCAGGGGCAGGTTATCGCTGAGCTCCCACTGCACGTCGATGTCGGCTTCCCGCAGGAATGGCTCAATCACGATGCGCGTTTCATCGAGCAAAGTGCCGAGATCGGTGAGAGCCATCTCTCGTTGCGACGCAAGCTGCAAGCCGGAAGTCGCAATCTTCTCGAGC
>DATBID010000506.1:0-3301 GCA_036557125.1 Bryobacteraceae bacterium | reverse complement strand
GCAGCCGTGGCCGTCGGCAGCAAGGCTTCGGCATCGGCTAAGCGTCCGCTGGCCGCTTGCTTCATTGCGGCTTGGTTCAGCTCGAGGCACGGGGTGCTGTCATACCCATCATCCTTATTCTGCGCGATGGCCGTGACGCTGTAGATAATTAACAGCACCGCTATAGAGGCCGACATCGTTCGTTTCACTCGCATATAAAGCCATGAGCGTTCACGGACAGCTCGCGGACCTTGCCGTGCGAGCTGCCCTCGCGGCCCGTTTGGCTACTTCACTTCCTCCTGAGCGTCGTCACCCGGACGGCAAATTCCGCCCGGATTGGCTACCGGTATCAGGGGCTGGGAGCCGGATGGTGAGAGGAATGTCGCGTACACTTCGGCCACGCCGCCGGTCTGATTCGTAGCATTGTGGACTTCGCCCGCCGTCTCGAAGAACACCGAACCGGCAGGATGTACGGTTATGCAGCCATTGGCGTGAGTTTCAGTAATGGCGCCGCTTTTTACGACTACCACCACCGGCCCAGGATGTATGTGCCATCCGGTTTCGGCGCTGGGTTGAAACACCAGCAGGCTCTGCAGGACATCAGTGGGTCCGTTCACCCGCATGGGGCGAGTCTTATCGGGCGTGAAGCCTTGCGCCAGGGCGATGATTTGCAGCGGAGGGACGTTCTGACCGCGCGCATTGTCCGAGCCGATCAGGCCCAATATGAGAGCAGCCGCTGACGCGGCGGTGCCAAGTCTGAACGCGCTCCGTCGTCTGTAGTGTTCGGTCTTCGTAGTTAGCGCACAGGCCGCGGGACGCGGCTTGCAAGGAAGCTGTAATTCGGCGGACTTGGCCGCGACCCGCGAGTCCGTTGTGCGCGAGTTTCTTAAGAGTGTTCTGAATTGAGTTATCATTTGTTTGTCCTTTTCCAGGGCCGGCTAGACCGGCCCGGGTCGAACATAACACCACTGTCCTTGCCACCCGCATGAGTTCCTGGTGAGGAGTTACTCATCTGACCTGAGTATGTAAGTCACTGCAAACAGAGGATATTTGGATGGACGTCGGCGGCAATGGACGGCTGCGTTTCGGCGATTTCGAATTCGATTCCACGTCCGTGAAGCTTTTCCGGCGCGACCGCCCGGTCAAGGTTCAGCCCCAACCGCTGCGTGTTTTGGCCGTGCTGCTCGAGAAGGCTGGTGAGATCGTTCCTCGCGAACATTTGCGCGCGAGGGTCTGGGGCGATGCCACCTTCGTAGAATTTGACCAGGGTCTTAACTACTGCATCCGGCAAATCCGTCGCGCTTTGCACGACGGAGCTTCGGAGCCACTTTATATTGAAACGCTGCCCAAACAGGGCTATCGGTTTATTGCGCCTGTCGTAGTCGCGGCGGGTGGTCCCGAGCCGTCCGTCGCAAACAAGGCGAGTGTGGAGCCGGCAACTCCAGACGGAATCGTCACGGAGGCAATTGCTGATCCGCCAGAGCCGACTCCACCGGATGCGGTGCTCTCTTCTCCCGCTCTGCCTGCTCGACACATGCCTGTATCGCTGCTGGCGCTGGGCCTCTTGGCTGTCCTGGCGCTAGGTGGAGTGGCGGTGTATTCTGCTCTTCGCCTCCATCCGGCCGGAGTGAGGTACACGCAATTAACCGATTTTACGGATTCCGCGCTGGCTCCGGCTGTGTCGCCGGACGGCCGCATGGTCGCGTTCATTCGGGGAGGCAAGAGCTTTCTGACCGCGGATCAAATCTACGTCAAGGTGCTCCCTAACGGGGAAGCCAAACGCCTCACGGACGACCCGCGCCGAAAATACAATCTGGCGTTCACTCCCGATGGGACCCAGATCGCGTACACGGTTATGCAATTTCCCACCTGGGCCACGTATACGGTTTCCGTGCTCGGCGGCGACTCGCACCTTTTTCTTAATAATGCGGCCGGACTGACCTGGCTCGACGGACGCCAGGTTCTCTTCTCCCGAATCCGTTCAGGCCAACACATGGGAATCGCTACCGGGGCCGCGACGGGGCAGGACTTTCGCGACCTATACTTCCCATCACACGAACGGGCGATGGCGCATTACTCTTCAGCTTCTCCCGATCACAAATCGGCTCTGGTCATCGAGATGGACGAAAAAGGTGGTTGGACGCCCTGCCGGCTTATTTCCCTGGACGGCCGCTTCGGCGCCAGGGCGACAGGCCCTCAAGGTCCGTGTCGATCTGCTGGTTGGTCCCCGGATGGCGCATGGATGTACTTCACGGCTTCGGTGGACGGGCCCAGTCGCTTGTGGCGCCAGCGGTTTCCGGATGGGACGCCGGAGCCAATCACGTCTGGCCCAATGGAAGTGGAAGGTGTCGCAGTCGAGAAGGATGGCTCCATCATTACCTCGATGGGAGTGCATCAAAGCGCAATCTGGATTCACGATAGCGGCGGCGAACGGTCCTTGTCCTCGGAAGGAGAAATCATCGGAAATGTCTCCCCACCTTCCTTTGGGAGGGACGACAGCGTTCTGTATTACCTTCTGCGGCGTGAAGCGGACCGTTCGGGCCCAGAACTCTGGCGCATGATGATCGAATCCGGCAAAAGTGAAGCGGTATTCCCGGGGGTAGCCATGGCCGCTTACGATATTTCGCCGGATGGCAAACAAGTGGTCTACGCCACCGCGACACCTGGCGAAACCGGACGACTGTGGCTCGCCCCATTAGACCGAAGCTCCCCGGCCAGGCAGATTGGCGATTCCAACCAAATACGGCCGCACTTTGGACCGCGGGGGCAGATCTTGTTTCAAGCTACCGAAGGAAACTTCAACTACCTGGAGCGGATGAACCCCGACGGCTCGGGGCGTTCAAAGGTGGTTCCATATCCCATTAGTTTCATTCAAGGCATTTCGCCCGGCCGCCGCTGGGTAATGGCCATCGTCCCGGTCCCGCAGGGAACCGGAATTCGGCCAATGGCGATTCCGGTGGATGGTGGAACTCCGCGGGTCATATGCGCGCATTTCTGTGCTCCGGCATGGTCCTCGACCGGAAGATTTCTCGTGATTCCGGTTCAAGAGCCTTCGCGCACAGATCCAGGGAGAAGTCTGGCAATCCCGGTTGGGCCCGGAGAGAGCCTGCCCGAACTTCCGCCCGGAGGTATCGAGCCGCTCGCTGAGGCCAGTGTTGTCCCAGGAGCGCAATCGATCGCGCGTGGTGAACTCGTACCCGGCAAGGACCCCGCACACTTCGCGTATGTGAATACTACGGCAAACCGGAATCTATATCGAATCGCACTGCCGTGAATGGCGTTGCGGCTCCTAAGCGTACGTTACGCCAAGCCCATTCGCTCC
>DATBID010000505.1:0-12318 GCA_036557125.1 Bryobacteraceae bacterium | reverse complement strand
GGCGAGCAGTATCCGGATCGCGCCGGCGGAGTAATAAGCGGGATTAGGACCGCTCCCTAACGGTCGCAGCTCAGAACGGCGGTCGCGGCTCAGAATAAGCGATATGTTTGACAATCTTTCGGATAAGCTGCAGCGGGTTTTCAAGAATCTGCGCGGCGAAGGAAAGCTGACGGCGGAAAACATGGAGGGCGCTTTGCGGGAGATCCGCATGGCGCTGCTCGAAGCCGATGTCAACTTCCGGGTGGTCAAGCAGCTTATCGAAAACATCAAACAGAAGGCGATGGGCGAGGAAGTGCTCACCGCGCTTTCGCCCACGCAGCAGGTCATCAAGATCGTTAACGAGGAGCTGATCAAGATCCTCGGAAGCCATGAATCGAAGCCGCGATTTGCCAACGAACCTCCCAGCGTTTTTCTAATTGTGGGCTTGCAGGGCTCGGGCAAGACAACGACTACGGGAAAGCTGGCGCGATGGCTGGATAAGAACGGGCACCGGCCGCTGCTGGTTTCGGTGGACGTGTACCGGCCAGCCGCGCGGGATCAACTGAAGATCATCGCGCGGGACATCAAACAGCCGATTTACGAGGGGACGCCGGAAGAGACCAAACCGCTGGAACTGACAAGCGGGGCGCGGCGAGAGTGTCTGCAAACCGGGCGCGACGTGCTGCTGGTGGATACGGCTGGACGGCTGCACATCGACGACGATCTGATGGCGGAGCTGGAACAGATCAAACAGCAGCTTAATCCGATCGAGATTCTGTTTGTGGCGGACGCAATGACGGGGCAGGACGCGGTGAAATCGGCCGATGAATTTCACAAGCGGCTGGGGATCACGGGCGTGATCCTGACCAAGATGGATGGCGATGCGCGCGGAGGCGCGGCGCTTTCGATCCGCAACGTGACCGGCCAGCCGTTGAAGTTTGTGGGCGTGGGCGAGAAATTCGATGCGCTCGAACCCTTCCACCCGGATCGCGTGGCCAACCGCATCCTGGGCATGGGCGACGTGCTTTCGCTGATTGAGAAAGCCAGTGAGCAGATCGATCAGAAAAAAGCCGTCGAGATGCAGCGCAAGCTCATTGAGAACGAGTTTACGCTGGAAGATTTCCGCGACCAGTTGCGGCAGGTGCGCAAGCTGGGGCCGCTAGGATCTCTGCTGGACCTTATGCCCAAGGTAGGGATCATGAAGGGCCTCAAAGACGTGAAGGTGGATGAGAAGGAGATCGATCATGTGATGGCAATCATCGACTCGATGACGCCGAAGGAGCGAGCCAATCACATGATCATCAACGGCAGCCGGCGGCGGCGGATTGCCAAGGGAAGCGGCAGGTCGGTGCAGGAAGTCAATCAGCTTTTGAAGCAGTATGCCGAGGCCCGGAAGATGATGAAGTCGCTTTCGGGCGGTATGATGGGCAAAAAGTTTGGCAAAATGAAACTGCCGCCGGGATTTCCATTCGGGCAGATGCCGGGACTATAGAAGCTGTCAGCTACCAGCTTTCAGCTATCAGCTAAACGGAGATGTGATGGTAATGATTCGCCTGGCGCGGTTCGGCGCCAAGAAGAAGCCGTTTTATCGGGTAGTGGTGATTGAGAAGGAGCGGGCGCGCAACGGACGCAGCCTGGAAGTGGTGGGGCACTACAATCCGCTGGCGCATCCAGCGCAGGTTGTGTTGAAGCGCGATCGCTTGGATTATTGGACGCGGAATGGCGCCCAGATGTCCGACACGGTGAAGCGCCTGGTCGAGAGCCAGCCGGCCCCGGCCGAAACGGTGGCATGAACTTAACGGATACGAGGGCTAATAGTAAGTAACAGAACGAGAATTGGTAGTGTGCGTGCTGATCGGCAGCGCTGCTTTTCGGCCGCTTGGCTTACCATGGCGGTTAGGAGGCGGGGTCGATGAAACAGTTGATCGAAGACATCGCTAAAGCTCTGGTTGATATCCCCGAAGAGGTGAACGTCAGAGAGGTGCAGGGTGAGCAGGTGACAGTACTGGAGTTGAAAGTAGCGCCCAGCGATCTGGGAAAAGTGATCGGCAAGCAGGGGCGCACGGCACGCTCGATCCGCACCATTCTTGGCGCAGCCGGAATGAAGCTAAACCGCCGATTTACGCTGGAAATTCTAGAGTGAGGCCCTTGGCGGGGCGGCTGGGCGCCTGCGGCGCAGCGGACCAAACCTTTGAGTGGATAGCACGGTCAAGCTGTGTTGGCGGAGTGAGTAGTTCAGCGTGAATCAGGCTCCCCCCGAGCCCCCATTTGGGAACGCCGCCCAATGGGTCACGGTGGCCGTGCTCGGCAAGAGCCGCGGCAACCGCGGCGAGGTGACTGCGGAACCGTTCAGCAGTAAGGCGGAACGCTACGCGTGTCTCAAGCGTGTGTATCTGTTCGGGACCGGGCAGGCCGCGGATGTGGAAAGGGTCTGGTTCCACGACGGCACGCTGATTTTCAAATTCGCCGGCATCGACACGATTACGGATGCGGAGAGCTTGCGGGGCGCAGAGGTGCGCGTGCCGCTCGAGGACCGAGCTGCGCTGGACCCAGGCGAATATTTCCAATCGGACCTGATCGGCTGCGAAGTAGTGGAGCGGAGCAACGGGCAATCGCTCGGGCGCGTGGTGGATTGGGCGGACGCGGGTTCGGGCCTGCTGGTGCTGGAATCAGGGGCGCTGATTCCGTTTGCGCACTCGATTTGCGTCGAGATCGATCCGGCGGGCAAGAAGATTATGGTGGAGCTGCCCGCGGGATTGAAGGAACTGAACGCGCGCTAGCCTGTTCTTTCGCAAGTCATGGTCTTTCACGTTCTGACAATTTTTCCGGAGTTTTTCGCGGGGCCTTTTGCGCATGGAGTGGTGAAGCGGGCGCAGGATGCCGGGATTTTGCAAATTCGGATACACAATCTGCGGCAGTGGACGAGCGACCGGCACCAGACGGTGGACGACCGGCCATTCGGCGGGGGGGAGGGGATGGTGCTGAAGGCAGAGCCGATTTTCCGGGCGGTGGAATCGATCTGGCCGGAGCGCGGCGCGGGCTCGCGGGTGATTCTGCTTTCGGCGCAGGGGCGGCAGTTCCAGCAGAGTATGGCGAACCAGTGGGCGGCGGAAGCGGCCGAATTGCTGCTGATCTGCGGGCGCTATGAGGGAGTGGATGAGCGGGTGGCCGAGCACTTGGCGGACGACGAAATTTCGATTGGCAATTATGTTTTGAGCGGCGGGGAACTGGCGGCGGCGGTGGTAATCGACGCGGTGGCTCGACTTTTGCCGGGGGTGTTGGGCAATGAGACGTCGGCGGCGTTCGATTCATTTCAGGATTCCGGCCATGGGGAAGGACTGCTCGATTGCCCGCACTGGACGCGGCCAGCGGATTTTCGCGGCTGGAAGGCGCCAGAGGTGCTGTTGAACGGCAATCACGAGGAAATCCGGCGTTTCCGCAGACAGGCGGCGCTGGAAAAAACGGCGCGGCTGCGGCCGGATTTGGCGGCAAGGCAAGGTAAGATAGAAATTTAAGGAAATTGTCATGCAGAACGCGTTGATTACGAAGTACATTCAGAAGAACAAGCGGACCGACATTCCGGCGTTTCGGCCAGGGGACACGATTCGCGTCCACGTGAAGATCAAGGAGGGCGATAAGGAACGGTTGCAGGCCTTCGAGGGCACGGTGATTGCCCGGAATAACACGGGATTGGGCGAAAGCGTTACTGTGCGAAAGGTAAGCTTCGGGCAGGGGGTGGAACGAATTTTCCCGGTGCATGCGAAGGTGATTGACCATATCGACGTGGTGCGGACGGGGAGAGTGCGACGCGCGAAACTCTATTATTTGCGCGGGCTGAAGGGCAAGGCGGCGCGCCTGCGAGAACGGCAGTAGGGGGCCAAGGCGATCTCTGGGGATCTCGGGATGCAGCCGGCGGCGGCTTCGAAATTCCGGTGCGAAGCGGCTTTCGAGCGGGAACTGCACGCGCGCGACTTTCGAGCGGTGGCCGGGGTAGATGAGGTAGGCCGGGGATCGTTGTTCGGGCCGGTATTCGCGGCGGCGGTGATTCTTTCCCCAGAGCGCCCGGTGCGCGGCTTGAACGACAGCAAGTTGCTGGAACCGGAGCGGCGGGAAGTCCTGGCGGAGCGCATCCGTGAACGAGCGCTGGCGTGGGCGGTGGCGGCGGTGGATGCGGCCACGATCGACCATGTGAACATCTACCAGGCGACGCGGATGGCGATGCGGTCGGCGGTGCTCGAATTGGCCGAGGCGCCGGATTTTGTGCTGATCGACGCAGTTCCGATTGAAGTGGCGGTGCCGCAGCGCCCGATTATCAAGGGGGATGCGCGCTGCCAGGCGATTGCGGCGGCGTCCATAATAGCGAAGGTCGAGCGGGACGCATGCATGCGGGTTTGGGATGAAGTCTTCCCCGGATATGGGCTGGCTTCTCACAAAGGGTACTCGACGCCCGAGCATCTGCGGGCGATTCGCGAACTGGGACCGACGCCGCTGCACCGGCTGAGCTTTGAGCCGGTGCGCGCGCATTCGCGTTTCCCGGTGCTGTACGATCCTCAGATGGAATTATTCGATTCGGCGGGAGCCGCATGATGCCGCACGAGCGCGGCTTAGTACCGCCAACGCCGGCGCCGCCGGACGCCGACCCCGGACCTGTTCCGGTGGAGCCGCCGGCGTACCGGTGGCACCACAAATTCTCGGCAGCAGTGCTGATTCTGCTGTGCGTTGAAATCGGGCTCTTTCTGCTGGTGATTCCGTGGACGGAGTATTGGGACCGGAACTATCTGGCCACGCTCGGGCCGACATGGCGGCGGTATTGGATGAACCCGTATCTGCGGGGAGCCGTGAGCGGATTAGGCGTGGTGAATTTGTGGCTGTCGCTGGCGGATATATTCGGGTTGAGAAGGTTTGTGAAGCGGTAGCGTTCCCTCCCTAGCGGTAGCGTTCCTCCCTGCGGCGGCGCATGCCTATTCAGTTGCAACAACTGACTGGCGTCTATCACAACCTGCTCAGAAGATGGGCGGACGTTTGAAGTTCATCGCTGAGGAGGAACGTGGCGGCCTATTACAGCATCCCACGACTTGACTCGGTATGATTTGCAATCATACTTAGAAATATGAGGATTGGGGAACGAGGGCGAGTGACGATTCCCAAGCAGATTCGTGACCGGTTCGGCCTGAACGCCGAAACGGAGGTCGAGTTTCGGGTGGTGGGGGCGACATTGTTCTTAAGAAAGCGCCTAAGAAACTGAATTTTGCCAAATGGAAAGGGCGCTGCCGCGGCGCGTTTGCGGAACTGGGCTACTCGTCCGTAGATAAATTCATCGATGACGTTCGGGGGCGATGATCACCGCCACAGATACCAACATTCTGCTCGATATTCTTGTGCCAAACGAGCAGTTCTAGCAAGCCTCCGCCATCTCTGGGGGGAACCGTCAGGGGGGAACCGTCAGCGGATTAGGTGTGGTGAATTTGTGGCTGTCGCTAGCGAGATATTCGGGTTGAGAAGTTTTGTGAGGAGATAACGGTCCGGGACAGCTCTCAGCTCCGAGTGGTCTAGAATGGAGTTGGATCGATGCCCAGCCGTTCTCATTCCCGGCCGCGCAGGATTCCGCATGAGCAGAATCCCGGCGGGTCGGCGCCGCAGGCTTCCTTTATCGATGAAAAGAACGAACTGATGGAACTTGCGCTGCGCACGCTCTCTCCGCGCGACCGCGAGGTCTTGGATCGATTTTATGTGAGAGAGGAGCCAGCGGAGGAAATCTGTGCGCTCTAAGATATTACGGAGGCGCAATTCCGACTAATCAAAACGAGGGCCTAATACCCGTCGTGGCGCATGCCGTTGCGGTGTTCGGAGATGAACAGAAAGCTTCTCATTGGCTGGATACTCCCTTGCCTCTCCTCGGTAATCGTAGTCCCGTCGAGGTACTATCTGGCGGTGATATTCAGGCAGTCGATACGATCCTGACGCGCATTGAGCACAATATCCCCTCCTAAATGGCGCGGCGGCTCTTCAGAGTTTGTCGCTCAAGCTATGCACGCCTGGATGGTGAAGGCGCAAAGCGCGTTGGAGGACGCTGGAATTCACCCGGAAAAATCCGTAGTCTACATGTCCGAGACAGTCTCCCTTGCCGTACTGGAGAACCTGGTCCATATGTCGAGACAGGATTTTCCTGTAGGATACGTTCTCGTGACCGCGGTTGTTCCCGATAAGGTTCGGGTCCTGGAAGAGGAAAACATCATCGAGCGATTTGGGAGATTGGAGAGGAGACGCCTCGGCGACCTATGGATTGATGCTCGCGCCTCCGCGATTCTCGCAGTGCGATCCATCGTGGTTTCGTTTGAGCGCAACTTCTTGCTTAAACCGTCCCACCCGGAGTTCGCGACAATAACGGTCGAGCCGGCGATGCCGTTCGTCTTTGATGAGCGTCTTTTCGGCGCGGACCGGTGAGAGCCGGTCACTTCCTTAAGACGCTACTCTGTATTTTCTGGAGCAGTCTTCCGAACAGAAGTGAACGGTCTTGCCGTCGATGGTGCGGGTGATGCTGGCGGAGGCCGAGACGTATGTGCCGCAGACCGGGTCTTTCTTCAGTTCGCCAATGGCGGGGACATCGCGCGGGCGGGGCCTGGGGGCGGCGGCACGGCGGTTGGCGCTATAGATGAGGCTGCGGAAGATCGACCTTAGGAGGAAGAAAATCAGGAGGGGGAGGAGAAACCGGAGGATGAGATAACGAATCATTCCAACGGAGCGGCCGGAGGTTGACGGCTTCCGGCCGCTCGGACCTGCCTTACTTCTTGTTACCCTTCTTGCCGCCGGGCGCTTTGTACTGGGTATCCACAGTGCCGCCCAAAGTTGCGAGCATGGATTTTGCCTGGTCGGCGAACGGTCCATCGGGTTTCAATTGGAGATATTTCTGGAAAGCATCGGCGGTACCGGGCACAGGGCTGACCTTGCCATCCGCGCCAACGCTCGCCTTGGAGAGCAGATAAACGCCGTATTGATACTGGGCGTCCGCGTAGTTGGGATCTTTGTCGATGGCCTCTTTGAAAGCGGCGCCGGCGGGCTCGTTCTGGCCGGCATTGACGAGCAGCGCGCCGAGATTGTAATAGTAGCGGCCGGCATTGGTGGGATCGAGCGTGGCGGCCTTATTCAATTCCCCCTGGGCTTCGGGAAACTTCTTGGCGCGCGCGAGGGCCAGCGCGTAGTTGTTGTGGTAGCCGGGATCATCCGGTTTGAGTTCGATGGCCTTGGCGTACGCATCGAGACCCTTCTTCATTTCGGTATCGGCATCAGCGCCGTTCTTGGTTCCCGCCAGGTTCACTTCCGCTTCCGCCAATTGAGCCCAGACGACGTGCTGCTTGGGGTCGAGTTCGCTCGCCTTGGCGAAGTTGGTGACGGCCACATCGTACTGCTTGGCCTGCGATGCAGCGATACCAGCGTTGAAGGCGTCGTTGAGCTCTTTGTTTTTCTTCAGCGCTTCTTCGCGTTCTTTTTCGGCCTTTTCGCGAGCGGCTTTCTCAGCGGGAGTCTCCTTGCGTCCGGCATCGACAGCCGCCTGCTGAGCGGCGGCTTTCTGCTCGGCGGCCTGCTGGGAAGCGCCTGCCTGGCTGAAGTCGATGGGGACTTCTACTGGGTCGCCACCGCGGAGCGGAACGCCCTGCTGGACAACCTGATCTTTGCCATCCACTTCGATAGAGACGTTGTAGGTGCCATATGGCAAACCGGCGTGGAAGTAATGCCCTTTCTTATCGGTTTTCACCTGGTAATGGGCTTTGATATCGGTCCGGTCGATTTTGACCATCGCGCCGATCATGGGCTTGCCATCGGGGCCCTTAACCATTCCTTCCATTGAGCCCTGCTGCGCCAAAGCGGTAAAGGCGAGCAGACCTAGACCGGCCAAGGCCGGCGCCAGATTTCGCAACCTCATAGAACCTCCCGTGGAGAGTTGTGCCTTAAGTTGCAAGTATAACTCAGGCGGGAGACTAGGGACCGGCTTTGCGGGTGGGGATCATTCTTCGAACAGGCCGATTTGCTCTTTCGCGGCGGGTTTGGCTTTCTTTTTCAGGGGGCTGCCTACCACGCCGAGGACCTGGACGGAGCGGAGGGCGGTGCGGGGGACGAAAAGGCGCTGGGTGTTGCCGAAGGCTTCGGGAGGAATAATCGTGAAACCCGAGGTTTCGATTTGGAGGAGATTGTTGGGCAGGATGCCCTCGGTTACGTCGCCATCGCGGAATTCGAGCCGCACCCAGAGGCCTTCCGTTTTGGGACGGGTCTGAAAGATCTGGCGGCCCGGTTCGGAGGGGGCATCGAAGTCCCGGACGAACGCCAAGGCTTTGACGTCGGTGTAGGGAATGAGGGCCACGTTGCCTTCGGGAGAGAGCAGCTCGATTCCAGTAAGTTGCAGAAAACTCAAGGGGTTAATGTAACCGGCGAGGGGCTCTTTGTCGAATCGGCGGAGTACCGCCTTTTTGGTAGTGGAGCCGCCCACGGCTATTGGGGCCACCCCGGATAGCCGGATGCTGGGAACCGAATCAACTGGGGGGGCCGAAACATAAACGAAACGTGATGTTGTTAATAAAACGGCCCTTATTGTATCATTGGCACGTGGCCGCGGCTGAGTTCCAGGACGGTTTGGAGGGGTACGCCAACGCGTACCTCACCTTCTGCCGGGTCGAGAAGGGGTTGGCGGCTAACACGTTGGCTGCCTATGCCGCTGATCTGGAACGATTTAGGGAATTTCAGAAGGGGTGCGGCAAGACTGGAGAACTGGGGGTCGAAGATCTACACGCCTGGATCGACGATTTGCACACGGCTGGGCTTAACAACCGCTCAATTGCGCGCCACGTGGCTACGATTCGGAATTTCTTCTCGTTTCTGGTGCGGGAGGGCGTAGCAGGGGAAGATCCGGCCGAGCATGTGCGCGCGCCAAAGCAGTGGGAGACGCTGCCGAAATTTCTGAACCGGGAGGAGATCGAGCAGTTGCTGGGGGCGCCCGACCAAGCGCGGCCCAGGGGGTTGCGGGACCGAGCGATGCTCGAACTGCTGTACGCCAGCGGTCTGCGGGTCTCGGAACTATGCCGGCTCGGAGTGAGTGATTTGAATGCGGCGGCCGGAGTGGTGCGCACCACCGGGAAGGGAAACAAGCAGCGGCTGGTTCCGGTGGGAAAGGAAGCGATGAGGGCGCTGGAGGCGTATCTGCAGACGGGCCGGCCAGCGCTATTGAAGGGAAGGGGAAGCCGGTACCTATTTGTTACTTCGCGGGGAGGATGCCTGACGAGGCAGGCCTTCTGGAAGCTGTTGGGATGTTATGGGCGGAAGGCGGGGATTTTTCGAGGGATCACGCCGCATGTCATCCGGCACAGTTTTGCCACGCACTTGCTGGAAGGGGGAGCGGATCTGAGGAGCGTGCAGGTGATGCTGGGACACGCCGACATTTCGACCACACAAATCTACACGCACGTGGTGCGGACGAGACTGCGCGAGACGATAGATAAACATCACCCACGGGCATAAGGCCCTTAGCACGGGGCTGGGCGCTCCTGGCGCAGAGGCGTGGTCGATAGACGGGAAGCACGGTCAAGCCGTGTTACCGGAGAGGGAATGAGCGATTACATCTTCATGCTCGAGAACCACCTGAGCACGGACCAGAGCCGGGCGGTGGAAGCGGTGCGCGCGGCCGCGGCGCATGCGAATATCAACGTATTTCTGACGGGCGGGGCGATGCGGGACATGCTGGCGGGATTCCGCATTCGCGATCTGGATTTCGTGGTAGAGGGGAACCCGTCGAAGGTAACCAAGGCGGTGGTGGAGGCGCTGAAGGCGCAGGTGGTTGCGGAGGATGAACAGCGGAAATCGACGGAACTGGCGCTACCCTCCGGCGTGACCTTGCAAATTGCGATGTCGTGCCAGGTGAAAGTGGCGCGTACAGGAGCGAAGCCGCATGTCACTCCGGCGACGATACAGGAAGACCTGCGTGGACGCGATTTCACATGCAATGCGATTGCGCTTTCGCTGAACCGGGCCTCGCGCGGGCTGCTGCTCGATCCGATGAACGGGCTGGCGGATATTGAGCGGAAAGAGCTGCGGCTGACGACGGCGTACGGGTTTTACGACGATCCCTCGCGGCTGCTGCGGCTCGAGCGCTTTCGCGTACGGTTAGGATTCGCGGTAGAAGAGCGAACGCAGATGCAGGTGGCGAACGCGCGCGAGGCGGAGGTGGAAAAACTGATTCCACCGGCGGCGCTGGGTGAGGAGCTGCGGTGTATCGGGCTGGAGGACAGTCCGGCGGAGATTTTGAAGCGGCTCGAGGAAGACAGGTTGTTGACTGTATTTTCGCCGGCTTTGACGGGACCGAAAGTGAATTGGCAGGGGCTGGCGAAGCTGGAGAAAAGTTCCCGTTTGCCTCCGGATGAGCCGCGGTTTCGCAAGGCTCGCCTGGCGCCGTTTCTGTTTGCATTGACGGAAAAGCTGGGAACTCGCGAGCGCCAGGCGCTGGTGAAGCTGGCGGAGTTATCGAAAGCGGAGCTGGACCGCTGGCACAAGCTGGAAGCGAGCGCGCGGAAGCTCGAGTCCGCGCTCCGTTCCGCCCGCATTCGCAAGGCGTCGCACGTGTACTTTCTGCTCGCCAAGGCGGAACCGGACGAGATTCTGTTCCTGCTGTATCACTCGCCTTACAAGCCGGTACAGGAGCGCATCCGGAACTACTTCCAGAAATACGTACCGGCAGTGCAAGAGATACCGGCCGAGGAGTGGGCGGCCGCGGAGGCTAAAGCCGGGCCGCGGCGCAGCAGTCAGAAGTTGCGGGACGAAGTGATCGCGAACCGGCTGGACCGGCGGGTGCGGAAGCCCGTGGAACCGGAGCCGGTGAGTGTACCGCCGCCAGCGCCAGTGGTAGAGATTGCTGGGCTGCGCAGGGCGCGGTAATTGTTTACCGCGGTTAGCCGTGGCCTTTTGGTTAGTGGAACTTGTTCACGGCGGCGATACCGGCGGTGCGAAATTCGTACTGAG
The DNA here is from genome assembly GCA_036557125.1 of Bryobacteraceae bacterium. GTDB lineage: Bacteria > Acidobacteriota > Terriglobia > Bryobacterales > Bryobacteraceae > PSRJ01. The sequence continues at coordinate 1,338 of DATBID010000505.1, read as the reverse complement.
TGATTGCGATCGCTACCTTACGGCCAGTGACACGAGCGATTCGGCCGGCAATCATGAGCTGCATGGGCAGGGAGCCATGGAGAAGAATCGGCCAGGCAATGGACAACTCGAGGGAACCGTCGAGGGGCAAACTGGTGTCGCTTTCAAAGAGTATTCCGGTACTGCTGAGATCGAGGGTAGTGCCTGTGCCTGTTTCCAAGACACGTTTTCTGCGGAGAACTTTCCACCGGAGTCTCAGCAGGATTTCGTACCGGCGGCTGGCCCTGCGCTCCCGAGCAAACGCCCGTTGCGCCGAACTTGCGAAGGTGGCTTCAGAAGAGGTCATAAGCGAGCTGGTTCCGTTTCGTACAGTTCATTATCGGGTGGACCCTTGGGTAGCAAAAGTAATGCGAGTACCGGAGGAGGTACTTGTTACCTGATCGCATGTACGGATCGGGGCTGCTCGCATGCGTGGCCTTGGGAGGGCCAGAGCAGTTGCCTCCCCCCGGCCGAATGCGTTATCCTACACGTTTAGACAATGGCAAATACTTATTCCGCATTGAAGCGGATCCGGCAAACGGAAAAGCGAACGGAATACAATCGCAAGAATAAGTCGCGGCTGCGGCACCAGATTCGCGCCATGCGGCGGGCCATCCAGGAGAAAAATGCCGCCAAAGCCGGCGAACTTCTGCCTGCGACCTTCTCACTGATCGACCGGGCCGCCAAGACCGGCATTATCAAGAAGAATACCGCCTCACGCTATAAATCGAAGCTGCACCGGCGAATCAAAGAACTGGCAAGCTGAAGCTCTGCTGCTTCCCCCCAATCCTGCACCGGCTGGAAATCCATGACAATCAGGTCCGAATGCGGGCATGGCCTTTTGGAGCCATTTGCGGCCCAGATTTGTAACTTCGGACAATCTCGAATCATCCTTTCTATCGAGTAGATACTTACACCACACTGAGGAGGTTCACTGATGTTTCGATCGTTACTCTTGTTTGCAGCTCTAGGTTTGTCCATCGCCAGCGCGAAGTCCTATGACGTTACGCTTGATAGCGCCAGCAAAGTCGGCAATGTGGAGCTGAAAGCGGGTAAATACAGTCTGGCGGTAATGGATAACACCAAGGTAAAGTTCACCAGCGCCAATGGCGAAGCTGTTGAAGCCAATGCCAAGGTTTCCACTGCTGATAAGAAATTTCAGGCCACGCAGATCGATCTGAAGAATGTCAACGGCTCAGCCCAGGTTAACGAGATCGACCTCGGCGGAACGAAGACCAAGATTTTGTTCGAGTAAGTTCCCCCCACTTCCTCGTTAGAAGCATTTCTGCAATTTCTTTTCTTCCAGGACGAAAGTTAGAT
>DATBID010000504.1:0-8229 GCA_036557125.1 Bryobacteraceae bacterium | reverse complement strand
TTCGATAAAACAGCCCCACAGGGCCGTGCAACATACTACGCCGTGTGGGGCCGCTCTTACTCGGTGGTTCGTCCGTATACGCGTCCGAGTACCAGTACCGCTTGTTTGACAGCCGTGGCCCGGCATTTTTAGACTGGAAGTTTGACCTCGGAAATCCAGCCAACCACTGAGCTAGAGGGGTACTCTGCCGCAGACCTTCTCGCCTGGGCCCTCGAACATTACGGCGACAGTTTCGCAATTGCCAGCAGCTTCCAGAAGGAAGACATGGTGATTGTCGATCTCGCCGCTCGAGCCGCCGGAAAGTCGAAGTTCCGCGTTTTCACACTCGATACAGGCCGTCTCCACGAAGAAACCTACGAGATGATGGAGGAAGTCCGCCGCCGCTACGGCGTGGTTGTGGAAACTGTCTTCCCCCATCAAGAGGAAGTCGAGCGTATGGTGGCTGAGCACGGGCCCAACCTGTTCCTGCTCAGTCCCGAACTGCGCCATGCTTGCTGCGATACCCGAAAGACGCGCCCGCTCGGCCGCAAGCTAAGCGGGTTACGAGCTTGGGCTACGGGGCTTCGCCGCGAACAATCCGCCACTCGCGCACACGTCCCCAAAGTGGAGACCGTCGAAGGAATTCTAAAGCTGAGTCCGCTCGCGGATTGGACCGCCGCCCAGGTCGAAGACTACACTCGCGAGCACAATCTGCCTGTACATCCCCTCTATGCCTGCGGATACGCGTCTATCGGCTGCGCGCCCTGCACCCGCGCCATCCAGCCAGGCGAGCCGGAGCGCGCCGGAAGATGGTGGTGGGAGCAAGGCAACAAAGAGTGCGGCATTCACTTCAACACCGATGGTTCCGTGCGCCGCAACGTGACTGTACAACCCGCTCCTCCTCATCCCGAGAATATGCACAAAGGCTTCACACTCTGGTTCACGGGTCTCTCCGGCGCGGGCAAGAGCACGCTGTCCGAAGCCATCGCCGCCCGTCTGCGCGGCCATGGCGCTGAAGTGGAACTCCTCGATGGTGATATGATCCGCACCCGCCTCTCCAAGGGTCTCGGATTCAGCAAAGAGGATCGCGACGAGAACATCCGCCGAATCGGTTTCGTCTGCGAATTGCTCTCCAGCCATGGCATCATCTCGATTGTGGCGGCCATTTCCCCGTATCGCGCGATTCGCGAAGAGGTGCGCTCGCGCATCGCTAATTTCGTCGAAGTGTACGTCGAATGCCCCATTGAGGTGCTTGCGCGGCGCGACATCAAGGGTCTCTACAAAAGAGCATTGGCCGGCGAAATTCGGAACTTTACGGGTATTTCCGATCCTTATGAGCCGCCGCTTGCGCCAGCCATCACGGTTAACTCGAGTCAGGAGAGTCCGGAACAAAGCATTGAGCGAATCTGGGCTACACTGGAGAACTCGGGTTTGATTTCCTTTGATCGATCTACACTCGCACACTAACGAATCCGACGGCACTTGTTCCCCCGCCCAACTCATCGGAGAGGCAGTGCGGGCGGGCGTCCACGTGCTCGGCATCACCGACCACGATACTCTTCGCGGCTACGACAAAGCCCTGCCTCTTGCGCGCGAGAGCGGTCTCGAACTGATCTGCGGAATCGAGCTTTCCACCAAGCTGCACGGCCAGTCCGTGCATCTGCTCGGATATTTCCTTAACGCCGAGCAACAGAATGGCGTCGGCGAGTTCCGAGAATGGGTTCTGGATATGCAGGCTTCCCGGAGGGACCGCAATATCCGCCTGGTGGCCCGGCTGCAGGAATTGGGCGTCGATATTACGCTGGAAGAGGCGGAAGCGCGCGGCCGCGGTCTCACCGGACGCCCTCACTTTGCCCAGCTCTTGCTCGAAAAGGGTTACGTATCCAGTCTCCAGGAAGCTTTCGACGAATATCTCGATGAATCCGCCAAAGGCTACGTCTATCGTCGCGAGCCGCAATTTTCCGAAGGCGTCGAGCGCATCCGCAAAGCCGGCGGAATCGCCTCTCTCGCTCATCCAATCCGCGTCCGTGGCGATATTCCCTCGCTTGTGCCCGAACTCTCCGAGATGGGCATGAACGCCATCGAAGCCTATCACAGCGATCACACCCCGGAAGACACCGGCCTCTATCTCGGCCTGGCAGGCCGCCACGGGCTACTGGTCACCGGCGGCTCGGATTTCCACGGTGCCGCCAAACCCGGCGTCAGCCTCGGCAGCGGTGTCCGCGGTAATTTGAAAATCCCAGAAGACCTGGTGGACCGCCTGCGCAACGGCAGTTTCCGGTAGCCCCGTTTTGCGCCAGAACGGCTTTTTCCTACCAATAAGGCGCTCTCCGCGCCGCGATCACCCGCGGGATCCCCGCCAAATCGGGTTCGATCCGCAAATCCTCCCAACCCTCCAGCAGCCCGGCCACATGCTCCCTGGTGCCGAAGCCAAGCTCCAGGACCAGCCATCCTCCCGGCCGCAGCACGCGGGGCGCATCGGCCACAATCCGGTCGTAAACATCAAAGCCCGTCTCGCCGGCGAATAAGGCCACGTGCGGCTCCCAGTCGCGCACTTCCCGCTGCAAGCCGTCGCGCTCGCGAAGCGGAACATAGGGCGGATTCGAGACGATCAGGTCCATACTGCCGGGCGCGATTGCAGACATCAAGTCGCAAACAACGACAGCAATTCCTGATTCGAGACACCGGGCATTTTCACCTGCCACGGCCGCGGCCGCCGGCGAAATATCCGTGGCCCAGGTTTCCGCTCCGGTTTCGAGTCGCAGAGTGATAGCCAGCGCGCCCGAGCCGGCGCCAACATCCAGAATGCGCCGCGCGGCCCGCGCAATCGGCAGCGCCACCTCGACCACATGTTCCGTCTCCGGCCGCGGAATCAATACGTCGGGTGTCACCCGGAACTCGCGGCCGTAGAACTCAGCTCGCTTCGTGATGTATTGCGTCGGCTTGCCGTGCATCCGCTCGTGGAGATAGCGCCCGTAGTGCAGCCACTCCACCTCGCGCAACTCTTGCTCCGGATGGGCAAACAGGTACGTCCGCTCACGATGCAACGCATGCGAGAGCAGCACCTCCGCGGTGAGGCGCGGCACGGGGACGCGGGCGTCTTCGAGCAGGCGCGCGCCCTGCACGAGAGCGGTTTGTAGTGTCATCGCGCAGCGCCGGTACCTGGGGCGCTTCCTGGAGCACGCTGGCTCGCAAGCAACCGCTCGTAGACGCCCCGGGCCGCTCGCTGTGCCGCAACTTTTTTGGTGCGCCCTTCGGCCTGGGCCGTCAAATCAGCCCCTACCGAAACCTCTATCGTGAAGGTCTTCGAGTGCTGCGGGCCGCGCTCCCGCACAATCGAATAGCGCGGCGCCGGAAGCTTGCGAGCCTGCGCCAGTTCTTGCAGCGCACTTTTGTAATTCGTGACAGCGGGCTGGATATCCGTGTCGGATTCCCGGTCGCCTTCGAAATGCGCATCCAGAATCTGTCCGGTCACGAAGCGGCGCACCGGTTCGATGCCCCCATCCAGGTAGATGGCCGCGAGCACGGCTTCGAGCGCATCTACCAGCAGCGTTTTCTTGGCGCGGCCCCCGCTCATTTCCTCGCTGCGGCCCAGTTCCAGATAAGCGCCCAGATCGAGGCGGCGCGCCACGCCGTATAAATGCGTGGCGCTCACCAGGTGGGCTTTGAGCGCCGACAACTCCCCTTCTCGGTGGCCGGGAAAGCGCTCGACCAAAGCATCGGCAACCAGGAAGCCCAGAACGGCATCACCTAGAAATTCCAGTCGCTGATTATCGTAGAGCAGCTCTTCGGGAGTGCTGCGCACTTCATGCGCATGCGAACTGTGGATGAGCGCGCGGCGCAGCATCTCCGGCTTCGAAAAGCGGTAGCCGATCTTCACTTCGAGTGATGCCAGATCTGCCGGCATGCCCCGCCCGCATGGCCCGCGCGAGCCTACTGCTTGGGTTGCGGATTGATTTGCACCTGCGGCGGCGCATTATTCTGCTGTACCGGCGATTTGCCGCCGTTCTTGGCGACGATGGCGCTGGCGCGAATCGATTGCGCAATCGATTTGATCTGCGCCGGCGTCTGCGCTTCGTTCATCACCTTCTCCGCGACCTTGATCGCGTCATCGTTCTGGCCGGCGCTTTGGTAGGCAGAGGCCAGCCGCACCTCGTAGGCAGGCTGCACGTTGGCCGCGCCATCCACGGCCGTTTTGAATTCCGTGATGGCCTTCGGGTAATCCTTGCGGTCCAGTGCCGCCATGCCGAGCGCATCGTGGCCCTCCGCGGTCATGTCCTTCTTTACATCCGTCCACTGCTGGTCGGAAAGCTGCGGGTTGGGCTTTTCGGCCGCATTGATAGCTGTGATTGCCTGGTTCGCGTATTTTTCCGCCTTGGCCAGCTTGTCGTCGCGATCCAAGTCGTGTTCCCGCGTGCCCTGAATGGTCAGTTCCGCGAGCATCAGGCCGGCCTGGAAATCATTGGCGTTGGCCCCCACCGCGCGCTCGGCGTAAATCTGGGCCTTTTCCCGATCGCCCTTCTGTTGGTATGCCTGCGCTTCCAGGAACAGAATGGTGTCCTTGAATTCCGTGTCCTTAAACTTGGCAAGGCAATCTTCGGCGGCGGTAATTACGCCATCGGGGTTGTTCTGCTGCGACGCTGTAATCACAGCCTGAATGGCCTTGGCTTCGTTTTGCGTCTTCGGCCGCGGCCCTTTTTGTTGGGCCAGCAACCCGGCCGTCCCGAGGCAAGCAACTATTGCGGTCGAAATCCATCGGTTCATCGATTACTCCTTCTAGTTCGGTTTAGAAATCTCTGAGCATTTGGCGGGCACCTGGAGCGGAACGGGGACCTCGCTCCATGGCGGGCGCCGATTGTCGAGCGCTTGGCAAGCGGCCTGCAGCGCGCCGGGGGAAGCTCCATCCACCTGCACCGCATTCTGGAAATACTGGCGCGCCTCATTGAATTCCCGCGCTGCCAGCGCCAGCCGTCCCAGGTACACCATCGTCCATGCCTTGACTTGCGGCTGCGGGTTCAGTTCGAGCGTCTTCTGAAAGAGCTTCGTCGCCGTCTCCGGATCGTTGCCTAGCGTAGCGATGCGCGCCAATCCGTAGTATGCCGAAGCGTGCATTGTCTTGTCATCCGTCTGCTGCAACACGGCCAGATACAGGCCCTTCGCTTTGTCCAGATCGCGCGCCGTGTAGGACTGCTCTGCGTCATCCAGCGTCTTGGCAGCGCCGGTGGGCGCGGGCGCTGGAGGCTCATCCACAGGAGCGGCATGCACCATGCGCACCGGCGCTTGTTTATCGAATTGCACCTGTGACAACCGCTGGTATTCGATCTGCAAATCGATCGCTGCCACCATCTCAGGATAATAAAACATCATCGACTGCTCCTGCTTTTCATAGAGCGGCAAGTGCTCGGAAAAATAAGGAGCCAGAATCAGTCCTTGGCGCAGGGCCGCCTGCACCTCGCCCGGCTTATGGTCGAGCCGCGCTTCCACTGCCTTGATCAGCGACTCGGTGGTCAGCAGCAAAATATCGTTCTTTACCGCCGAATCGAGCGCCGGAGCGCGCCGCGCGTGATCCATCAGCGGCTCTTTGCGGCTCACAATGTCCTTGTAGCGCAGGGCCGTGGGATCGAGCAGGTAATGCAGATAGGCATGGCGTACATCAAAGATGCGCGGCTCTGGCGAGGGCGTAATTACAATCGTGTAGCCGTCATCGTAGCTGCGGGTCTGGATTTGATTGGGCGGGGCAAGCAACTCGATGTAGATTTGAAAATGCCGCGCCTTGAATCCCGAGGTCTGCTGGCGCATGTAAGAGTTCACCTGCAGGACTGCTTCGGCGACCCCTTGATGATAGCGATCGAGGTACTTGTTAATCTCCGGCTGCGCCTGCTGCCATAGGTCGGCAATGTGCGCCTCCTTATAGAAGGCCTCCAGTAACGGCGCCAGTTCGCTCATGCCGCGCACCTCGGGCGGCAGGTCCAAGTCGCGCGTTTTGAACGTAAACGTGGGTGGCGGGCCGGTAAACAGGCCGAAAGAAATGTACTGCGCCAGTTCCTCTGCGTCGCTCTGTTTTGGGTGGCGGTCGATGAAAGCTTTGATCTTCGCCAGCGAGGGGATCTCCTCTTTGGCCAGCTCCGCGCGCACTCGATTGCGCAGCGGGGAGTTCATGGAAGAGGCAAGATCGGCATTGTAGCCCGTCGCGTTGAGGGCGGCCATGATCGTGAACAGCGTCGGGCTAGCGTCCAGTTGGCCTGATTCGGTGTTTTGCGCGCTGGCAGTCAGTGCACAACACAACACTACGGTAGCGCCGGCGGTCTTGCCGCCGGCCAGCCAACCATTTCTCCGGCCAAACACCACCCTAGTTTACCGTAGTCCCCCGCGCGGTGATGACTGGAGTAACGCGATCTCCCGCCTTAATCGAGGTGTCGCTCGGAAGCGCGACCAGGTCCCCTTCCGCAAGGCCTTCGACAATCTGCACCAGGCTGATGTTCGAGGTCCCGGTCTTCACCGCGCGGCGCTCCACGGCGTCCCCATTCAGCCGGTAAACGTAGCTGCCTGCCGCGTCGCGGCGCAAAGTTTCTTTGGGAATCACGATCGCATTCTCGACCACGGCCGTGCGGATCGAAGCATCCACGTTGGTTCCCGGCAGTAGTTCGCGGTGTGGATTGGCAATCACGCAGATTACCTCGCCCACCTGCCTCGTACCCAAGGGCTGAATCGAGCTGGGCAGGCGTTCGACTGCCCCAAGCCACTGCTTGCCGGGAAGAGCATCCCAGGTTATCGTCACCGGCTGCTCTTCGGCTACTCGGCCTAACTCCGGCTCATCCACATACAGGCGGACGCGCACGCGATCGAGCCGCCCGGCGTTAGCCAGCAGATCGCCGGGATTCACATAAGCCCCGGTGCGCGCCACCAATCCGTAAACCGTGCCATCCAACGGAGCCCGCACTACGCCCTGCGCCGCCCGTTCGCGCGCCAGGGTCAAAGCGGCCTCGGCATCCTGAACGTGCGCGCGGGCAGCCGCCAGATCGGTCTTCGCCACCAGCGATTCCCGGCGGTGTTCCAAACCTTCCATGCTCGCCTCAGTCTGCGCTATCTTCTGCCGCGCGGCATCCACTTCCATACGTGTCGCGGCTTGCTTGTCGGCAAGGCGCCCCAGGGTAGCCGCGTCCTTGCGCTGCTGCTCCAATTCCAACTTGGCCTGCCTCAGGCTGCTTTCGATTACCGCCAATTCCGTCGGAGAGCCGCCACTCTCGAGTGCGCCCAAACTAGCGCGGGCTTCGGCGACACGCGCTTCCCCGCCCTGGATTTCGGTCGCGAGCGAGGGATCGGAGATAGTGGCGACGACTTCGTTTTTTCGAACGCTTTGCCCATCGCGAACCGCCACGCCCGCCAGGATTCCAGCGCGTTCGGCGCGAATCGGCTGCCATTCAAACGGCTCCACTTTTCCGTTTGTGGGCAGGGTGCTGGTCAGAGTGGTGCGCTCGGCGCGGACGAAATTGATTCTGGGTCCGGCCGTCCGGTGGAACACGCCCATGGCCGCCACTGCCGCCACAACAATCAGCAGGGCTAACCCCAGCTTTTTCAAATTTCAGGCTCCAACTATCTATATTAACCAGCGAAATCTCTGGGAAGCGCAGGGACAAGCCGTCTACTTGGCATCCTGTACCGGGATGTCGTCGGGGTTGCCGTCGACGAACATCTTGGCCGAATCGAAAAAGCCGGCGACGGTCAAGTGGAAACTGATGTCCTTCTTGCTCTTGTTCTGCCAGAACCAGCCGTGGATTCCGGTTGAGGGCGCGGTGAAAGAACCATAGGAAGCGTCCTTGCCGATCTTGTCGTCCAGCTCGTAGCTCTCAAAGTAATCTTTGTTTGGCTTCTGGTCCGGTTCTCCGTGAAATTCAAACGCCAGTTTGCCGTCGGCTTTCCACGCGTACACCATCCCGGCGCCCTTCTGCATGTGATACTTCATCTCCACGCCTTCATCCGGGCGCAAGGTGAAATCTTCGGAGTCCACCTTATAAATACGAGGTTGAGGGGCGTACACTCCGCTCTGGCCGGCCACAGGCGTGGGCGCTGCCCGGCCCGTCACCTCGCCGGCTTGAGCGATTCCCGTGAGCCCCAGCAGCTTGCCGGTTTTCAACGGATCGAAGCCGTATTCGGCGGGTAGAATCGCTGTGAAGAGCAGAATGAGGGCAACCAGCAGGGCGATGCCGGTCGCTTTGAAAAGCGCGGCCTTCGAGGGCGCCGTGGCTGCTT
>DATBID010000503.1:0-13513 GCA_036557125.1 Bryobacteraceae bacterium | reverse complement strand
AATGGAATCCGGCTTACGGGAATGCCTGCCTGGAGCGGCGGCTCCGAACACGATGCGGGAGACTCGTGGAAACTGGTTCGTTTCATCCGCCATCTGCCCGCCTTGACTTTCGACGAGCGTAAGGAAATGGAGAAGCTGAATCCAAAGAGTCCGGACGAACTGAAAGAAGAAGAGGAAGAAGAGAAATTCTTAAAAGGAGAAAGCACCGATGAACCGCAAGAACACCATCACCACCATTAAACATTTCAGCCGCAGTGCGGCAATTTGGGCAAGCCTAGCTTTGCTGGTCCTGGCCTTCCAGCTTATGGCGCATGGCGGCTTCGATCATGTGATCGGAACAGTCGTTAAAGTACAGAACAACGTCCTCACGGTCAAAACGGCCAAGGGCAATGTAGACGTGCTCCTGAACGATAAAACCGAAATCACCCGAAACGATCAGAAGGCCCTGGCCGGCGATCTGACGCCCGGAACCAGAGTGATCGTGGACATACCGGAAGGCAGTAAAGATAAAATCGCGCATTCGGTGAAGCTGGGCGTTTCCGGCGCACACGCACACGAGGCTTCGAAGTAGCAGAGGGCGCCTCTGCTGATTCAGTCGCTTAACCAGCCGGCGGCTGTTCGATTCGGATGCACTCCACGTCCGAAATGGCAATCAGACCGGTGTCCATCATCTCTTCGACTTCGGGAATCAACCGCGCCAGGTTTTCTGCGGTATCCACGATGTTGACGACAACAGGCTGGTCCTTCCTTCCGAGGTGATGGCGGTGAATGGCAGCCGATTCGCCGTAGCCTTCCAGGCCAAGGAAGACAGTTGCCCCGGCAATATTCAACTCCCTGCAGCGGTTCACGATGGCCTCGTACAGAGGCTTCCCGCCGTATCGATCGCTCTCGCAAAAGTGCAGCCGAAGCAGCCGGGCGGCCTTAACTATTCGCACGCTTCGGTGATGCAGATCGATTCCAGCGTGCGACCCACCGGCGGCACGGGGAGGCCTTGCTCCTTCATCAGCTTTCGCAACAGCAGGCCGGCTTCGGGATGCGCGATCGCCGATTGCACACCAACGCGAACCAGGCCGTCGGCATAATCCACCGGCTCCCAGGTGTGGACGGCAAGCTTGCCGCCGCGGTTATCGGTGTTGCCGTAATCGCGCACATTAAGCTTTGCGCCGTGATCGAACAAAAGCTGGATCACATCCGTCCGGCCTTTGTGGGCCGCGCCATGCAACGCCGTGCGGCCGGTATCGGCTTGCGCGTTTACATCCAGGCCCAGATCGATCAGCATCTTTACGGCTTCGTACGTAGCCTGCGGCGACCATTCATACGTAATGCCCTCCACCCAGCCGATGCCGGCAGCCACCTGGAGAGGAGTGACGTGCAAGACGGTGTCGATCTTCGGATCGGCGCCATGGTCGAGCAGGAGCTTCATCAAAACCAGGTCGCCCGATTGAGACGCGCGCAAAAAAGCGGTAGCGCCGTTTTCATCCAGCCACTGATTCGTGAACACGGTGCGAGTTTCGGTGCTGTCTTTCATGCGGGCATTCACGTTCGCGCCATGAGCGAGCAGAAGCTTGATGTAGTCCAGGTGATCCATGTCGGGCTGCCGCACCGGATAATCGCCGCTTTCAATGTTGCGGTTATCGGTGGCGAGATAGAGCGGCGTCCAGCCCCCTTTATTGGTAAGATTCACATCCGCGCCATGATCGAGCAAGTACGCGCCCAGCTTGTAGTAGCGATTCTGGGTGGCGACCAGCAACGGACTCCAGCCATAGCCGGTGGTCTGATTGACATCCGCGCCGGCCGCGAGCAAAGCCTTCACGGAATCGAGTGAATCGGCGAGGACCGCATACACCAGCGGCGTGAGTTGGCCACCATCCTTAGGAGGCGGCCCGCGGCGGAAGCCACCAAAGGCAGCAACGGCGGCATCGTCATTTACATCGAAGCCTGGGGTGGTGGTGTTTGCGCGAGCGCGGGTTCCGGCCTGTCCGCCGATGCCGTTGTTGTCGCCGCGCAGCGCGGAGAGGTCGCCCAAATCGAGGGCCTTTCCTTTGGCGAGCGCCGCGCCTTGTGCGGCGACCTGTTTTCTGGGATCGTTTGCCTTCCCCAGAGCCGGACCTCTGCCACGTTCGGCAATATCGGACCTGGCCTTGATATCGGCTCCATGTTTCACCAGGAGTTCAATAGCAGCAGCCTCGCCTTCATCGGCGGCCCACATCAATGCCGTCGTGCCGCGCAATGTTTCGTGCGCGTTGACGTCTGCGCCATGATCGAGCAGCACCTGAATCGCATCCACTTTGCCCGTACGCGCGGCGGCCATCAACGGCGTCCTGCCCAGAGGGAGTTGCTCGTTGGCATCGGCTCCGGCTTTTAGCAGCGCGGAAATGATGGCGGCATCTCCGTTGATGCCGGCGAGCCACAGAGGCGTGGACCCCTCGCGGTTCGCCGCTTTCGGATTGGCCCCGGCGTTCAGTAGCAGGTCCACCATGGCTTTGTCGGAATGAAAGACCGCCCAATGCAGCGCGGTCGCTCCGTCTCCTTGGGGAGCGTTCACATCGGCGTGTTGGGCGATCAGGCGCTCGGCGGCGGCGGTGTCGCCGTTCATTACGGCATCGGCGACGTCGGAGTGGGTGGCGGCGAACGCGGTGGTGCAGAGTAAGAGGGACACGAGTGAAATGGCGCGGATAGGACCGCTCCCTAACGGTCGCGGCTCAGAAGAAGAAAGTCGCGGCTCAGAAAAGAACATTAGAGGTTCTCCAGCCGGCCCGTGCTGTCGCCGAACCTGTCATCACGGACACCGTACATATCCAGCAAAGTCAGCAGCAGATTGCCGGTCGGTACAGTCTTCGTCGGATAGGCCAGGTGACGGCCGCCTTTCAGCTTTCCATTCAATCCGCCAACCAGCACGTGCTGCACATCATAGTGGACGTGCTGATTGGAATTGCCCATGTTCGAGCCATAAAGAACCAGGGAATGATCGAGCAGCGTGCCATCGCCATCCTGAGTCTTGGCCAGATTGGCAATCAAGTAGGCCAGCATCTTCACGTGATACTGATTGATCTTCGAGAGGGTATCAATCTTCTTTGGATCTTCGCCGTGGTGCGAAATGCCGTGGAATCCGACGGTGGGCGCTTCGCTTGCAGGGTAGGTGCGGCCGGTGAGATCGCGCGCAAACAGCAGCGTGCCTACGCGAGTGATATCCGCCTGGAAGGCCAGCGCCAAGAGATCGAATTGCAGTTTGATGTGCTCATCGAAGGTTTGCGGTACACCCACCGGCACCTCCATTTCGGGCGGTGCTACCGCGGAGGCTTTCATGGCAATCTGCAGGCGGCGCTCGATTTCGCGGACGTTATCGGTGTAGCTATCGATACGCTGGCGATCGGCGGGTCCGGCTTCGTTGCGCAACCGCGAGAGACTGCCGCTGAGCGAATCGAGAATGCTGTCATCCCGCTTTCGGCGCCGGGCGCGCAGTTCGGGCGTGCTGCCGTCGCCGAACATGCGCTCGAACACCACCTGGGGATTCAATTCCATGGGTAGGGGGTCGGTGGGAGTGGCCCAGGAGATCGTGTTGGTATATGCGCAGCTATAACCTTCGCCGCAGTTGCTCGAGTTGGCCCCCGGGTCTTCCACCGCAAGTTGCATGGAGGGCATCAGGTTCTCGCGGCCGATCTTCTGCGCGATGATCTGGTCGATGGTGGTTCCGCAGTAGATATCGGCTCCGGCAGTCTTTTTGGGCTTGTTGGCACACAGGAAGGCCGCGGCTACCCAGTGATCGGCGCCGGTCGCGCCCGGAGGCGGCTCGGCGGAACGCGAGTGCAGGCCGCTCAGAATGACGGTATGATCGCGGAACGGTTCGAGCGGTTTCCAATTGAAGGGAAGCGTGGCTTCGAGCGGGCCTTCCTTGGCCGGAACCCAATAGGCGCCGGGCGCCATTCCGTGCGGCACGAAGCAGCCGACAAAGCGGGGTTTGGGACTCGCCGCAGTCTGCGCCTGCGCGACCCCCGCCGGAACCATGGCATCCAGAAGCGGGAGAGCCAGCGCGGTACCGGCGCCCCGCAAAACCGTCCGGCGGGAGATGTGCTTTTTGGTCAGAAACATGAGCTTTGCTTTCCCTCCTAATAAATGACCTAATGACCGCTCCCTTACGGTCGCGGCTCGGACGCGGAAGCCGTTACCGCAGCGGGGGCTTCCGGTTTCGTATTCATCTGAAATGCCGGGCTATTCACCACGCCCAACAAAATCGAGGTGAACCGGTAATCTTTGGCGGCCGCTTCGTGCACAATCGACCGCACCGTGGGCATGTCCTGATACTCCACGCCACGTCCTAAGGCGTAAGTAAGAAGCTTCTCGGTTACCACACGCGCGAACTGGCCGGAGCGGCTCATTAGCCAATTGCGCAGGCCGGCGACGCCATCCACTTTGGCGCCATCCACCAGCACGCCGCTGGCATCGATGGGGCTATCTCCATCCTTGGTGCGCCACGACCCCACCGCATCGAAATTCTCCAGCGCCAGGCCCATCGGCTCAAACAATGAATGACAGGAAGCACACACCGGATTAGTGTGATGCAACTCCATGATCTGGCGCATAGTAGGCGCCTTGGCGTTGCCGGTCACATCCGCCGGGCGCTCCTTGATCGCGGGGACGTTGGGCGGAGGATCGGGCGGGCTGACGCCCATGAACGTTTGCAGGAACCATTTGCCGCGCGTGACGGGCGAAGTGCGGGCGGCGTTGGAAGTGACGGTCAGCAGGGCGCCTTTTCCCAGAAGGCCACGGCGCATATCGAGTTCGGCCGGTAGAATAACCCGCCGGAATTGCGGGCCATAGACATTGGGGATTCCGTAGTGCTTGGCCAAACGCTCGTTGACGAAGGTATAGTCCGCGTTCAATAGATCGAAAATGCTGTGGTCTTCCCGCGCGACGCTCCCGAAGAATAATTCCACTTCGCGCTCAAAGGCGTTACTCAGGTTGTCGTCGAAATCCGGAAACAGGTTGACCACCGGCTCGCTAGTCTTGAGCGAGCGGACGCTCAGCCACTGGCCGGTGAAATTGGTGATCAGGGCATCGGACTTCGGGTCGGCTAGCATCCGCCGCACCTGCTTTTCGAGTACAACCGGATCTTTCAGCTCGCCCTGAGCCGCGACGTCGAGCAATTCGTCGTCGGGAACGCTGCTCCACAGAAAAAACGAAAGCCGCGAGGCGAGCGCCAGATCGCTGATGCGATAAGTTTTGCCGGCGGCCAGACCGGCCGGTTCCGGCTCCAGACGGTAGACAAATTCCGGGTCCGCCAGTACTCGTTCGACCACCGCTTCGATGCCGTCATCGAAGCTGCCGCCATCGCTTCGGCCCTCCTGGTAGAAGTGCAGCATTGCCGTGATATCGGCAGGCATGGCAGGGCGGCGGAAAGCGTGCTTTACCAAAGTTGCAACGATGGTGCGCGCGCACGGCTGCTCTTCGGCGGCGGTTGCCGGGCGGCACACAAAAATCTTCCGGCGGCTGGCGGTGTCGGTGGCGCCCTCGGCGCCGAAAGGCCCTTCAATCGTGACCTGGCCGACGTGTGGAAAGAACAAATAGCCGGGAATCGATCCCGGCGTATTCATAGTGCGGATGAAGGGGCGGTTCAACTCGGACCCGGGGACGTCGTTGGTTTGCAGGAAGGTCACTCCCACGGTATGTAGGCCGGCCCTGATCGGAATGCGCTGGGTGGAGCGGCCATTGCCGGTGGTGTTGGAAATTTCCCTGTCCCAATCGAACAGGCGCACCCGTTCGCCATCCACCAAGACCTCGAGCTTTTCTCCCTTGATACCGCCCAGGACAGCCTGGAAATAGCCGGTCACACCTTTGACGTTAAATGAATATTCTCCGTCGGCCGGGAACTCATATTTGATGAGGATGCCGCCGCGCGTGCCGAAAGGCAGGCCGACGATGTGAAAATTCTGCGCGGTGTCCGCGGGAACCTCGAACACGGCCTGGACTGGCGACGAAGCATCGCCAACCGCCAGACGGCTGATCTTACCAGCCGCCGAAAGGTATGCCTCCATCAACGCAGGAGACAGGGTGAGCGCGCCGGCGATGTTATCGAACCCACGCGTGGAATCATCGGGCGGGAGGAATTTGGTGGCGTCCACATCGAGCGCCAGCACGTCGCGAATCGCATTGGTGTATTCGGTGCGGTTCAAGCGATGGATTCCCGGCGGAGGCAGATAGGCGACGCCGCTGTGCTCGGCGCTGTGATCGACCTCGGCCTCCATCCAATCCACGAGCGAATCCAGCACAGCACGGTTCGGCCGCGGCATGCCCGCCGGGGGCATCATGCCGGCGCGCAGTTTGCGAATCACCTTCTCGGCAATCTGCGCCTGCTGGCCGAGGTGGGAAAGATCCAGTTTGTCGAGCTCGAGATTGGCCGTCTTCAGCTTCGTGTTGTGGCAAACGACGCAGTACTTATCAAGGACGGCACGCTGCGCGGCCGATTCCGGTGCGGGAGCCTGAGCGTGGAGGAGCGGAAGAGCGCTAACCAAAAGCGCCGCGGAACGCGCGGTTGGCAGGCGAAAGCGCCTGGCCCACCAGTGTCGTGTCATCACAGATTTCTCCGAGTTATTCGTCGTAGATGCCGTCAAGATTGGCCTGGCAGACGTACTCTTTGAGTTCCCAGCCGGGAGCCAGGGTAAACGTGCGCGTGAAGTTGTAGGGCTTGGTGAAAGCCTTCGGGTCTTCTACAGTGATATCGACTTTGAGATGCCCCAAATCGGGGCGGTGGTAGCGCTCGATCAGGTGCATGTCGCCGCTGTGCGGTTTGCCGGTGGAATCGAGCCAGGTTTTGTCATTGAACCCGATCGTGTCGACCACAAGCGTGTCACCTTCCCACTTGCCGATCGATTGGCCGGTGTAACTTTCGGGTTCGATGTCGAGATTGTGCTGGCGGCCATCCAGGAAGAAGCGGCGGTAACTATGGGTGTTGGCTTCCCATAGCAGCGCGATCTGATCGTGCCGCTGCACGATTTTATAAGGCTGCGGTGTCAGTCGCACGGCGCCATCCGGCAAGCAAAGCCGCTCCGGATCGTCTTTCTTGAGGTTGGCCTTGTGCTCGTCGTAAATCCTCTGATATGCCGCCGTGTAAGCCGGATCGTTGGGGAGCTTGGTGCTCGTGGGAACCCAGACGCCGGAGAGATCGACTCTGCCGTCCTCGGCGCGCGGTGTGCTGCCGGAAGGAGGCGCGGGTGGCTTGTGCGCCGGGGGCGGATCCACGCCCGCCGCCAGGCGCTTGGCAGTCGTCGAATCGAGTTTGTAGGCGGCATCCAGATGGGCCGGGTCCTGGTTGTTTTCGTTGCACACGTACTCGGTCATCTCGAAATTCGGTTCGAGCGAGGTGGTGCGATGGAAGGTCCAGGGCTGGGTGAACACACCGGGATCGTCGATGGTATCGTCCATTTCCATGTTGCCGTAATCGATGCGATGGAACCGCTCGATGAGGTGCATGGCCTTCGTGTGCGGGGTGCCCGGGAAATCGAACCAGGATTTTTCAAAGAAACTGACGGTATCGACCACCAGCGTGTCGCCTTCCCAGTGCGCGCGCGAATCGCCCTAAAAGGTGGGCTTCAGATCGGTCGGGTGGGTGCTGCCATCCACGAAGAACTGGCGATACATGTGAGTGTTGCCTTCAAAGAGCATCAGCACCAGCTTCGGGGTGGCGAACAGGGCGGTGTGATAGGGAGCCGCGCGCGGCGGACCGCCGGGAAGGCAGCGCGCCTCGTAATCTTCGGCGCCATTTTTGGCCCGGCGCTCTTCTACCACCTTCTGCGCCCACGGCAGCAGATTGGGACCGGCCTGGCCACTGCCGCCGAAGCCGTTCCAGATACCGGTCAGGTCGGGGTGGCCGTCGGACATTCGGGGAAGAGGTCCGGGCGGACCTTTGCGCGGCGCAAAGCGGCCGCGGCCGGTGCGAGTGGCTTCCACCGGGGAGGCCGAATCGGGACCCCGCTGGGCGAGCGCGCCGGCCACGCTCAACGCCCCTGCCAGAATCCATGGTGCCGTACGGTACACGTTGATCTCCTCGGGAGTCTACTGCTTAGGCGACGGTTCAGGCGCAGATCCGTCTGCTACCGATCCGCCAAACACTCGCCGGCCGTCGGGCAGCAATACCTTCTGAGCGCTACCCAAGTTCGAGCCATCTTTCGCCGCCACGCCTTCTACGGTGACCATGTCGCCTTCTTTCAGGGAATTCTTTCTCCAGCCCTGTTTCAGCAGAACCGGGATCGCGCCGAGTTCGAAATTCCAGGTAGTTACTTTGCCTTCGGCGTCTTTCACATCTACATAGAAGCGGGCGTGCGGATTCATCCATTCCATCTTGGTGACAACGCCGGTGACTTTGATGGGCTTGTGGGTGTCATATTCGGCCGCGAACGAATGATGAGCCAGCAGGGGAACCGAGCCGCCGGTGACCAAAAGAACCGCTCCGAGGAGCACAGCATTTGCTTTCATGAGTTTCCTCCCGAACTGCCAGAAACGGGGCGAGCGCACGAACGCGCCAAAGCCCTCTCCACCAACTTGGGGGAATCCTATCATGCGTGTTTGTGAGCGTCAACCGTTTGATCCATTTGGATTCCTCCATTTGGCATGGCTAATTCGAGCTAGCCCTCTCCGTGCGTATCCGGCAATAGGTTCCATTTTTTTCTTTCCTATTGACTGCATGCACAACCCGCGATAGAGTAATTCCACGCAAGGGGTATTTCTAAAAAACAGCCTGAAAAGGCCAGGAGGTTGTAGTGCGTCTGCACATTGCTGCTCTGTCGCTGCTGGTTGTATGCGCTGTGTTTGCCCAAAGTGACCGCGGTACGATTACGGGAACGATTTCCGACCCGGCCGGCGCCGTCGTCGCCAGCGCGAACATCGAAGCCCGTAACGTGGATACCGGGGCCATCTCGCGGGCGGCCAGTTCTACCACCGGTAATTACACGATCGCGGAATTACCTGCCGGCACTTACGAACTCGATGTCACCGTGGCCGGATTCAAGAAGTTCGTGCGGACGGGGCTGATTGTTCAGGCCGCGCAGACCATT
This sequence comes from Bryobacteraceae bacterium, assembly GCA_036557125.1. GTDB lineage: Bacteria > Acidobacteriota > Terriglobia > Bryobacterales > Bryobacteraceae > PSRJ01. The sequence continues at coordinate 4,466 of DATBID010000503.1, read as the reverse complement.
CGCGTGGATGCGACACTCGATGTCGGCAACACTACGGAATCGGTGACCGTCAATGCCGAAGCGCCGCTACTCAAAACCGAAAGCGGCGAATTGAGCAACACCGTTTCCACGCAGACGATGGACACGCTACCGCTTCTCAACATCGGCTCCAATTCTTCGGGAATTCGCAATCCATTTAACATGGTCGCCATGCTGCCAGGCGCTTACTATCAGCCTGCCGCTCCGTTCACCGGGCCAACCGTCCACATCAACGGCAATCCGGCCGGCTCTGAGACGGTGCTGGTGGAGGGCATGGACGGCACGAACATTTTGGGACAGGGCGCAAATCAGCAGAATCAGCCGGGCATGGATTCCATCCAGGAATGGACGGTGCAAACCAGCAACTACTCGGCCGAATACGGACAGGCCGGCAGCGCGGTGATGAACATCACCATGAAATCGGGCACTAATCAGTATCACGGAAGCCTATACGATTACTTCCAGGATGAGTTCCTGAATGCCGGACAGCCGTTTACGAACAACGGGAACGGCGGCCTGTTCCGCCCGCAGCAGCGCCGCAACGACTACGGGTTGACACTGGGCGGGCCGGTGAGAATTCCGAAAATCTACAACGGCAGAGATAAGACTTTCTTCTTCTTTAGCTGGGAACAATACCTTCAGAACTTGAATGATTTACCGGCTGCGTTTTCGATTCCCACGCAAGCTTACCGCAACGGCGATTTCAGCCAGGCGATCGCGGCTGCAGGGAATAAGAATCTGGGAACCGATCCGCTGGGGCGTCCGATCTTCGCTAATGAAATTTACGATCCGACCACACGGTCCATCGCGCCGAACGGGCAGATCGTCACGAATCCGTTCGCGAATAACAGGATCCCGCTCTCCCGTCTGGATCCGATCGCGCTGAAAGTGCAAAGCATGCTCCCGCTGCCCTTCTGCGTGGCTGGGCCGCCATGCAATGCCGGTGGGGTGGTCAACAACTTCCAGAACACAGAGCCGGTGTCGCGCGATACCGAAGCTCCCTCACTCAAGCTCGACCAGTTAATCGGACCGTCGAACAAGATCTCTTTCTTTTGGGCTCAGACGAGGACTTACACCCAGAGTGGATACGGCGAAGATGGTTTGCCCCAACCAGTCTCGTATACGTTCGGCGGCGGAATTCACTCCCACCGCGAGCGCCTGAATTACGACCGGACCCTCTCTCCTACGGTTCTGCTCCACTTGGGCGGCGGTTTCGATACCGACTACTTAGGTCGGCCCTCAGTCACCCCCTTCTACGACGCCTGCGCGGGTATCGGGCTGTGCAGCGCCGCTTTCCAGCCGGGTACTTTCCCCAGCTTTACGGGCCTCTCCAGCGCAACGGGCGGCGGATTCGGAGGAACTACAATTCCAAATTCGGAGCCGCAGATCGGCCCCCCCGGCCGCGCCGACAACGAATACACCATTTTTGATTCGATCGCGAGTCTTACCTGGGTTAAGGGAAACCATACTTTCAAATTTGGGGGCAACGCCGAGTTTCAGGGTAGTTACACGATCAACGTCACCGATCTACAAGGCACATATGGGTTCAGCGGTGCGCAAACAGCCCTGCCTTATTTGGTGGGCATAAACAGCACGGGTACTGCCAGCACTGCGAATATCGGCCCCAATAGTGTTGGGTTTCCTTATGCCAGTTTCTTGCTGGGCGCGGTGGATACGGCCCAAGTAGATCCTACTTCACGGGTGCGATTCGGAAAGCAACAGTGGGGTTTTTATGCGCAGGACAGTTGGAAGGTAACGCATAAACTGACCCTCGATTTAGGCCTGCGGTATGACTATTCGACTTACTATACCGAGCAATACGGCCGATCACCGAATTTCGCGCCGAATTTGGCCAATCCCACTGCGGGAGGCCATCCGGGCGCAGTCATTTATCAAGCCACCTGTAAGTGCGGTTTCGCAAAGAACTATCCTTATGGCTTGGGACCGCGTTTTGGCTTCGCTTACCAGATCGCCCAGAAGACCGTATTCCGCGGCGGCTTCGGCGTGGAATACACGCCTACAGGCGTGGCACAGGTTTTCGGCGCGGCCAGCGGCAACGCGGTGGCCGACAACCAATTCGGCCCGGTCTCCACTCTGGGCGGCTCGCTGATGACACTGGGCCAAGGCGTTACCATCGGTGGCTCACCTCTGACCCCGGCCCAGATCGCATGGCCAAACTTCAGCCCCGGATTCTATCCCATCGCCGGAGTGATCCCGACCGCGGGTCCCCAATACTACGACCAAAATGCGGGGCGCCCGGCACGACAGTATCAATATAGTTTCAGTGTGCAGCAGCAGATCAGCGGGAACCTGGTGGTGCAGGCTTCCTATATCGGCAACCGGGGAATCTGGTGGCCTACTTACCTTGAACCAGGCGGCGCTACCCAAAATTTAGTGAATTACAACTACCTGAGCAACGCGATTTTGAGCCAGAATGGGCTGAGTTTGAGCAATCCCGCCGATCTGGCTATTCTCGCCTCCCCGATCGGTTCGCCCCTGGCGGGACCATTCCGGAACAAGCTGCCTTTTGCAGGGTTTCCGGTGACCGCCACAGTCGCCCAGTCCTTGAGGCCATTCCCTCAATTCACCACCATACCGCTCGTAAACGCCCCGCTAGGCGACACCTGGTACAACTCCCTGCAGTTAACTGCGAACAAGCGGTTTTCGCATGGCTTGCAGTTCGACTTCGCATTTACGTGGTCTAAGTCGATGAATGACTTCGCGGGCACACCGGATGTGCAGAATCGTGGTCTAGCCAAGTCGATTGATTATTTGGACCAGCCGTTCGCCACCCGCATTGGCATCACCTATACCCTGCCGAAGTGGGGCCCGAAGGCGCTATCGTATGTGGTACGCGACTGGATGTTGAATGCGTTCGGTTACTACGCCACTGGGATTCCGCTCTCGGTTCCGGCGGCAACCACTGCCGGCTACCCGGCTGCTCTCGCGCAGGCGACAATGGCTAACATAACGTTCCAGCCGGGTAATTACCAGCTCCGGGTACCAGGCGTGCCGTTGTATACCCACAACCTCAATTGCCGCTGCCTCGATCCGAATACCACCGTCGCGCTGAACCCAGCAGCCTGGACCAATCCCGCGCCTGGGCAGTATGGCGGCGCAGCCTATTACAATGATTTTCGCGGCGAGCGCCGTCCGGTGGAGAATTTCGGAATCGGGCGCCAGTTCCGGGTTCGGGAGCGGATGAGCTTGACGGTGCGGGCAGAGTTCAACAATATTTTCAACCGCACCTATCTGAATAACCCGACCACAACCGGCGTGGGCATCAGCCCGCAAACCGCGCCGACCTGCAAGCTGCCCTCAGGAGGCAACGGCGCGTGCGCGCCCGGACTGCAGTTGGCTTCAGGATTTGGCGTTATCAACACTTCGACCACGCTGGCCGCGCCTCGCACGGGACAACTCGTGGCGCAGTTTGTGTTCTAGGGCCGGCGCGCTGGGAACCTTTTACGATAGACTTTGACAAGGAATGCGTCGTTTCGCCGCACTACCGGCGTGTGTAGGACTGCTGACGGCCTTCGTTCTGGCGCCGTTCCAGCACGTTCATAGGGAACACGGCCCGGGCGATCACGATCACACCGGGCTGATCCACGCGCATTTCTATAGCATTCCGGTAGCGCCGGCGAAGCACACAGGGCGCCAGTTCGACGACCATGACGATGACCATCGAGCGGTCTGGTCGGTCAATACCTTCACGCTCGTAATGCCGGTTGGCATACCGCCATTTATTCCAACCCGTGCTCCGGCACTCTTCCTTGCGCCCTCGCTGCATTTGCAGCCGGTCGCAGTCGTCGAGGAACGGGGTCACGATCCGCCTCCCATCGGCCCGCTAATTCCCAGAGCTCCGCCCGCCTAATTCTTTCCCAACACTGCTATTCGTGTGTCCGGACCTTTGCGTCTTCGCGCGCCAAGGCCGTTATTCGTCGATTGATGGGAAGGAATTTTGTGAGGAGAGGAATCATAATTCATGCGGCAGTCGCCGTCGTCTTACTAAACGGTGCTTCCTGCTGGGCGCAACGTCAGCTCAGCCTTCGGCAGGCGATTGATGAGGCACTTCAAGCACGCGCTTCGCTAAAGGCGCAAGCGGAGCAAGTTTTAGCTGCACAAGGGCTAAGGAGACAAGCCGGGCTGATCGCCAACCCGGAGTTTCAATTTCAGAACGAGAACCTGCGGCCTGGCCAGACGTACACACGCGATGTGGATACGCTGGCGATGATCAATCAACCGCTGGACGTGCTGGGGAAACGAAAGCAGAAAATCGCGCTTGCGAACGAAGGTGTCAATCGCGCGCAGGCGGACTTCGAGTTGGCTCAATGGCAAGTCACCCAGGAAGTAAAAAACGCGTATTGGGCGGCGCTCGGTTCCGAGCAAATTCGGAATGTACTGAAGACCAGCGCCGATAACTTTCAGCGGATCGTCAAATACCATTCCGC
>DATBID010000502.1:0-8033 GCA_036557125.1 Bryobacteraceae bacterium | reverse complement strand
AAGCTGGAAATTTGGCTCACGGCCTCGATTTTAACAGTCTTGGGAGCTACAATGACGCAAACGATGCGGTGAACCGTTCCGCCGTAGCTGGCATCAGATGTTGTAGGCTGCGATTCGATCGGGGAGGATCAGTGGATCCACAACTCAAACAACTCATGAAAGAGCTTGGCGACGCGATTAACGAGTCTCTGTCCGATTCCGAGCAGATTTCTGAGGTTGTTTCCCGCATTAAGGAAGGCGGTTACGATATTTTCCTTGTGCTTGAGGCCACCATCGGCGTCAGCAAACAGGGCGAAAAGGGCCCCGATAAAACCTCCCTTGTGACCACGATGTCTTCCAACCCCGAGCTGAAGGTCAGCGATCAGGATCTGAAATTCCTGAAATCGCTGCGCATTAAAATCGACGAAGAAAAGCACGAGAAGTAAATCGTCAGTTCAGCACCCAGTCAAGCAACTGCCCTACTGCGCGATCCGCCTCGATAATTGAAGACTTGTGATCGGGCATCCCTGACAGATCGACATTCGCGAAAGCGATCCTGCCAAACGGCGCCGCCCGAAGAACGTCTCCCGGCGCAGGTTTTCCGTCCTTACCGAAATAGAACCCGGGAGCCGGGCTGGCATACGCATGGCCCCAGCGGTTCAGGATGATACCCGCGATATCGCGTGATGCGTCGAAGCCAGAGCGGGCAAACATGGCCGTAAATTGCTCGCGAATCTGCCGCTCATACTCCCGGAATGGTGTCGAAATCATCTCTGCTCGGCCGAGATGACCCTGCTCTTCCGCCGTATGCCCCGGACGGGAGTACAGAACCTTCAGTGTCAGCACAATAGGTGAATCCGGTCCAATCGTCGGAGAGTCAGCGCCGCAAACCGCCAGCTTGTGCACCTGCAGGAAACTTCCCAGACCTTCGAACCATTGGCAGCCACAGATGCCCAACTTGTACAAGAATCGCCAGTTCCTGACGGCGATGTTTGCCATCATGCAAGGGGAACGATGGAATTGTGCGTACGCCTGCTTGCGATCCTCGGGAAGGTCTCGGACAATATGCTTCGTGGTCCAGCTTCCGCCCGCCATGACCACCGAGCGGGCACGAATTCGATAAACTTGGTCTCCCCGCGTGTACAGGATCGTCACAGACTCCGATTTCCCCGGCTCACCGTCGTGCTTCACCCATACAGCGGTCGAATCCAATCGAAGGCGAGCTGCGGCCCCGCCTCGATCGAGCGCGTCGAAGTTGATGTTGTTCCGGCAAACGTCTTCCAGCGAGTGCTCACCGCGAATCGATTCGGGAATCAGCGTCTTCACGATAAGCCGTGCGATCCCGCTGTTGCCATCAGGGAACATCTGATTCCCCTCGTCCAGCGTAGGCCCAAACGCGTCGAACGCATAGGCCGTGTATCCAGAGAGCGCGTCTGGACCGAGGCCGAATCCCCCTCCCTCATCCGGCGTGAGAAAAGTCCGGACCGTTTCACGGGTGATGCGATACTTCTCCATCACGTGCTCCTCGAGCGTGATGGTATCGAGCCTTCGCGAAATGGCGTCTCCTCTGTATTTCGGAACTTGGTCTGCCGAAACTGGAGATTGAGTGCGCAGCAATTCCTCGCGCGCCTTAGCAGAAATGGGGGCTCCTTCTAATTTCTTGCCCCATGGATCCGACAGCCACACTCCTTTGGCTTGACCGAATTTGGAACCGAAGTAAAAACCGTAAGGCGCCCCGCCTATGTACGGAGTCGTGGGCAGCTGCATCTCGGGATCGGAACTGCCTCACTTCTGATATTCGAGGCGCGGCACTTTCAAGCCGATCGATTGGTAGAAACGCTCAATAAAGCTGTGGGGATAGTTCACCTGAAATAATGCCGAACCTTGATGTCCGACTAAGCGATGGCCGTCTACGATAAACTCGTTCCGTTTGGCCTCGCCCCCGAACACCGGATGGTTGTCGAGCACCAGGCAGGTTTTCCCCTCGCCGGCATTGCGATGAAAGATGAGCGCCGCCGCGAGCCCGCTAATTCCCCCGCCGACGATGACGCAGTCGTAGACTTCCCCGGTCTCGACAGGATTCTCCGGAAGGTTCTCAAACTCTGCGTCACGGATTCGATGGCCGGCTTCAAGCACCGCCTGAGTGTTGCCATTGGAATTCGCGTAGTCGCCTACACCGCCATAGCCAGTCCATTCGTCCGAGGGGCCGGGAGTGTTCTGGTTCAACCAGTCCGCAGGTGAAAGAGGCTCCAGGAGTAAGGCACCGGAGCCCACAAGTGCTGCATTCAGGAAATCGCGCCGGGTAATTTCCTGGTTCACACCGAGCACCTTGTTTTCTCGAAAATTTTCCACACCTCTTTCGGAATCCTGCCGCTGAACTCGTCGTTGTTCCCCCAATTTTTCCTCCCGGTTCTCGAAGAATATACGAAATTGCCTCCCCTCTGCGCTCTCCGGCAACCTGATCATTTGTGCTACCATCAACTGTTTTTTCCCTCCGCACGTGCCACTCCCAATCGTTTTTGGCCAGAGTGCGGCGGAGTCTGAGGGTTGCGTATGAAGGACACTCTCGGGGTTCTGTTAGCCGGTGGAGCCGGCGAAAGGCTTTATCCTCTCACTCGAGATCGGGCAAAGCCCGCAGTTACCTTCGGTGGAATCTACCGCATTATCGACGTCACCCTCTCCAATTGCTTGAACTCGGAGTTGCGCCGCGTTTATATCCTCACCCAGTACAAAGCTCTCTCTCTCAACCGCCATATCCGTGAGGGCTGGAACATTCTTGGGCGCGAAGTGGGCGAGTTTATGGAAGTGTTACCCCCCATGAGACGCGTGAGCGATCAGTGGTATCAGGGCACGGCGGACGCGGTTTACCAGAACATCTATTCGATCGGGTCCGAACAACCGAAGCACGTTCTGATTCTTTCCGGCGATCACATCTACAAGATGAATTACGGCAAGATGCTGAAGCAGCATCTGGATTCGGCCGCTGATATTACACTCGCTACCATTCAGGTTGATCCCGACCAAACGTATCAGTTCGGCGTGGTGGACGTTAGCAAGGATGGGCACATTAACGGGTTTCAGGAAAAGCCCAAGACCACCACGTTGCGCTCGCCGCTGAATCCGAACAAGGTTGCCGCGTCCATGGGCGTTTACCTCTTCAACGCCGATGTTCTGATCCCGGTGCTGCTCAAAGACGCAGAGAGCCCCGAGTCAAGTCACGACTTCGGCAAGGATATTCTGCCCAAGATGGTCGACGACTATCGCGTGTACGCCTACGACTTCGTCGACGAAAACAAGAAACAAGCCCTCTACTGGCGTGATGTGGGAACCCTCGAGGCGTATTACGAGGCGAATATGGACGTGGTTTCCGTGTCGCCCATTTTTAATCTATATGACGAAGAGTGGCCGATCCGCACGCATCAGCGGCAGTATCCGCCGGCAAAATTCGTTTTCGCCGAGGCGGGGCGGACAGGAACCGCTCTCGATTCCATTGTTTCAAACGGCTGCATCGTTTCCGGCGGCGCGGTGAAGAATTCCGTTCTTTCGCCCGATGTCCGCATCAACTCGTATTCCGAAGTCGATCAGTCGATCCTGTTTTCGCACGTCAGCGTCGGCCGTCGCTGCCGTATCCGCAAAGCCATTCTCGACCGAGACGTACACATCCCTGAAGGGACCACGATTGGCTATGACACCGAAGCCGACCGCCAGCGATATTTCGTGACAGAGAGCGGTATTACGGTGGTCACACGTGATTATTCGCTGTTCGAGAATCCGGTGACCGTGGATTACTTTACCAGCGACTAGTTTGGATCCATTGCCATCGCTTCTGATTGGCCAACACTGATCGTTGGCGCCTACGGAAGCGCCGCGCCGAGGCGGATCAGCCATCACGATGCGACTGCGGCGGCTACGTCGGACGCTTCTTCTGCCTGCCGCACGCGATAAAGCGTGAACAGGACCAGGAGTGATAGCCGGCTCTCTGACACCTGCGTAACATTGTGCAACTCAACGGATTTCTCCCGTGTATGCAACTGGAACACAGGCTCTCCCAGTTCGGTTGTCACGGTCCACACTGGATGCCAGCATCCACGCGTTACCACAAAGAACTTCTGGCCATCGGCAAACACCAGATCCCCCTGGCCGCCCCAACCGAACTTGAATACTGCAATCTGCCGCTGTGAGGCCGCATCCAGAACTTCGCCCTTGTTGCCCCAGAAGCCAGAGCGATGAATGATCCAATCCTCGCCTGCCATAGCGGCAATAAATTCGGATGACCATATACGAGGACGGTTCAGTGTGGCCACCAATCGATCACCCTGTTTGAGCTCGAATCCGCGCGAGTTGGATGTAAAGGTGAAACCGCCCAGAACAACCGTGGAGAGAGGAATCATAAACACCTCTGCAAAGGTATTTCGATCCACATTCATGGTAGCACCGCGTTGACGCAATCAAATGAAAAGGCATCCTGAAATTCAGGATGCCTTTCACTTCTGGAACGGTTTAGCCGTCTACTGCGGCTTATGTTTGTCGTCCTGCTTCTGCGGATGATTTGGCTCACGCTGCGGCGGCGGTGCCGGTCTGCTCTCAGCCGGCGGATGCGCTTGCGGCCGCTCGCTTTGCGGTGCAGGTTGCGGTCGCGGAGCTGGTTCGTTCCGCGGAGGCGGCGCGGATTCATTCCGCTGCGGAGGATGGTTCGTCTCCGGCCGTGGCTGATTTGATTCTGGACGATTCGCTGGCGGAGCGTTGGGCGGCGCCATCGAAGGATGCTCTTCCCGCGCGGGCGGCTCTGCCGGACGATTCATGTCCGGACGGTTGTAAGCCGGCGGCGCGTTATTCGGCTCCTGACGGTTCGGCTGCGCAGCGGGCGGTCGCTCATTGCGCGCCGGCGGCTCTGCGGGACGGTTGTCCGGCCGGTTATTTGGAGACGGCTGATTCGGCTGAGGACGATAGCTCGGATTGGGCTGGTTCGCTTCCGGCCGATTCGGCTGCGGTTGATTCGGTTCCGGTCGGTTCGCTTCCGGCCGATTCGGTTGCGGTTGGTTCGGCTGTGGTCTGTTGTTCGGCTGATTCGGCTCCGGCCGATTATTCGGTTGAGCAGATGGCGGACGATCGTTGCGTGCCGGCGGCTCGAATGGACGATTAGTCCCAGGCTGCGGACGATTCTCTGGCTGATTCGGTTGTGGACGATTCGCCGGTTGGTTTGCTTCCGGCTGATTCGGTTGTGGACGATTCCCGGGTTGGTTCGGTTCCGGCCGATTATTCGGCGCGCCGGGATTTGCCGGCTCTGGCCGTCCCGCCGGTGTATTCATCCCAGGCCGTCCATTTGCAGGCGGATTTCCCGGCCTCGCGTTTGGTGGATTCCCCGGACGATTCCTGGCTTCAGGCAATGGCTCTGGCTTTGCTGGAGGGGCAGTCACCACTCGCGGTGCGGATGCAGGCGGATTCGCGGCGCGCATCTGCTGCAATTGTGGGCGCGCGAGGGGCACTCCCGGATTTCGTTGGAGCACTTGCTGCCTAGCAGCGAACGATGGTGGTGCCGGTGGCGGAGTGTTCTTCGCAATTACGGGCCGGCTCACGACCGTCTGTGGAGGAGCGGCTACCCGGTTTGCGGTGTTCGCGTGCACTCCCAGCACTGCTTGTTGCGCGGGAGGAACCGCGGCCCGCGTCATCACTGGACTCCGGCGAAGCTGGCTCTGATCCACCGCCACGGCGGTACGCCCCACGGGCTGAGCCGTAGCGAAGGCATGCTGCGGAACAGCGGTCACAGCTCCCCGAACGTCTCGGTTCACGTATCTTACGTTATTAATTGTGGTGTTGTTGTTGACGATCGTAGTGTTGTAGACGTTCGTCACCTGGGTGACGTTCACCGTAGTATTCGTGACGTTGACCCGATTTACATATCCACGGCTCACGCGATACGAGGGAACGTACACTTCACGCGGGCCCAGTGGGAACCACGCGACGTTGCCACCGACTCCGACTCCAACTCCACCCACGAAAGCTACAAGAGCAGGAGCGTACACGGGACGAACCTCGCGCGGGCCGGGCACCCAACCCCAACGGCTCCCGACATACACCCAGCGCCCGTAATGGAAAGGCGCATAACCCCAGCTGGCATCGTCAACCCACGTCCATCCCCAAGGATCAATCCACGCCCAATGTCCGTCGTGGTACGGAGCCCAACCGGCCGCTACTCGCGGATACCAGACATATCCGTAGTCAGGTGCAGGTCCCCACGAACCATACTCATCGAGATCTTCGAATCCCACTACCTGGCGCGAACAATACCGGGCTGACGGTGAGTCTTCGTACCGTCGCTCGCGGTCATAGCTCCAGCGATCGAATTGGTCTTGATCACCAATCTGGTCGACTTCCGCGTTTAGAGAATTCGTTCCCCGAAACGTAACCCGCTGCCCCTGGTGGATCGTGTAGCTCTGTCCATTGCCGGTCGATTGTCCTTCTCCCTCTCGGATCGTCACAACGGTGTAATCACCGTTTTCCGACGATTCGACGCGATAGCGTCCCGGCTGCTCAATCACGAACGCCTGGTTGGGGGTGTCGATTTCGTAGTCGGTATCGCGGTCCAATTCGTACACGCGAACGTTAACGGTCCCGGCGCTGAGTTGGATTTGTACAGTGCGATCGTCGAGGTTGAGAAACGAAAAACCTGTATTGGGAGCAAGATCGATGGTGGACGATCCAAGCTGTACTTCTGCTCGCGAGTCACGATCAGCCCAGAGTTTGTCTCCGGTGGTCATCGGCCGATTTTGGACGGCTTCGACCCACTCCGATTCTCCGGCGGGCTGAAACGAGACCGAGCCCTCCATGTGTCCAAGCCGAGCGACACGCCCGGGAGGATCGTCTTGATCCTGATCCTGCGCTAGCACGATTTGCGAAAAAACTGCGGAGAACAGCGCAACTACAGCAATCGCACAGAATACTTTCCAGTACTGCTTCGAACGTATAAAACTTTCCGAAAAGTTTTTGTTCATCGCTGACCCTTTTCCGGGCAAAACAGCCCGTACCCAAGTTCTGTTTCGATCTACCGCTTTTTAATCTTTCACGCTATCGCCTGGCCCGAGGGCTTCCAAGCTTACTTTGGATGCTGGACCAAGGCATCGTACTGCCTACTGTGATTCGCGTAGATTCACTGAGTCCGTTTCCACTCGCTGCTACAATGCCGTGTTCCCACAGACTTACAGTCGGCCACGAACTTCATGGCCTTCCATGACGTACTGTCATGTGGGTGAGTTTGGAGCGGTCTCACTGATCCAAACCCCAGTCTCAGTTAGAAGTCGCACTTCTCCGGGGAGCGAAAGTGGAAGACGTCCAGGTCGTCGCGATGCTGGTCCGGCGCTGTATGGCCGGGGACGCCGCCGCCTGGGAGGAGATCGTGCAGACCTATAACCGCAGGATATACAACATCTGCTACCGCTTCGCCGGCACGGCAGATGATGCCCAGGACCTTACGCAGGATGTCTTCATCAAGATGTACCGCACGCTTCCGAGCTACGACCCCTCGAAGGGTGCTTTTGTGACCTGGGTGACGACCATCACTCGAAACCTGCTGGTCGATCATTTCCGGAAAACCAAACACGACCGGATGACCGACTCCATAGACACCATCACCTCTGAGCACGAAGATGCCCAGCCGCTCCGTGAGCAGATACCCGATCAATCGGCCCCGCCCGACGCCCGGGTCCGCCAACGGGAGGTCTCGGAAGCCGTGCACGAGGCCTTGGGCAAATTATCCCCTGAGCTTCGGGAAGCAGTGATTCTAAGGGACTTACAGGATATGGATTACAAGGAAATTGCCACCGTTTTGAGGGTTCCGGAGGGCACCGTGAAATCAAGAATAAATAGAGGGCGTGCGGAACTTGCGCGCCTGCTCCAACGTACCTATAGGCAGGTGATGTGATGCCAGACCACACCAGTAACGGAATGCAGTGCCACGAGTTCGACCTGCTCCTTTCGGATACGCTTGACGGCGTCCTCAGCGGGGCCGGACTCGACCGTTTCCAGGCACATGCTCGCACCTGCAAGACGTGCGGGCC
>DATBID010000501.1:0-5823 GCA_036557125.1 Bryobacteraceae bacterium | reverse complement strand
TGATGAAATCCATCGCCTGATCGGAATTCGGAACCGGGATGGTTCCGGTTTCGATGTTGCGGTGCTTCACCGCAAGATACAGCGGGTTCCAGCCTTTTTCGTTCGCCAGGTTGGGATCGGCGGCATGATTGAGCAGATAGGTCGCGACATCGTAGTGGCCGTTCTGGATCGCCACCAGCATTGCCGTGCTGCCATCGCCGCTGGGCTGGTTGACATTGGCTTTGGCCGCAACCAGGGCGTCGACCGACGGGAGGCCCCCTTCGCGCGCCGCCAGAATCAGCGCGGTCAGTCCTCCGGTTTTGGCTTCGGTCCCCTTATAGTTGACGCCGTAGCGCTTCTTCGGTTCATTCACGACGGACTGCACACTGACGTCGGCGCCATGATCCACGAGCAGGCGGATCACGTCCGGGTGATTCTGTTCGGCAGCCCACATCAGCGAGGTCGTTCCACGAAGGGTTTCCTTGGCATTGACCTGGGCTCCGTGATCGAGCAGCACTTTCACCGCGTCCACGCTGCCGGTGCGGGCCGCCTCCATAAGCGCGGTTTCGCCGTGCATGAGAAAGGTAGCGTTGGGATTGACGCCCGCCTTGAGAAGCGTCTCTACCATGCGGGCACTGCCGTTGAGGCAGGCCAGATAGAGCGCGGTCGCCCCGTCGTGATTGGCGGCATTGGCATCCGCGCCCGCGCGGATCAACAGCTCCACCACGCCAAAGTCATCCTGACGCACGGCCCACTGCAACGCCGTCGTGCCGTCCGCCTGCGGAGCTTGGACGTCAGCTTTCTTCTGCAGGAGAGCTCGCACCTGCTCCTGATCTTTGTTCATGACGGCATCGGCGACGTCGCTGGTCGCTGCGAGGGCGGCTACAGCCGAAAGGAGAAACAGACAGCATCCGTTCATCATTCGTCTCATAGTCGATCTCCTCACTAAATGGTGATAGCGCCGGTGCTGTCGCCAATGCTGTCTTTCTCGATGCCCATCAGACGCAAGGTAGTCAGAAGGGCGTTCGCGGTGGGCCCGGAGCTCTTCACGTTGAGCTTGCCTTTGTGCCGGCCGGATGCGCCGCCCATAAACAGGTAGCCGACGTTCACGTGGCTGTGCTGGTTCGCGTTGCCCATGTTGCTTCCCCAGGCCACGAGAGTATTCTCGAGCAGGTTGCTGTCGCCTTCCTTCGTGTCTTCGAGCTTCTTGAGGAAGCGGGCGAAACATTTCATGTGGTACTGGTTGATCTTGGCCCAGTCCTCGCGGCGCTTGGGGTCTTCGCCGTGGTGTGAAGCCGGGTGGTTGGCCGTGGTGACGGTCGATTCGGGATAGCTGCGCAGGCTTACATCGCGCGCGAACATCAGCGAGCCCACGCGCGTAATATCGCCCTGGAATGCCAAAGCGGTGAGATCGAAGTGGAGCTTGATGTGTTCGTCGAAGGAGTCCGGAACACCGAAGGGCACATCGAGCGAGGGCGCCTCAGCCGAGCGCTTGGCCGCGATCTGCAGCCGACGTTCCATTTCACGGATTGCGTCCAGGTAATCGTTGAGCCGGCTGCGATCGGCAGCGGGCAGGGTCCTCTGGAACCGGGTCAGCTTGGCGGTCACCGCATCAAGGATGCTCCCAGTATCCTGGCGTCGTGCCACGCGCTCCTGGGCAGTGCTGCCGTCTCCGAACAAATGTTCGAAGACCACCATGGGGTTGATCTCGTGAGGCAGCGGCTTGGTGGGCGAGGCCCAGGAGATCGAGTTCGAATAGGCGCAGCTATAGCCCCATCCGCAGATTCCCGTGTTGGCGCCGGGGTCTTCGATAGCCAGCTGGATGGAGGGGAGCAGCGTTTCCTGCCCGTATTTCTGCGCGATGATCTGATCGACGCTGGTTCCGGAGTAGATATCGGCGCCGGCGGTCTTCTTCGGAGCAACTCCGGTGAAGGTGGCCGAAGCGCGGGAGTGGTCGCCGCCGCTTGATCCGGGAGGCGGCATGGAGGAAGTGGCGTCCAGGCCGCTCACGATGGTGAGCTTGTCCTGCCAGGGGGCCAGCGGTTTGTGAATGAATCCCAGACCGATGTTCCGGCCCTCGGTGGGAGCGATATCGGGACGGCCATCCGCCCAGTAAGTCGGAGACCAGCCGTGGGGAGAAAAGACCGCCAAGAAGCGCGTCTTCGGGGCGACCGCGGCCTTCAGCGGCGACAAAGCGGGCACCATCGAATCGAGCAATGGCAATGAAAGCGTAACACCTACTCCACGCAGAAATGCGCGGCGATCGATGTGTTTCCTGGTGACGAACACGTTATCCGGCCTCCTTACAGGTTCCTGCCTATTTCGAAATCTTTCCGTCCCCGGCTGCCAGACTGGCGGTCTGGCGCGGAGCATTGGCCTCTTCCACCTTCATGTTCATTTGGAAGGGCGCACTTTTCACAATCCCGACAATCAGCGACGTCAGCTTATAGTTGCCCGGCGCCGCTTCACGGACCACGGAACGAACCGTCGGCAAATCGTAGTATTCCGCGCCGCGGCCCAAGGCATAAGTCAGCAGCTTCTCTGTTACCACCCGGACGAACTGTGGCGAATATCGGATCAGACCTTCGCGCAGGCCGGCAGGGCCATCCACTTTGGAACCGTCGCTCAACTGCCCGGCCACATCCAGCTTCTTCCCGAACTCGATAGTGCGCCACTTGCCGACTGCGTCGAAGTTCTCGAGCGTGAACCCGATGGGGTCCATCATCTTGTGGCAGCTCGCACAGGCAGCGTTGGCACGGTGCTCTTCCATGCGCTGGCGCATGGAAATCTCGAGCGGCACCGGCTGGCCATTCGCCATCTTGTCGCTCTGGCGCAGCGGCGGCACGTTGGGCGGCGGATCCGGCGGAATGATTCCGAGCAGGTTCATGAGCACCCACTTGCCGCGCTGTACCGGAGAGGTCCGGTCGGGCTCCGAAGTAACCAGCTCGATCGCGCCTTTGCCCAAAAGTCCGCGGCGGACATCCAGATTGCCGGCAAGCTTCACGCGGCGGAACTGGCTTCCGTACACATTCGGGATGCCATAATGCCGCGCCAGCCGCTCGTTCACATAGGTGTAGTCCGCATCGAGCAGATTGACCACACTGCGGTCCTCGCGCAAGATGCTCTCGAAGAACATTTCCGTTTCGGTACGAAATGCCTGACGCAGATTGTCGTCGAAATCGGGAAACATCTGCGTGATGGGCGCGGTGCTGGGCAGATTGCGAAGCTGCAGCCACTGCCCGGCGAAGTTCTTCACCAGTTCGTGCGAACGGGCATCCCCCAGCATGCGGCGGGTTTGCAGCTCGAGAACCTTCGGATCTTTCAACTTTCCCTGGCTGGCGATGCTGATCAGTTCGGCGTCCGGTGGTCCGCTCCACAGGAAGAACGCGAGACGGGAGGCGAGTTCGAGATCGCTGATCCGATACGGCTGCCCCGGCTTGGCGTTTTGCGGATCGGCCTCTCCGCGGAAAATAAATTCGGGGTCGGCCAGGATGTATTCCAACGCCAGCTCGATTCCATCCTCGAAGGCGCCCTTGTTGCGGCCCTTCTGATAGAGACTCAAGAGGCTCTCCACGTCTCCGTCGGTGACGGGACGGCGGTACGCCTTCGCGGCGATCGACGCAATGATCTTCTTGGCGCAGCCGACTTCCTCGCTGTCCCCTGCCGGCTGGCAGATCAGGATCTTGCGGCGACTGGGAGTATCGGCGGGACGGGTACCGTTATACGGACCCATAATGATCACCTGGCTCACCTGCGGCGAAAAGATGTAGCCCGGAATCGGGTTGGTATCCAGCACGCTCCGCAAGTAATGCTGATTCAAGTCATCCATCGGAATGTCGGTCGCGTTCTGAAACGCCAGTCCGACCTTGTGCATGCCCGCTTTCACCTTGATGCGGGTGTCGTTCTTGTCGTTGTCGGTGCCGTTCGGGATTTTGGCAATGTCGAAGAGATTGATCCGCTGGCCGTCAAGGAGGACTTCAAGGTGCTCATCCTTGCGCTCGGAGCCGTAGAGTTCGCCGGTATTGCCGCGCACCGGGAACCAGGAGATGACATACTCGCCATCGGCCGGGAAGTTGTAATTGATCAACATTCCGCCGCGAGTGCCCATCGGCAGGCCTTCGATGTGGCCTTCCTGCGAGTAGTCCTGGGGTGCGATGAACTTCTTCTGGCTGGGAGCCGTCTCGTGGCCAAGCGCTAGGCGGGTGATCTTGGCCGAGGCCGACATGTATCCTTCCACCAGAGCCGGCGAGACACCCAGGCTGCTGGCGACGTTATCGAAACCGTAGCTGGAATCGTCCACTGGCAGAAACTCGGCGGGCTCGATTTCCAGTCCCAGTACGTCGCGGATGGAGTTGGCATATTCCGCCCGATTGGCCCGATGCACGCCGGGAGGTACGAACTTGGGATTCGCCGCCGCGGCGCGGTCGAGGGCGGCTTCGAGCGACTCAATCAAGGCTTGGTATGTAGCCGGGTCGGGGCGGCGGACGCCGAGCGGCGGCATCATCCCGGCGCGGAGCTTGCGCACGATCTTTTCGCCGGTTTCTGCGTTCTGCCCGATCTTGCTCAGGTCGAACTGATCCAGCGCCAACCCGCCGGTCTTGAGCTTGGAGTTATGACAGGAAACGCAATATTTATCCAGAACTTCGCGTTGCGAGGAAGCCGGCACCGGGCCGGATTGCGCGATAACGACTGTGGATGCGAACAGCACCAGGAAACCGGTGCCCGCCAGATGTTTCATTAAGGTTATGTCCCCTCGGCTGGCCGTTAAGCCTATGGTCAATAGAATTATCCAGTTGGCTCGAAAACTTGTCACGAAAATCGAGGTGAGTCACCGGTGTTATCGCGCGCAACTTAACATCCCCAAGATGCGCCGCGCAAGGTGGCTGACCAAGACCCTGCTGGCAGTTCCGTACACAAAAACAAGTGGGAAACCGCTTCGTGAACGCTTCCGCAAGGCCTATGGCGCGGTGACTCACCGGATACATACCGCGTTTTGCCCCACCGAAGCGATCACCTACCGCGGGCCCGGACGCGGATGAGAGCCGTCGCCCTTGTTTCAAAACCGGTGAGAGTGGCCGGTGACTCACCGGTTACACGACCGTGACGCCCTGCCTGAACCTATTGAAAATAATCTACATAGACACGAGATGAACGCTGACGGGTAAGGCCTGACTCGGCTTGACCCAATCCAATAATTGCAATAGCATCTCTCCCTACGGGGTCGACGTAAGGGTGAGCGATTACAGGGCTTGTTCGAATTAGCCCTGGTCGTGCCGACTTCAGGGAGGGGAAAATGAGCGCTACAAAGACAGTTTTGTTCGCGCTACTGTTTGGTTCCGCCGCCGTTTGGGGGCAATCCAATGCACAGATCAACGGAACCGTTCGAGACTCCAGCGGAGCTGCGGTGACGGATGCGAGCATCAAGGCAACCCAGACTGCCACCGGAGCGGTGCGAACGGTTACTAGCGGGACAGACGGCGCTTATCTATTCGCCGATCTCCCGATTGGCCCGTACCTTCTCGAAGTGACCAAAGAGGGGTTCACCAAGTACGCACAGACGGGAATTGTGCTGCAGGTGGATAGCAACCCAACCATTGACGTGGCATTGAAGGTCGGCTCGGTGACGGAGCAGGTCCTGGTACAGGCGGATGCCAACATGGTGGAAACCCACACAACCAGTGTGGGGACCGTGGTCGATAACCAGCGCGTCGTGGAAATGCCGCTCAATGGTCGGAACGCCACCCAACTGGTCTTCCTGGCCGGAATGGCCACGATCGGCGGCAACAACGGGGGTTTCCTGAACTCGGTGCGGAACTATCCAACGGTCATGATTTCGGTGGCCGG
>DATBID010000500.1:0-18195 GCA_036557125.1 Bryobacteraceae bacterium | reverse complement strand
CCGCGATAACCCATTTCGCAAAGCTGATCGGAGGGAATGCGCAGCTTGGCATTGATTTTGTCGATAACGGCGCCTGTGCCGCCGGCGCACTTATCGTTCATCGACGGGATTTTCTTCTTGCGGCCGGTTTCGGGGTCCTTCTTGAAGATGATGATTTTGGCATCCTGGCCGCCAAGTTCAATGACGGAGCCGCATTCCGGGTAAAGCCGCTCCACGGCCAGCGAGACGGCGTTTACTTCCTGCACGAACTTCGCGCCGAGCAATTTTCCAAGGCCGTTGCCGCCCGAGCCGGTGATAAACATGCGCGAGGCGGAGGCGGAGAATCCCTCGATTTCTGTTTCAAAGCGCTTGAGAAATTCCAGAACTTTTTCAGGCTGCTTCGTGTCGTGCCGCTGATAGTCCCGCCAGAGGATCTCGTCCGTGGCGGCATCGATTACAACGGATTTCACCGTGGTCGAGCCGACATCCATGCCGACGAAGAAGTTTTTTTGCACGGTTTAGTTCCGCTCCGCTTTCATCCGTTCCGCAAGGTGCATCACGAAGTTAGCCGCTACGCCGATGACGCCCTTCGTGTGCGGCACGTGATACATCGGCCGCTTCATTTCCGGATGCGCATCGACGTAAGCGCGGCACTGGTCGAGCGTGAGGCCGGCGCGCTCCAGGCATTCCGCGAATTCTTTCTTCGCCTTATTTTTGGCTTCTCCCAACGCCATCTGTACGCGGCTATGCGCATTAATTTCGCCTTCGCCGGAGGTCTCGATGGGCAGGTAGATCATGTCTTTGTAGTTGGAAACTACGGCGGATTGCGCGCCATCGGATTGCGTGGAAGGCATGCAGCCGAAAGGCTTGAGCGAAAGCACCATGTGCGCGAGATCTTTGTTCGAGTAATAGATATTC
Source organism: Bryobacteraceae bacterium (assembly GCA_036557125.1). Lineage (GTDB taxonomy): Bacteria > Acidobacteriota > Terriglobia > Bryobacterales > Bryobacteraceae > PSRJ01. The sequence continues at coordinate 17,298 of DATBID010000500.1, read as the reverse complement.
TTCGCCACTTCGAGATGCCCCTCGCCGCCCGCGGCCCGCGAATTGTAGTAGGGGTGGCCTAACCGCTGCAATTCATATTGATCCGTCAGGTGATGCGCCACGCCGCCCAGGGCGTCGACAATCTTGTGATATTCGCCGCGGAAGATGGCTTCGGCGAGCTTCATCTTCGCCAGTTTCTGGCGGAATTCCCATTCAATTTTGGCGCGCGGCGCCAGTTTCCAGATCGGCGGCAGCACGGCGCCTTCATCCAGCCCCTTGAAATCGCGGTATTTCTGCACCATCTGGTGCATCATGTACATGATCCACGTGCCGATCGGCTCCACCAACACTTGCGCGCCTTCGCGCTGCAAGAAGCCGAACATATTGAAGTTGCCATCGCCCTCCGTGGTCTGCGCCCAGAATTCGCCCGTGATTTTGACGATCGGTTTTATGCGAAGCCGGTCGATTTCAATTTCGTTGAACCGTCCGCGGCAATGTTCGAGCGCCGGAATGTAATCGTCACCCTTCAATTGGTTGACGAATTTGCCGAGATATTCCGCCGTATCCGAAAAACCGCCGAGAAATTTCGCCAGGTTCTCATCCAGCTTCCACGGGCGTTTTTTGCGGAACACCTCGTGGAGGTAGTCCATGGTTTCATCCAGAACGCGGTCCGTTTCGCCGGCGTTCAATTCATACGGGCGGATCGCGTATGCGACCTCGTTCATCACGTCGCCGCAATTGAGGGCATTGAGAATGCCGAGGAAAAAGTCGAGGTTCATCGCCAGGCCGGCTTCGGCATCGGACTGGCTCAACCCGCCCGATTGCTGGAACAGCAGCACGCGGAAGCCGTCAAAACCGGCATTGCGCAAGGCCAGGCGGTATTCCGATTCATACATGCCGAAGCGGCATGGACCGCAGGCGCCCGCCGTGAAGAATACGTAGTTATCGATAATTTCCTGCTTGGTACGCCCCTGCTCTTCGAGGGTCTGCAGGTACTGCACCAGGTTGCCCACAGTGAAGTAGGTCGGGTTGCACTGGCCGTTGTTGCCGTATTCCTTGCCGGTCTGAAACGCTCGCACGTTCGGTGTCGGGACGGCTTGGGCGTGATAGCCGAGCCCTTCGAGCGCGCCATGCACCAGCTTTTCATGTTTCCAGGTGAGGCCTCCAAACAGCAGCGTAGTCTTCCCACGCTGCTCCTTGGTGAAGGGTCGCTCCACTGGCCGTTTGAAATGATGCACCTCTCGCCTGGCAAGCCCGGCTTCCTGTTCGAGGCGGGCCCGCTCTTCGGCAAGTCTTTGTTGAATCGTGTCTTCGATCGACTGGCCAATTTGCACCAGACCAACCGGCATTGCAGGTTTGGGTTGAACAGGCTGAGTGCTCATAGTGGTATCGTTCGGGGTTTGAAGCCATCTTGCGCGTTAACCGATTGAAAGGAAACAGCTATCCATCGAATGGCGAGTTTTCTGGCGGCAAGGGAGAAACCGGGGATTGAGCGGAGGCCATTTTAGCCCCGCCCAACGACTACACTCATCAGCTCTTAACCCGCTGAAAATGTTAGATGCAGACCACTAGAACTGTCTGGTACCTGCAGGCAAGAGAGCTTTTACCATTTTGACGTACTTTTTGAGACGCTAAGAGTGATGAAGAGTCTGAGAGTGGTTGCAGTTTTGTTTGCGCTCGCGCCGGTGTGGTGCGGGGTGCGCATCCAGATGGAGGTGACGGACGTCAAAGCCGGCAGCATGCAGAAGCAGGAGATGCTGCTCGATGCGGACCGGCTGCGAGTGAATACGTTGGCCGGCGGTTCTCCCACTTCCGTTTTGTTCCTGACAGACAACGGGCGGAGCCGGATCGTGATTTTGGATCCGGCGCGTAACGAATACCGCGAACTGGATCAGCAGACGTTGAATCAGTTATCGGGGGCGATGGCGCAGATGCAGGTGCAATTGCAGAATCTGCCGCCGGAACAGAGGGCGCGGATTGAGCAGATGCTGCGCGGGCGGATGGGGCGCGCGGGCGCGGCCGGTGGACCTACCCAGCGCACAACCTATACAGCTAAGGGAAGCGCATCGGTGAACGGCTTTGCGTGCACGAAGTATGAAGGCATGCGAGGCGCGGAAAAAGTGGCGGAGTTGTGCGCGGCCAAGCCGGAGGATCTGCACTTCAGCGCAGCCGATTTCCAGGTATTGGGGAAGCTGCGGGAATTTGTATCCAGTTTCCTTTCGACGATGGCGAACTCGCCGTTTGCGAACGGGCGGATGGACTATTTGACGCAGGCGGGTTTTGAGGGGTACCCGGTGGAGCACACGACGTTTTCGGGTGGAGAGGCCACTCTGAAAATGGAATTGAAAAGCATCGAGCGGGCAAGCTTTTCGGAGGCGGATTTTTCGGTGGGGAACGCGAAAAAAGTCGAACTAGTGCCGGGGAAGCGATAAACCCATTGAAGCTAGTGACGCGTGTTGGAGCCGCGGACCGGACCTCCATTGAGGTTGACATCTTCGCCTGGAGAATGATCGTGGCCGCTGGCCAACTCGCGAACGACGTCGTCGACGACTTCCTGGGAGCGTGCGGAGTCGAGGTCTTCTTTCATGCGGCGCAGGGCGACGCTAACCACATCTCGATGATGCAGCTTTGCGCCGGGACCCTTCTCGCTTAGTTCGAGCCACAGGCGGTGGACAAGGTCGATATCTTCGGGCCAGAGGCGGGGCGGGTGCGGGCCGAGGTTGAAGAAGACGACGTCCTTTTGATTCTCGAGAACGATTTCGAGCGATAAGGACGGCCGCGGTTCGGGAAGCTGCTCCCAAAAACGGCCCACCTGTGCGCCTTGTTCGGAAGGCGTGAGTTTGGGCGAGAGGCCCATGACGATGCGGGCGGAGCGGAGGCGGGCAGCGGTTTGCACAACTGCTTCGTAAGGGTCGGCGCCGGGCACCACCATCAACTCGACGTGCTTGCCTGCCTTTTCGGCAAGCGAGACGACGCGGGTGAAGACGGCGGTTTCGTCGTCCGCGAACATCTGGTCGGAAGTCAGGGGGTGTTCGGCTGAGCCGGTAGATACAAGTCTGACCGAAAGAACCACGATATCCTGACGGCGCATATCGGTTTTGCGAAGAATACGTTCCAGGTGCTGAAGGCGGTTAGGATTGCGTACGGCAACCAGGATGTTTCCTGGCCGTACCTGCACAGTATCGGCGGAAAGCTCGGAGCGAGCGTCGATGCGGAACTTTTCCGCCCCTTCGGCTTGGCCCTTGTTTTTCCGACGATTGTACCGCTCGGTGAGTTCAAAAACGAGGAAAAACGCGAGGGTGAAGCTGACTCCGGAAATGGTGGCGACCTTCTTGGTCAGCACGTTGATGGTGGCCAATGTGAACAGCGTAAGGGTAGTAAGCGCCAGGCCGACCGGGATTTCCACGCCGCGAATATGGAAATTCAACCCGACTTTCCACTCACGGTTTGCGGGCTGCTTGTAGCGCAGCACCAGCACGGAGAGAGCGTTCATGCTGAAGCTCCAGACGACGCCAAAGGCGTAGGCTTCGCCAAGCACGAAGATATCGCCCCGACTAATGATAATAGTGACCAGTTGGAGTATGACTACCAGGTTGATTAGGCGCGAAGTAGTGCCGAACTTACGATGTGGCTGGCGAAACCACTCGGGCAGCACCCGGTCCTCCGCCACTCGATTAAGCACGCCGTTGGAACCGATGATAGCGGTATTTACCGCGCCTGCCAGAATGAGTGTCCCGGATAGTACAACGAAAATGTGAAAGAGCAGGCGCAGCCAGATGGGGCCGATCAGGTACATGGATAGGCCCCCGATCAGGTTATCCAGGAATTTGCCGCGATCCGCGTCGGGAATGATCCAGATTGCGAAAAACGAGACCAGTGAAGTAAACATCAGGCTGTAGATGATGATTACCAGGCCGGCGCGCTCGAGGTTTTTCAGCTTGGGGTGAGCAACCTCGCGGTAGACTTGGGCGAGCGTTTCGAAGCCGCTCATCGCGAGTAGAGAATGCCCTAATCCGATTAGGATCGCGATCACCGTAATCGAAGGCGCCACGGTTCCTTTGAGCCAACCCACTGCATCGTTGCTGAAATGTAGGTTGGCGGGCGTCGGCATAGTTAGCGGGTATGCCCCTTTGGTGGCAATTGTGGCTAAGCACCAGACGATCAGGATGACCACCATGACCGTCGTGACCTGCATGATGCGCAACGCCTTCTCGCTCGATTCGTGGATGCCGATGATGTTCTTGCGCCAGAAATAGATAGTAACGGCGACGGCGAATAAAGCGGCGAAGTACTGCGCATTGACGTGGAGACCCGGGATGTGGAGGCGGTCGCCGAATTCATTAATGAGGCCGCCGAGGTAGAGGCCGGCGCTGACGCTACTAATCGGTCCAGTCAGCACATAGTCGAACATCAGGGCGGAGATGGACAGCTTGGCGAGCGTCCCGCCCATGGCTTCGTGCACCACACGGTAAACGCCTCCGCGGACGTACATCGAGCAGCTTTCGATGTAAATCGCGCGGACGGCGTAGGAGAAGAGCATGATGCCGAGGACAAACCACGGGGCGGCTCTTCCGATGGCGCTCTCCGCGATCCCGCCGACGTAGTAGGCCGAGGAAGCCATGTCGGCCAGCACGATGGCGGCGGCCCGCCAGAAGGAAATGAAAGACAGCATGACGGTCGTGGCGACGACAACCTTGACCGCACCAGGCCGTTGCTCCAGTTTCACGAATAACTCCTCGATCACAGGGACGTCATGGGCCCGGTGAACCGCTGTGTTCCGCACGCTGGCAATCGCGTTTGGCTCGCTAATATTAGCATAGGGCAACGATGAGGACCGGAGCAGAAGCGCTGGCGCACCAAGTGGCGGCGAGGCTGCGGCATGCGGGCTACCAGGCATATCTGGTGGGCGGCTGTGTGCGCGATTTGCTATTGGGAGCAGCGCCGAAAGACTTCGACATTTCGACCGACGCGCCGCCGGAGCGAATACTGGAATTGTTTCCGGGGTCGGGGCAGGTGGGGGCGCACTTCGGAGTGGTGCTGGTGCGGGACGGGGGACCGGAGGGCCGGGCACACGTGGAAGTGGCGACCTTTCGCAGCGATCATGATTACGCCGATGGCCGGCGGCCTTCGCGCGTCGAGTTTGAAAACGACCCGCGGCAGGATGTGCTCCGGCGGGACTTCACCATCAACGGCCTGATGATGGATCCGGAAAGCGGTGAGGTGCTGGATTTCGTCGGCGGCCGCGAGGATCTCGAGACCCGAGTGGTGCGGGCGATCGGGGACGCGGAGGTGCGGTTCCGCGAGGACCACTTGCGGATGCTACGCGCGGTGCGGTTTGCGGCGCGGCTGGGATTCCGGATCGAGGCGGAGACGATGGCGGCGATCCGGCGAAATCACGCGGCGATCCTGAAGGTTTCGGCGGAGCGCGTGCGGGACGAGTTGGTGCGCATTCTGACCGAAGGCGGCGCGCGCCACGGGTTCCAACTGCTGGATGCGGCCGGTCTGCTGAGCGATCTGCTGCCGGAAGTGGCCTCGATGAAGGGGGTGGAGCAGCCGCCGGAGTTTCATCCGGAGGGCGACGTCTGGGTGCACACGCTGCTGCTGCTGGATCGGCTCGGACGGGCCACGCCGACCCTGGCGTGGGGGGCCCTTCTGCACGATGTGGGCAAGCCGCCGACGTTTCGCGTGGCCGAGCGCATCCGCTTCGACGGGCATGTGGAGGAGGGGGTGCGGCTGGCCCATGGGATTTTGAACCGGCTGCGGTTTTCGCGGGAGGACGAGGAGCAGATCGAGGCGCTGGTGGCGAACCACATGCGGTTCAAAGACGTGGAGCGAATGAAGGAGAGCACACTCAAGCGGTTTCTGAGGATGCCGAAGTTCGAAGAGCATCTGGAGCTGCATCGGCTGGATTGCCTGGCGAGCCATGGGCGGCTAGACAACTACGAATTTGTGCGGCGGAAACTCGAAGAACTGCCGGCGGAAAAGCTTAAGCCGAAGCCGCTGCTGACGGGGAAGGATTTGATCGAGGCGGGTTATGAGCCGGGACCCGCATTTAAGAAGATGCTGGCGGCGGTGGAGGACGCGCAACTGGAAGGGCGGATTGGGAGCAAGGCGGAGGCGCTGGAATTGGTGAAAGAAGAGATGGAGTGGAGATGAAAGAACAGGCGGGCCGAAGCCGCCCCGCGAAGTGGCAGCCATAACGGCAGATCGGTATACTTGGTCTCCAGACCGCCGTCAATGAGCCGATTGGGACGCCGCTTCCTTCTGTTATTTGGTTCCATTACCGCGACACTGACGATCGGGACGATCGGCTTCACCCTGATCGATCACTATCCGCCATTTGATGCCTTCTACATGACACTAAGCACTATGACCACGGTGGGCTATGGCGAGATTCACCCGCTTAGCCGGGCGGGCCGGATTTTCAATTCGTTTTTGATCTTTTTCGGCGTGACCACCATTTTCATCGGGATCGGCGTAATGACACAGACCATCGTCGAGTTGGAATTGGGCGAAACGATCGGGAGAAAGCGGAATCAGCGCATGATTGATAGCCTCAAAGATCACTTCATTATTTGCGGTTTCGGGCGGGTTGGCCGGGGCGCGGCATCCGAGCTGAAACATGCCGGAGTGCCGTTCCTGGTGGTGGATATTCGTCCGGAGCGGGCGGAACACGCCATTGCGGAAGGGATACTGGCAGTGGCAGCCGACTCGACGCGGGACGAGACTCTGCGGCAGGTGGGCGTGGAGCGGGCGCGAGGGCTGGTGGCCGCGCTGGCCAGCGATGCGGATAACCTGTTTGTGCTGCTTTCGGCAAAATGGCTCAATCCGCGAATCTTCGTGGCTGCGCGGGCGGCCGAGGAAGGGGCGGAAGAGAAGATGCGGCGCGCCGGGGCCGATGCCGTTTTTGCGCCGTACACCATTACGGGCCACCGTCTGGCGCAGTCTCTGCTCCGTCCGCATGTGGTGCAATTTCTGGATTTCACCACGAAGGCAATCGGTATGGATGTTTCCTTAGAACAAATGGCGGTTTCGGAAGGGAGCAGCGCGGCCTCACACACCATCCAGGAATTGCAGCTCGGACGCGAAATCGGAGTCATTGTGCTGGCGATCCGCAAAAGCGACGGCGTGATGCAGTTCAATCCGCCGGCCGACACGCCGGTTTCCGGGGGCGATTATCTGATTGTGATGGGCCAGCAGCAGAATCTCAGGGCTTTGGAAGCGCTGGTGGCCGGGCCGCGAACTGCCTTTCGGCCGGAGGAACCGCGACCTCGAAAGCAGGGTTAAGCACTCTTTTTGGGTCTCTTCAGTTCAGGGGGCGCCGTCACTCGTAAGGCGCCGGAATTCAAGTTTCCTTACTGACCATCGCCGGAGCCGGCAACTGCTCGATCCACCGGCGCTGTTCGGGGGTTTCCGGAATGGATACACCTCGGGCTGAACTGACGATCCGCATCGCTTCGTCTGCCATGATTCCAGCGGTCATGAGCACGCCGGCAGTAATCAAACCCGATCGGCCAATACCTTGACGGCAATGCACCGCGACGACTTTTTCTGCATCAAGCTGTGTGGCGATATTCCCGATCACTGAGATAGCTGCTTCGGTGGATGCGGGTACACCGCGGTCGGCAATTGGAAACGAGATGAAAGCAATCCCTTGGTCCTCGGCGGCTCGCCTCTCGTCGAGCAGGTCCAATTGAGCCGCCTCGTCCTGTTCCAGCAGCGAGATGACAAAGTCGATGCCCGCGCGGCGCCAATTGCGGAGTTCGTCATCCAGCCAATCACCCCCCCTCGGCCGAGCAGCGATAGCTAAGCGGCCGCGCCACGGGCCCGGAATCCAGAATAAGTCAGGCGTCATGTTGCTGCTTCTCTATTATCTCCCGTGGCAGACTATGAACGTTTTCGCCTCGCTCGATCAACACAAAGAGCCGATGATGTCCATCGAGCACTGTCCCGTCCGGACGAGCCTTCAGGCTGCCGGGTTGGCCCGGCTTTAGCGAGGCCTTGAGAGCCTCTGAAGAGAGGAGCCGGAATTGGGAAAGCTTGACCGCGTTCAACGAGTTCTCACGATGCAAAAACTGGAGACTAAGAACCATTTATTTTGTCGCCCGTAGCAATCGGCCGTAGTCGCCTAGCGCAGCGGCAATATTTGGACCGCTCACAATCCCGCCGCTTTCCGCGCATCCCGAAATACCGCCAACAGCATTTTCTCGGTGAGTTTGCCAGTTGACGTGTTCTGCTGGCTCGGGTGGTAGGAGCTGATGAGGACGGGCGAATCGGGCGCTGGCCTGAACCGGTGGTTGTGTGCGAAAACGAAGGGGGCGCGGCTGGAGATGATGCCTCGTGATTTGAGGATTTGGAGGTATTGTTCGAAGGCAATGCGGCCGAGGGCGACGACCACGCGGAGGTTGGGGAGGAGGTCGAGCTCGCGCTCGAGGTACGGGCGGCATTTGCGCAACTCCTCTGGTGTGGGCTTATTGACGGGCGGGGCGCAGCGGGCGGAGGCGGTGATGTAGACGTCGCGGAGCGTGAGGCCGTCTTCGCGGGAGACGCTGGTGGGCTGAGAGGCGAAACCGGTCTGGTAGAGGGCGCGGTAGAGCCAGTCGCCGGAGCGGTCGCCGGTAAACATGCGGCCGGTGCGGTTAGCGCCGTGGGCCGCCGGGGCAAGACCCAAGACCAGAACGCGGGCGCGCGGGTCGCCGAAGGAGGGAACCGGTTTACCCCAGTATTCCCAATCCCGATAAGCGCGGCGGCGGGTGGCGGCGATGGCGCAGCAGTGCTCGCGCAGACGAGGACAAAGGTGGCAGCCGGCAATGGCGGTTTGCAACTCCAGCAATTCCCGGCCGGGCATTTACTTAATTTTATGTTACCGGAGCCCGTCGGATGCGTCTGAACTTTTTGGCGGTTCTGTCGATTCGTTCAGAAGAGAGGCAGGCCGCAACAAAAAGAGCGAAAAACCAGGGCTTCCGCCCACTGAATACGAGAACAGCGTAGGTGGAGGTACGGCCTCAGAGCTATGAGGGATAGAAAATATCTTGACGGAGTGAAGGCAAACAGTGGAAAATCAAATAGTTTGGCTGCTCCGGCCGGACCTGATTCAAAAGGCTCTGTTATTGGATTCCCCCCAGTAGTCCTTTCGCGGAAGAGTATGCACGAAGACCGCCTGTTTCCCAGCGTTCGATTTTCCATTTCACTTGTACTAATCGGTTTACTATTTGCGTCAGGCTTGATGGCCACGCCCACCAAAGCCAAGAAGCGGCGCAAGCGCACGTTGGCGCGCGCGGCGCTGGTCCACACTACTACTGCTACGAGCGGCTCGGTGGTGAGGCCGGCCATCCTGACCGGTGTGGTGCGCGGGGGGCCCTGGACGGAGCCGACTTATGCCGATTCCACGCAAGGCGACTACGTGGACGGCGACGATTTGGAAATTCGCCGGGCGGCGGTAACAGCTCTAGGTCCGTACAACGGATCGGTGGTGGTGATTGACCCGATGACGGGGCGCATTCTCTCGATCGTGAATCAAAGGCTGGCGTTAGGGAATGGCTATCAGCCGTGCTCAACCGTTAAGCTTTCCGTGGCGCTGGCCGCGCTAAGCGAAAAGGTGATCGAGCCGGGAACGAAACTGCGGCTGGGGAGCGGGCGCATGGATCTGACCTATGCGCTGGCGCACTCGAACAACTACTTTTTTGCGACCTTGGGGCAAAAACTGGGGTTCGAACGGCTTTCTTACTATGCACACCTGTTCGGATATGGGGAGAGGACAGGATTGAATATTGCCGGCGAACAGCCGGGGCACTTCCCCTCCGCGCCGCCGGCTAATGGCGGGGTAGGGATGCTGAGCAGTTTTGGAGAAGAGATTGATCAGACTCCGCTGCAGCTTGCCGCCCTGATCTCAGCCGTAGCCAACGGCGGCACACTGTATTACCTGCAATATCCCCGCAACCCGCAGGAAGTTGCCAACTTCGTTCCGCGGATCAAGCGGCGGCTGGATATTCAGGAGGAGATTCCGCAAATCAAACCGGGGATGCGCGGCGCCGTAGATTTCGGCACCGCACACCGCGCGCGGCAGGAAGAGCCGATCGCCGGCAAGACCGGAACGTGCAGCGAAAACCACGCCCACTTGGGATGGTTCGGCTCATTTAACGATGTAGGGAACCGGAAGCTGGTGGCAGTGGTGTTGCTGACTGGAGGACGGCCAGTAAGCGGCCCGGTAGCGGCGGAAATCGCCGGCGATTTTTACCGCCGGCTGGATCAGAGCAACTACTTCGCCTCGGCGTCGCCATTGACTCCGGCGGCCCTGATTTCGAGCCAGATCTGCTGTCGGCAATAGCGGCCCGGCTTCTCCGGTAGCTTTCCAAGCTAAACTGAAGGAGGAGACATTATCTCCCGATCAGGCCGTGATTGACGCTACCACTAACAATGTACTGACCGCCGCAATCAGTGCGGGTGCCGCCGTCATTACCGCTATTGTTGCGTTACTCGTGAACCATCGCGGGTTCGGCCTGCTAGACAAACGCATCGACGACACGAACAGCAATCTGAACCGGCGGATCGAGGAACTTCGTAGTGACACCAACAGCCGTCTTAGCCTCATCGAAGCCGATATCAAAGAGTTCTTTAGAATCCAGGCCGACAAGCGCATCCAGCGACTGGAAGATAGGCAGTAGGGGCCGCCGCTGTTCCGGGCTTTGGCAGCCTAGTAATATAAAATTCTAATGGCTTCCAATCAGAGCCGGATCATATTTGGCGTGATCGTCGGCAACCGGGGGTTTTTCCCCGACCACCTGGCCAAAAGCGGCCGGGAAGAGATGATTTCGGCTCTGGAAAGGGCGGGCTACGGGGTGGTTGCGCCGGACCCGGAGGACACGAAATTCGGCGCGGTAGAAACGCGCGCCGAAGCGGCCCGCTGCGCCGGGCTGTTCCGGAAACATAATAGTTCGATTGATGGAGTGATCGTCACTCTGCCGAACTTCGGCGACGAACGGGCGATTGCCGATACGCTGCGCATGGCGGACCTGCGTGTTCCGGTGCTGGTGCAGGCCACGCCGGATATGCCGGCCAAAATGACCATTCGCGACCGCCGCGACAGCTTCTGCGGCAAGATGTCGGCCTGCAACAACCTGAAGCAGTACGGTATTCCGTATTCGCTGACTACGCTGCACACCGAAGCGCCCGATTCCAAAATCTTCCGCTGCGACCTGGACCGTTTCGCCGCGGTTTGCCGCGTGGTGCGCGGTTTCCGGGGACTGCGTATTGGCGCGATCGGCGCGCGGCCCGCGGCTTTCAATACCGTGCGTTACAGTGAGAAGCTGCTGGAGGCCCACGGCATCTCCGTCGAGCCGATCGATCTTTCCGAGATCCTTGGCCGCATTCAAAGGATGAGCGACGGCGCGGACGCCGCCCAAGCCAAACTCGACCAGATCCGGCAGTATGTTCCGAGCGAGAGTGTGCCTGCGGAAGCGCTGCTCAAGATGGCCAAACTGGGCGCGGTGATCGAAGAATGGATGCGGCAGACCGATTGCCAGATCAGCGCGGTCCAGTGCTGGACGTCTCTCGAGGAGTTTTTCGGCGTGGTGCCTTGCACCGTGATGAGCATGATGAGCGACAATTTGCTTTCGAGCGCGTGCGAGGTGGATATCTGCGGGGTGGTGGGAATGCACGCTCTGCGGCTCGCCTCGGAAACGCCCAGCGCGCTGCTCGATTGGAACAATAACTACGGCGACGATCCGGACAAGGCCGTCTGCTTCCATTGCAGCAACCTGCCCAAACATTTCTTTAGCGACGTCCGCATGGATTTCCAGCAGATCATTGCCGGAACGGTGGGCAAAGAGAACACCTACGGCACCTGTGTCGGGCGGGTGAAGGCCGCGCCCATGAGTTTTGCGCGATTTTCGACGAACGATCGTGAGGGCACGATCCGCGGCTACGTAGGCGAGGGCGAGTTCACGAGCGACCCGCTCGATACTTTCGGAGGCGCCGGCGTGGTTCGTATTCCGCGGATGCAGGAATTGCTGCGCTACATTTGCGAGCAGGGTTTTGAACATCATGTAGCCGCAAATCTGGCGACCGTGGGCAATGCGGTACACGAGGCCACCGCACGCTATCTCGGCTGGGACGTGCACCGGCACAATTGAGGCGCGGCGATGAGTACTGAGGCTTGCCGATGAGCATTGTGGCGGGCGTCGATTTCGGAACCCTGAGCGTGCGGGTTTCTATCTTTGACAGTGCGCATGGCCGGCTGGGAGCGGGCACTGCGGGGTACGCATTGGTCCGCAAGCGCGAAGATCCGGATCATGCTACGCAGAGTCACGCGGAGCACATGCGGGCGCTGGCGGAAGCGATGTGCGCCGCGCTGGTGAATGCCGGGATTAAGGGCGATGCGGTGGAAGCGATGGCCGTCGACACCACCGGTTCCAGCGTAATCCCGGTGGATGCGCATCTCCAGCCGCTGGACGATTACTATCTCTGGTGCGACCACCGCGCCTGGAAGGAAGCCGCCGAAATTACCGCCGCCGCAAAGGCCCGGGGTCTGGAGGCCATCCAGTGGTGCGGCGGAGTTTATTCCTCCGAATGGGGGTTCGCCAAGCTCTTGCACTGGCTGCGCCACAATCCAGAGAAGCGCGCGCGATTCTCCACCGCCCTGGAACATTGCGACATGGTGACGGCGACGCTCTGCGGGATTACCGACCCGGCCATGGTTCCGCGCAGCATATGCGCCATGGGCCACAAGTGGATGTGGAATGCGGAACTCGGTGGCCTGCCGCCGGAAGAATTTCTGGTGGGTGTTGATCCCCTCCTGGCTGGTGTTCGCGCGAAAATGGACGGGCGCTACGCCACTTCGGATCAGATCGCCGGCCGGCTGTGCGCGGGTTGGGCGCAGAAACTCGGATTGCGCTCGGGCATTCCTTTACCCGTGGGCGCGTTCGATGCGCATTGGGACGCGATTGGCGCCGGAGTGCGGCTGGGCGATGTGGTCAATGTGGTGGGCACCTCGACCTGTATTATGGCGATCGGCGAAAAGCCCGAACTGATTCCGGGTGTTTGCGGCGTAGTTCCGGGATCGATCGATCCGGCGCGCATCGGCATTGAGGCGGGCTTGTCCGCAACCGGCGATATTTTCGAAGCGATCGCGCGGCGCGCCGCCACGACGGTTGCCGGATTGTCTCAAGGGCTGGATGGCTACCGCGCCGGCCAGACCGGTCTCTTGCGTTTGACCTGGGACAACGGCGATCGCACCGTGCTGGTCAATGCGGAATTGGGCGGCGTGACTTTGGGTTGGCGGCTGACGCATACGGCCCAGGACGAACTCTTTGCCGCCATCGAAGGCACGGCATTTCATACGCGCGTGATTCTGGAGCGTATGGAGGAACACGGCGTGCCGATCCGCCGCATCATCAACGGCGGCGGCGTGCCACAGCGGAATCCGGTGCTCAACCAGGTATACGCCAACGTGATGGATAAACCGATCCTGGTGCCGAAAGGCGATGTGACCAGCCTTGGCTCGGCCATCTTCGCGTTTCTGGCCGCGGGCGCGTTCCGAACGATCGAGGAAGCACAGAACGCCCTTTGCCCGGGCTACTTCACGGTGAAACCCCAACCGGATGCGGTGGCGGTGTATGCGCGGCTTTACCCGCTGTTTCGCAAGCTGTATTTCGCACTGGGCCGGCGCGAGGCGGAGCCCGTCGCGATCGGAGATGTATTGCCCGAGTTGCGCCGGGTTGCGGCATCTGCTGAGGGAGGTGTTGAGGGAGGATCGATTGCTGGAAGCGCTGCGGACTGAAGTTTACGAAGCCCATCTGGAACTGGTGCGGCGCAGGCTGGTGATGTACACGTTCGGCAATGCCAGCGGCGTCTCGCGCGAAGAGGGCCTTCTCGTCATCAAACCGAGCGGCGTTCCGTATGAGAAACTGCGGCCGGCGGACATGGTGATTACGGATCTCGAGGGGCGGATCGTAGAAGGGTCGCTGCGTCCTTCTTCCGATTTGCCCACTCATGCGGCGTTGTACCGCGCTTTTCCTTCGATCGGCGGCGTGGCGCATACTCATTCGCGCCACGCCACTGCCTGGGCGCAAGCGTGCCGCGAGATCCCGTGCTTCGGCACCACGCATGCGGATTATTTCTGCGGATCGGTGCCGGTGACAGCAGCGCTCGGCCCCGAAGAGATCCAGTCCGATTACGAAGCCAATACCGGCGCCGCGATTGTCCGATTACTCGATGGACGCGATCCGCTGGGTTGCCCGGCCGCTTTAGTCGCGGGCCATGCGCCATTCTGCTGGGGCAAATCCGCGGCCGATGCGGTTCACAGCGCCGTGATTGTGGAAGAGTTGGCTGCCATGGCATGGCAGACGCTGACGATCAATCCGGCGGCAGTGCCGCTTACGGCTGCACTGCGCGACAAACATTTTTTTCGTAAGCACGGCCCGAAAGCGTACTACGGCCAGAAATAACGTGACGGCATGCCGCTCCCTGACGGTCGCGGCTCGGAAACTCTCCGTGCTTCGCGCGGTTGGCAGGCGAAAGCGCCTGCCCCCACTCACCATCTCAAAATAGTTGGCTTTTCCGAGCCGCGACCGTCAGGGAGCGTCCCACTACGCCAGCTTCGCGCGAATCATTGTGTACGAATGCGCCGGGAAGCTATAGTGGAGTGCTTTGCCTTGGGCTTGGACGGATCGCTCGACCGGCTTCACGGGCGAGGCATTGAAACTATTTTCCGCTTTGATATCCGGTCCGTTCACTTCTGTCACTTGTACAGGCCCGCTGAACTGTTTGTCTTCCAATTCCAAGTCAGTCGGAATCGCCTGCTCTTTATGCCGGTTAACCACGTTCACCACCAGATCGCCGTTATCGAAGCCGGCGGAAGTATCGAGATAAGGAATGCCATCGAACCGCCGGCTCTTGTAGACGGGAGCGTCGACGAATAGTTCGAGCGCCTTGCCGCGCGTGTGGTTGGCAAAAAGCTGCAGGGGATAGTAGATGGTTTGCAGGTAAAGCCCCTTTTCGTTGGTGAAGATGGGCGCGATGACATTCACCAACTGCGCCATGTTGGCGATCTTGACGATGTGCGCGTGGTTGACGAAGGTGTTGAGGAAGGTGGCGACGACTAACGCATCCTCGAGATTGTAGTGTTCTTCAAGGATGCGGCGCCCGCGTTCGCGATCGCCGCGCGCCCGGTACCACACGTTCCACTCATCCCACGCGATATAAATTTGCCGGTTGCGTGTGCCGGAAAGAGCGGCATCGATCAGACCTCCGGCCGTTTTCAGACGCGAAGCCAGCTCGAGCGAACTCGCCAGAAAATCGCCGAAATCGTTCTGGCTGTTTCCCACGTACATGTGAAGGGACAGATAATCTACGTGATCTTTCAGATAATCGAGAACCGTTCGGTTCCAGCCGGTCCAATCCGATCCCGGACCGAAGTTCGAAGAACCCGCCGCGATCAACTTGACGTTCGGGTCGGTCCACTTCATCAGCTTGGCGGCTTCGAGCGCGAATTTGCCGTAGTCTTCAGCGGTGCGATGGCCCATCTGCCACGGACCATCCATCTCGTTGCCGAGGCCCCAGTAAGTGACTTTCCACGGATCGCGCCGCCCGTTCTGCCGGCGGAGGCGCGTCATCGCGGTATCTTCCGCAGAGTTGCAATACTCCACCCACTGCTGCGCTTCTTCCCAGGTGCCCGTTCCCAAATTCGCGCAGATATACGGCTCGGCTCCCAGCATCTCTACATAATTGAGGAAGTCATGCGTGCCGAAGCGGTTGCTCTCCACGGTGCCCCAAGCCATTTCGAGGCGCGGCGGGCGCTGATCGCGCGGGCCGATACCGTCGCGCCAATGGTAGTTAGACGAAAAATTTCCGCCCGGCCAGCGCAGCAGCGTCACGTGGAGTTTCTTGGCCGCATCCAGAACATCGCGCCGGAAACCGTTTGCGTCGGATAGCGGTGAGTTTTCATCGAACACACCGCCGTAGATACAGCGGCCGAGGTGTTCAATAAAGTTGCCGTATAGCTTGGGGTCGATCTCGCCGATAGTTCGTTCGGTATCGATCTTCACTCGCGCCTTAAGCGGCACTGCTTGCGCGCGGAGAACCCATGGCGCGGCAAGAATGGATTTCGAGAAACTGCGCCGGGAAACGATTGAGGTCCGCATAAGTTTCCAGGATATACTTTACGCTTGCCCATGAGAGCCGCAGAGTTGGTGCAGCCTGGCAGAATCCGGCTGACCACTCACGCGGTTTCCGATCCGGCCGCGGGGGAAGTACAGGTGCGAGTCGGAGCCGTAGGCATCTGTGGTTCCGACCTGCTGAGTTTTTCCTGCGGCGGGATCGGCGGCATGGAGTGCCGGTACCCGCAAATTCTGGGGCACGAGGCAACCGGCGTGGTGGTTCGAGCGGGGCAGGGGGTCACCGGTTGGGCAGCCGGCGACCGCGCGGCTTTAGAACCGGCCCTTTATTGCTATCACTGCGAGTTCTGCGTGAGCGGACGGCATAACATCTGCGAGCGGATCCGGTTTCAGAGTTCCGGGGGTGTTCCTGGCTTTCTAAGAGACTACGTGAACCTTCCCGCGGAAAATCTGTTGGCGCTGCCGCGAGATGTTGAGCTCGAACAAGGAACTCTATTCGAGCCTTTGGCGGTGGTGCTGCACGCCATGAAATTTGTGGCGTTGCAGCCTATGGAGACTGCCGCAGTGTTTGGAGCCGGACCGATCGGCCTGCTGACTATCGCCGTTCTAAGAATGTCCGGCGCCGGCAGAATCTGGGCAATCGAGCCCGTTGGTTATCGGCGCGAAATGGCGATTCAAGCGGGAGTGGATTCCGCTATAGACCCGCTCGCGGTTTCTGCGGCCGATGAACTCCTTCGCGATACGAAGGGACGGGGAGTGGATGTCACCATTGATTGCGCGGCGAGAGAAAGCTCGGTGAATGAGTGCATCGAGACCACTCGTAACGGCGGCCGGTTGGTCGTCATCGGAATTCCGCATACACTCGAAAGCCCGTTCAACTGGCACCTGGCGCGGCGAAAGGAACTCATTATTTACAACGTTCGCCGCTCCAACCGCGAATCGGAAACGGCTCTGCGGTTGTTGAGCGAGCAGGCCGGCCGGTTCCGCTTTCTGTTCACTCATGCGCTCCCGCTGGAACAGGCGCAATCCGCATTTGAAATGCTTCGAGATCATTCCGATGGCGCGGGCAAGGTGGTCATCCTTTTCACTTAAAATTTGGAGGCGCGAGTTCTATGAGAATAGGTTTTTCGATTCCCAACGGCGGATCGCTGGCAACGACGGAAGCGATCACAACCATCGCCAGGCGAGCCGAGGACCTCGGCTATGA
>DATBID010000499.1:0-19666 GCA_036557125.1 Bryobacteraceae bacterium | reverse complement strand
TCATCCTCCGGGATATTAGCGGCAACACCGTACTCCCGATTTGGGTGGGGGTTTACGAAGCCAACGCTATCGCTCTCGAGATCGAAAAGGTTACGACCCCTCGGCCGATGACTCACGACCTCATTAAGACTCTGCTGCTCGGCTTTAATGCGGCCTTGCGCAAAGTCGTAGTGAGCGAACTGAAAGACGATACGTTCTATGCGGTGATCTGGCTGGATCGCGATGGCGAGCTCATCTCGGTCGATTCGCGGCCAAGCGATGCCCTGGCATTGGCCTTGCGCCTGGATTGCCCCATCTATGTCGAAGAGAGTGTGTTGAAGTCTTCAAAGCTGGCCAATACCGTTTCGGATAAAGCCAACAATGACGAGATCCGCAAGTGGCTCGAGGGCCTGAACAACGAGGATCTCGGCCCGTACAAAATGTGAATTTGCACGCACTCGGCACTGAGCGTGTCAAAAGTGCTGGGCCAGTGTGTCAACTTCCTGGCAACCGGTGTCTACCGTCCGATGGCTGGCGGCGTCTCCACCATCGATAACAGCAAGCAAATCAGCACCAGCAAAGCAAGTCCCCCCGCAATCATCATCCCGGTGTCCCCCTCCTGCAATGGATAGTGCAACTCACGTGCCGTTCGTTGCGTCACTTAACCCGGTTTTCATATGATGAGTAGGCTCCGCTTTCGCCGGTAGGTACTCGCCACGCGTTTGCTGCGAGGGTGGTCTTTCCGGCAGGGCAGGGGCATCAGAATTGAGTCAAACAACAGGGGCCGGGAAGTGCTTTTGATATAATCGCGGCCCAGGAGGAAGGGATGAATTATCCTGCCACAGGGCTCCACCACGTCACCTCATGCGCGGGCGGAGCGCAACAAGATATCGATTTTTTTACGCAAGTCGTCGGGCAACGAATGATTAAGCAGACCATCCTGTTTGATGGCCGCTACGCCCACTATCATCTTTATTACGCGAACGCAAAAGCGGAGCCCGGCTCGGTGATGACGACCTTCCCGTACAACCGGGTCAAGGGACGCAAAGGATCGGGACAGATTTCGGCCACGACCTACACCGTCGCCAAAGGCACGCTGCCTTTCTGGGTGGATCATCTCAAGCGCCACAAGGTCGAAAATACCGGGATCCAGGAGCGATTCGGTCAATCCTTCATCCGTTTCACCCATCCGGCCGGGCTGGATTTCGAGGTCATGGAGGATAAGGAAGATAGGCGGGAGGGCTGGAGCACCCCGGAAATCCCCACCGAAGTCTCCGTTAAAGGCTTCCACGGCGTCGTCTGCTCGGTACGCGAAACCGCTGAAACCAAGCGGTTTTTCATCGACGCCCTGGGCTTTCATGAGAGCGGCGTGGAAGGCAACTACCATCGTCTGGAGACCGGAAAAGGCGGCGCGCAGCGGACCATTACGCTGCTGCACGAGCCGGATCGCCCGGCCGGAAGCTGGACCTTCGGCGAAGGCTGCCCGCATCACGTAGCTTTGAACGTGCCGGACGACGAGGCCCTTGCGGAACAGAAGGGCATCTACGACGAACTGGGATACACGGATTGCTCCGAGATCAAAGATCGCATGTATTTCCACTCGATCTACTGCCGCTGCCCCGGCGGCATTCTGGTGGAATGCGCGGCCACTGCGGCTGGCGGCTTCGCTAAGGATGAGCCGTTCGATAATCTCGGTACCAAGCTCCTGCTGCCGCCGTGGTTCGAATCCCGCCGCGACGAGATTGTGGCCATGCTCGAACCGATACGTGTCCCCGAGTACAACCAGCCGGCGGTTGCCGCGGCTCCGGGTGGCGTTCAGCCTTCCCAGCGCAAGGCGGACTTCGTGCACGCGGATCAAGCCGCGGGCCGGTGAGCTTGCTGGCGGAATCTTCGGCGCCTCTGCTGGAATCAGGAGCGCCGAAGGGCCAGGTAGCCGTGGCCGGAATTCTGCTGCACGGGCGCGACCGGACTCGCGAAGAAAAGGTTGTGTTGGCCGATAGCTTTGGTGTGGAGGGCATCCGCTGGCTGGCGCCCGCCGCGGACACGGGAAGCTGGTATCCGGGCCGGTTTTTCGATCCTCGAAGTACTAACGAGCCTTTCCTTACTCGGGCCATCGAACAATGCGACCGGGTTGTAGAGGAAGCCTCGGAAGGCGGTCGGCTGGGGCCGGAACGTCTGGTGATGGTGGGTTTCTCCCAGGGCGCTTGCCTCGCACTGGAGTACGCTTGCGAGCGCCCCGGCCGTTGTGGCAACTTCATCGTGCTGACCGGCGCTTTAATCAGTCCCCCAGATACCAACCGCGGCGCTTCCCCGCACTTGTTGGGCGGCGTGCGTGTGCTGCTCACCGGAAGCGACGCGGACCACTGGATCACGGAGGAGCAGACTCACCACACCGCTCACGTTCTGGAGAAGTTGGGGGCGGAGGTTCGCGTGCACATTTATCACGGCCGGCCACATATCGTGAGCGAAGATGAATTGGACCGGGCGCGGGCTTTTCTGCGCGAATTGCTTCCGAGGAATTAGACGGTTCCCCAAGGTCAACTGCATGCCAATCCAAGCGCCGATGGGCGAATTCAATCTGAGCCGTCTCGAACGAGTGATTTACGGCCCGGGCAAGGTCGCGGCTCTTAAAGAAGAGATGGAACGGCGCGATTTGCATCGCGCGCTCGTAGTCACAACCGACGTGGTAGCAGAGCTTCCGATCATGGCGCAGGTGACCGGAGCGCTGGCTGGCCGCTGCGCCGGAGTGTTCGCGGGCGTAGTGATGCATGTGCCGCGTAAGACCACAGAAGCATTGCAGCAGGAAATCGAGCGCGTGAACGCCGATTGCGTGGTGAGCTTCGGCGGCGGCAGCCCGATCGATTCCTGTAAAGTTGCGGCTTTTGGCCTGCTCCCCAAGCGCGAGTTAATCCATATCGCCATCCCCACTACGCTCTCGGCCGCGGAATACACCTGGGCGGGCGGTGTGACTGACGAAACCACGCGCGTCAAAAGCGGTGTCTATGATCCGCGCGTCTTGCCACGAACGGTCATCAATGATCCCGCCCTCTCGCTTTCCACGCCGGACTGGCTTTGGGTCACAACAGGGATGCGCGCCCTCGATCATGCCATTGAGTGCGCCTACGCCATTCGTCATCAGCCGATCAGCGATGCCCTAGCCAGCAAGTCGATTGCGCTGATGACGGAGCACCTGCCGGCATCGATCCGCACCGAAGGCGATGTGCGCGTGGCGCACCGCGGCCATTGCCAGATGGCTGCCTGGTTTTCGATTTATGGCGCCATGAACACCCGATTCGGACTCTCGCATCTGCTGGGACATCAGATCGGGCCGCGCTGGAACGTGCCGCACGGCGTGACCTCCTGCATCACGCTGCCGAACTCAATGCGCTTTATGGCGGAGATCGCCCCGGAGCGTTTCGGCCCCATCGCCGAAGGCTACAAGGTTCCGTTCGATCCGGCCAACCCCAAACCGGCCGCTTTCGAATGCGCCGACCGCACGCAGCACTTCATCGCTCAGTTCGATGTCCCCAAAACGCTGAGCGCCGCGGGCGTTCCACGAGAGGAAGTCGGCGAGATTGTCGCCCCGATTACCCGCGAGTTGCAGCACATGGGCGTCGTGGACCGGCCAGTCAGTGAAAAAGAAGTGCTGGAACTACTGGAGTCCGTGTACTGATATCGAGTTTCAATTCTCGATCGGCTTCCTCTCCACGTGATCGATCACCAGCACTTCGACCGGTCGCTTCTGCGCTTCGAGCTTCAGCCCCAGTTGTCTTTCAACCGCTTCGAACAGTGTGGTGGCGCCATTGGGGTCCGATGCCGCCGCGGACGGATCGGGAAGCAGTGAAGGCGCTGCTGGACCGGCGTCCCCTCCTCTGCCGCCGCGTCCGCCCATCTGAACGAGGCCGTTGAAACTGAAAGCCAGGGTGAAATCGTATCTTCCTTCGAGACCGGTGCCGTCCAGAACCGGTGAGTGGATGTAATCCGGCGCCAGCGTCTTCAGCCTCTCCGCAAACTGGGCCATCGTGACGCCTTGGCACGTGTAGACTCGGGACAACATCGGGTTCTTTTCCCTTGGGTCTTTGCCGTCCGGCCCTGGGCCGTCTTTGCATTTCGTGCGAGTGGCAGGGTCGGATTTCTGCATCTTCGGTTTGAGGGCGACCAATGTGTAGGCGGTGGCGGGCCGTTCTTCCGTGTGCACGGCCAGCTTGAATCGCTCGATCAGCAGCGCGCGGACCATCGTCTACATTGCATCGATATCCAGGCCTGCACCGTCAACGTCAGCTTTGGCGACTATGTCGTACCGATCGGCTTGCATCCACGGGGGCGCCCCGATGAGCGTGTCGTCGGAAATATTCCATGCCTGCTCGATGAGAAACTTCAGCGGCATACCCTTAATGTTTACGCGCCCTCCGCGTTGAATCTGAATTCCTCCGCCGCGTACATCGGGTGCGGTGGGTTTGACCTCAGCCACTTCAAATTCGGTCGGGGCCGGCGTCTCGTGTAGCGCTTCCGCAACCTTAGGCGAATTCGGCGTGGGCGTTTCGTTCACCCTATCCACCACAATCACGGGCAGCGGTGCCTCAACCGGTTCGAGCCGTAGCCCGAGTTTCTCGATCGCATCGAATAGCGAGACTCCGACCATGGGGCCGTTCGGGCCGATCATGCCTCGGGGGCTGAGTTTCAAATCGAAATCCCATGCGCCCTTGAGTTCGGTCTCGTCTACTACCATGCGGTCGTTTAGATACTGGGGTGCGAAAAAAATGGTGGTTTGCAGCGCTTCGGCAAACGCGGCCATTGTCGTATTCGTGCATGTGAAGGAAAAAAGCGGCGGCGCGAGTTGCTGTCCGCCTCCGGGCGGTGGGGGCGGCAAAGGAGCATTCCGGCACCCTCCCGGCCCTTCCGATCCCGCCGCCTTCATTTGCGGCCGCTTGCCGGCTTTCAGCGCGTAGGCGGGCAGCGGTCGGGTGTCGTTGTGAACAACTAACTGGAAGCGATCTCGAAGCAGCGATTGGAGCATAGGCTTCGCAGCCTGCGGCGTCGTTCCCGCGGGTACTTTGGCAATTAAGTCAAAGGTGTCGTCTTCGAGCCAGTTCGGGCCGCCCACAACCTGAATGGCATTAACGCTCCAAGCCGTCCGGATCAGGTCCACCACGGTTGCGTGGCGGATTTCATATCGCCCGTTACCAAGCATGGGACCTCTCATCACCTGAATGCGGCTGGGAGGGCTCGCATGGACATCGGCAATTTCGAAGGCCGGTTTGGTCTCCGTTTGACCACAAGCCAGAACGGGAAGAAGGGCCGCGCAGCAGAAAGCACGCAACATTGGCGCTACCTCCGGTTTACCTATTGCCAATATGACGTACGAAGCGCCGGTTTCGTTGTGGGAAAGGCTGCAAGCCCATAGCTGAGAACTGAAAGCCTTAGAATGTGTCCATGCTTCTCTCGCGAATTACGCCGCTTTTGGCTACCTTTCCCTTTCTGGCAGCCGCCCAAAACGCCTCCTCCAACCGGCCGCCCGCCGACCTGCCGAAATTGGCCCACTTTAGCGCCTCCGAAGCCAATCCTAAAATGAACCCCTGTACGGACTTCTATCAATATGTCTGCTCAAAGTGGACGGCGGACAACCCCATTCCCGGCGATCAGCCAATGTGGGATACGACCGGTCCGCTCAGCCTTTGGAATGAGACCCTGCTCGGGGAAACGCTGGAGAAGCTTTCCGCCAACGATCCGAAGCGCACGGCCAACGAGCAAAAAGTGGGCGACTACTATTTCGCATGCATGGATACGGGAACCATCGAGCAACACACGCGCGAGTGGCTGAAGCCGGAACTGGACCGCATCGCCGCGGTGAAATCCACTCGGGAACTGGCCGTGGAGATCGCTCACTTGCACCAGACCATTCCCGGGGCGTGGCTGGGAGGAGATAACGAAACCAATGCCGCGCTGTTCGGTTTTTCCGGCGGAGCGGATTTCGATAACGCCTCGCACAACGTGGCGCAGATCGATCAGGGCGGTATGGGGCTGCCGGCCCGCAGTTTCTATCTCGATCAGGACGAGAAATCGAAGCAAATCCGCGCCAAATACCTCGAGCCCGTGGAACGGATGCTGACGTTAGCAGGGGAACCGGCCGCCCAGGCGAAGGCAGATGCGGCGATCGTCATGCAAATCGAGACCGCGCTGGCGAAGGGCGCGATGGATGCGGTACGGCGCCGCGATCCCAAGAACCTCAACAACAAAATG
Organism: Bryobacteraceae bacterium; assembly: GCA_036557125.1. GTDB lineage: Bacteria > Acidobacteriota > Terriglobia > Bryobacterales > Bryobacteraceae > PSRJ01. Next base: position 13,447 of record DATBID010000499.1, on the reverse strand, counting down.
AGTCTGGCACAGGTGAAAGCGCTAACTCCCTCGTTCGATTGGGACCGTTATCTGGCCCTGGTGAACGCGCCGCCCTCGGCGCCCCACTATCTGGTAACCGCGCCGGAATTCTTCAAGAATCTGGAGACCGTTCTCCAACACGAACCGCTGGACCACTGGAAGGCATACCTGCGCTGGCAAATGCTGCATGGCTCGGCCAACACGTTGAGCCAGGCTTTTGTCAACGAGAATTTCGATTTCTTCGGCCATACCCTGTTGGGTACCGAAAAGCTGCAGCCCCGCTGGAGACGGTGTGTCGGCGCGGTGGATGCGCTGCTGGGAGAAGCGCTGGGGCAGGTCTACGTCGCGCGAGCGTTTCCACCGGAGAGCAAGGCGCGGGTATTGCAAATGGTGCGGGATATCGAAACCGAGATGTCCAAAGACATTCAGGCGCAGAATTGGATGGCGGCGGAAACCAAGAAGCGGGCCATCGAGAAGCTGAACGCCGTGGTCAACAAAATCGGCTACCCCGACCGATGGCGCGACTATTCGAGTGTGCGTATTGGCCGCACGAGCTACCTGGCGGACCGGCAAGCTGCCACCACATTCGAATTCGAGCGCTGGGTAGCCAAAATCGGCAAGCCGGTAGACCGCAGCGAATGGCAGATGACGCCGCCTACGGTGAATGCGTACGAAGATCCCCAAACGAATACGATCAATTTCCCCGCGGGCATTTTGCAGCCGCCGCTTTTCGGCATGCAGGACGACGCCATTAATTATGGCGCGGCAGGCTCGATTATTGGCCACGAGCTGATTCATAGTTTCGACGACCAGGGCCGGAAGTTCGACGCCAAGGGCAATCTGCGCGACTGGTGGCAACCGCCGGATGCGTCCTCCTACGAGAAGCGCGGGGCCTGCATCGCAACCGAGTACTCGCAGATGGTCCCCGAGGCCGGTGTGAAGCAGGATGGCAAATTGACGCAGGGGGAGGACACGGCGGACAACGGCGGTTTGCATCTGGCCTTCCTGGCTTATCAGGATGCGCTGGCGCGGCAGGGCAGGAAAATGGACGCGAAGGAGAGCGACGGGCTAACGCCGCGGCAGCGGTTCTTCGAAGCGTTCGCCTTCGAATGGTGCGGCAGCGTGCGGCCGGAGCTGATGCGGACGCAGGTATTGACGAATCCTCATTCGCTGCCGCGCTTTCGCGTGAACAATGTGGTGTCCAACATGCCGGAGTTCTGGGAGGCGTTCAGTTGCAAGAAGGGCCAACCGATGGTGCGGGAGAATGCTTGCCGGGTGTGGTAGCCGGGATCGGCTAATCGTGTCTCAGCGCAACGGCCGGGTCTAGCCGCATTGCCCTGCGGGCGGGGATGAAGCAGCCGATCGCGGCAGCCACAACCAACACGGCCGAAGTGAGCATCAGCGTGAGCGGGTCCGAGGGCGAAACCTGCACTAGCAGCGAAGTGAACAGGCGATTGAGCGCCAGCGATGCGGCGAGGCCTATCGCTAGGCCGATGGCTAACGGAAGCATTCCTTGCCGAAACACAAGCAAGAGGACATTTCCGGCGCTTGCGCCCATGGCCATCCGCAAACCGATTTCCCGCGTGCGCTGGCTGACAGAGTGCGCAATAACTGCGTAAAGGCCGACGGAGGCCAGCAGCAGGGCGACGGCGGCGAAGACGAGAAAGATGAGGCCATAAAAGCGGTTGTTCCAGAAAAATTCCAGGCGGTCTTGAAGAAGGAATGGCCCGTAAATGGGCAAATCGGGATCAACGGTTCTGAGCTCGCGACGGAAGGCCGCGACCAGGCCGGCGGGAGGAATGCGCGTGCGTGCCAGGAACCATGCGGAACCTTCGGCTAGCTGACGGTAGGGCAGGTAAATCACGGGACCGAACTCCTGCCGGTTAACGTCATTCTGAATGATGTTTGATGCCACACCAACAACCGTAAGCCATGGTCCAGGCGCCGTTCCCGTAATCCAGCCCTCGAAGAGTCGCAGCCTTCTGCCCAGAGGATCTTTTCCGGGCCAAAGGACATTTGCGAACTTCTGGTTGACAATCGCCACAGGAGGCCCGTGCGGGATATCGGCATTATTGAAATCGCGGCCGGAAACGATTGCCGCACTCATGGTACGAAAATAGCCCGGGCTGATTGCCATTACTTCTACTTGCGGGCGGCGCGCTGGTTCGACGGGTGGTTCGCCCGCCAATTCGTACGGGAGGGGCCGTGAACGCCAACTCGGAAGCACGCTTGCAGTCGCCACGGATTCTACGCCCGGAACGGCTTCGAGCTGAGCCTTAAGGCGATCGAAGTACGAAATGCGCGATTCAGGGGTGGAATACCGGTCCGGAGGTAATCCGCCAAGTTGCGTTCCCACCAGCAGGTTCGCGACCTTGACTCCCATGTTCGCGGTATGAATTTTCAGGTAGCTGCGAATCATCACGCCGGCGCCCGCGAGCAGCACAATGGCAAGAGTCATTTCTCCGGTGACTAGGACTGAGGAAAGATGTCTCCCGCGTGCGCCGCTTATGGCGCCATGGCCGCCATCTTTGAGAGCGCTATTGATATGCAACCGCGAGAGGCGCAGGGCCGGCGCGATTCCGAAAAGAATGCCGGTCCCGATGGAAATCGCAATGAGGTACGCGAGCACAGTGCGGTCCATCGTGTAATCCAGGATCAGCCAGGATGCCTTTTGCGCCATCGCAAGCTGGTAGGCGCGAACGCCCCATTTCGCAATCCACCAGCCGCCAACTCCGCCCAGACACGAGAGCAGGACGCTTTCGACCAGAAGCTGCCGGATGATGCGCCAGCGTCCTGCACCGAGCGCGATGCGGAGGGAAATCTCGCGCGCCCGGCCGACGGCGCGAGCGAGCTCAAGATTCGCCAGGTTAGCGCAGGCAATCAAGAGGACGAAACCCACCGCGCCCCACATCGACCCATACAGCGCTGCGACGTTCGGGCCGATCATGAATTCGCCGAAATTCTGCACCGTGATATGAAGATCGCGGTTGGTGAGCGGATAAGCGGCGGCGAGGCGCGCGGCAATCGTGGCGATTTCCGCACGTGCCGTTTCGAAGCTGACGCCGTCTTTGAGCCGCCCCAGGACGAACCAGGTGTCGCGGTTCTCGCGCTTGCGCACTTCGGAGGTGACGACGAGGGGCACCCAGAGATCGACCTTTTGGGGGAAGGAGAACCCTTGGGGCATCACGCCGATCACCATGGTGGGCGTATTACTCATGCGAACCGTGCGGCCGAGGATCGCAGGGTCCTTGCCGAAGCGGCTTTGCCAGAAACCGTAGCTGAGGACGGCGACGGCAGGGGCGCCGGGAGTTTGGTCGGCAGGCGTGAAGTCCCGGCCGAGAATCGGCCTCTGGCCTACAAGTTGGAAGGTACCGGCACTGACTTCTGTGGCGTCGTAGCGCTCCGCGAAGCCGCTCTGATCGGTCAGAATCCGAGCGACACCGTGGACAATCGCCATGCCCTGGAAAGACTTTGCCTCTGCCCGGTAGGTTTCGAAATCCGGATAGGAGACGCAGCAGTTACCGTTGTCGCTGATGTAGACCAAGCGGTCATTTCGCTTTACAAAATGGAATCCCTTGAAGAGCACGGCATCGCTCACCGTAAAAACCGCGGCATTGATACCGATGCCGACAGCGAGCATAATCACGGCAATCGTGGTGAAGCCGGGATTCTTGAGAAGTGTACGGAAGGCTAAGCGAACGTCGGCCACGAGCGACACTTGAGAAGGTTACCTGAACCAATCCCAGGAAAGCTACGGCTCAGAAGGGCCAGAGTCGGCCTCAGGGCGGTGACGAGGTTGCGAAACCGCCGAAGTTCCAGTGTAAGGTTAGCCGGCTGGTTCCTGCGGCCGCAAAGCTATTCCGATGCGGTATGATTCGCCTTCCGCGCGGCAGTAGCGGACTACACCTTCGGCCATAAGCCCGTCTCCATCCAGCGTCACCGGAGTGCCACATTCCAGGCCGATTTCGGTTTCCAGACAAATCCCGGACGGGGAGACGTCGCAGACTTGAGCCGTTATGGGATCGCGCCCGTCGACCAGGAGGCCAAACTCTCCCTTCGACTTCACCCGCCGCTCGGCGCGCGCGTTATCGTTGCTCATGGGTATTATTTCGGCTGATCTCGCCGGAACTTTAGAGCCCGTGGACATTTTAAGAGCCGGCTCACGTTACTCCGGCGGCCTGGTTGGTTCAGCTTCGTTCCTGAGAGCGAACCGAAGATGCATCGTGCCAAGCGATGGTCAAGAGGAAAGCGCTGTCAACGATTCCTTCAACATCGTGAGGAATACCGCCTTCCAGCGTTAGCATTTGGCCGGCCGCGACCTCTACGGACCGTTCGGCTGTCTTGAACCGGATTCGCCCGTCGAGAGTCTGGACCGAGATTCGCCCTTCCGCTCGATGCTGTTCTAACCGGCCGCCCGCTTTTATAACAATCAGCACCAAGCGGAGATCGGGATATTTAGCGAGCGTCCGGGCTGTATGTCCAGACTGCCAGCGCCCTTCCGATCGTAGCTGTTCGATCTCGCGGTTAAGGTCCAGCGTCAAGAGCGGCGCCGCCAGGATCCCGACTTCGTGCTCTCGTCCAGTTTGTGGATCTTCCTCCGCCGCCATGATTTCACCTCTCTCTCAGATACCGATACTTCCATTCGAGCACATCGGGAATTCGCTATCAATGTTTTGTTGTGGATGACCCAGAAAATCTCTTGTTAGACTTCAACAGCCTGGCAAGTTCGTGGTTCGAATCCACCCCCACTCCTCTCCAATGCGGTTTCCTGCCGGGGGGCCGGTGAGCATCGCTCCGCTGGCCGCCGCTTTCAGTACACTGGGCGTTATGCCCTTTCCTTACCGTGCAGACCACGTTGGCAGTCTGCTGCGTCCCCGGGAACTGCTCGACGCTTTTGACAGCCCAAGCATTACTTTCGACCAACTCGACGAAGTGGAAAACCGGCACATTCTCCGCGCCTTGGAACGCCAGAAACAAGCAGGCCTGAAAATTTTTACCGATGGCGAACTGCGGCGGCGCGGTTTCATGAGCGACTTCTACGAATCCGTGGAGGGGCTGGACCGTTCGGGCGGAGTGGAGCGGGCATGGAAGGGAGTGGGGGCCGGCGCGGCTCCCGTAAGCACTCTGCAATCGACGGCTCTGCCTGGAATTGTGGTCGAGAAAATCCGGCAGACCCGCCGCATGACCGCGCATGAGGCGGCATTTTTGCGGCAACACAGTCCCGGCGCTATCAAGATGACGCTGCCCACGCCCAACCAATTCCCCGCCATCATGTACAAGCGCGGCGTGAGCGAGCGCGCTTATCCGAGCTACTCCGAGTTTCTTTGGGATATTGTGCCGATTATCAAAGGCGAAATCGAAGCTCTGGCAGATGAAGGCATTCGGTACATTCAGTTGGATGCGCCGCGCTATAGCTATTACATCGACCCCAAGTGGCGAGACTATGTGAAGCAGGAAATGGGCCGCGACCCCGAAGACGCCCTGGTGGAAGCGATCCGCGTCGATAATGCCTGCCTGGAAGGGGTGCGGCATCGCGGCGCGGTTCTGGGTATCCATCTCTGCCGCGGAAACAACCGCAGCCAGTGGTACGCGGAAGGCGGCTATGACCCGATCGCTGAGCGGCTGTTCACCCAATTGAAAGTAGACGTGTTTCTGCTCGAGTACGAATCCGCGCGCGCTGGGACCTTCGAGCCGCTGCGTTTCGTTCCGCGCGACCGCACGGTGGTTCTTGGCTTGGTAAGCACCAAAATACCGGCGCTCGAATCGCAAGACGATCTGCTGCGGCGCATCGACGAAGCCAGCCGCTACATGCCGCTCGAAAACTTGGCCATCAGTCCGCAATGCGGGTTTGCGTCCACCTGGGAAGGCAACCTGCTGACGGAAGACGAGCAGTGGCGGAAATTAGAATTGGTGGTGGAGACGGCGCGGCGGGTCTGGGGCGAGGTGTAACGCTGGCTGCCGGCGATGTGGCGCCGCCGAACTTCGGCGGTGGCCTTTAGAGTTTCCCCTTCGTTTTCAATGAAGGCTGCTTACCGGACCGCCGAAGTTCGGCGGCGGAGGAGATGCGGAAGCACCTGCGTTGTTATTTGGCTTCTTTTATCCAGTTCGCGATTGTGACCCAATCCGGATCTTCTTCGGAGGCGAATTGGCGGCCGCCGCCGTGGAACTTGTCGCCGCCGGCATCGGGTGAGAGAGGATGAATGAGAAGCTTGCTGGCGGTGGGATTCCCGGGGACCACCAGGCGCGAGACGGATTCGAAGTTCTTGCGCGATTGCTCTTCGGTCCAGGGAGTGCCCTCGTCATATTGCTGGAGACGGAAGCCGGTGTTGTTTGCCTCATGGCAGACGACACAGCGGGCGTGGCCGGGGCGCTTTTTCAGGAAGATCGGCTCGACCTTCTCCCGGTAGACTTCAAAGCTGAGTCCTTCGGCGGCCGCCAGGCCCGCCAAAACCGCGGCAAGCGCCGCTACTCGCGTCCAAATCATAGTTATCCCCTGTCTTGGGCCGGCGGATACGTTTCGATCACCGAAGCCCGCGTAATCTGTTTGATCGTCGGCGTGCCGCACTCTCGCATAGTTAGCGCCAGTTCGGCTCGCAAAATATCGAGTACGCGCTCCACGCCCTCCTGTCCGAAAGCGCTCAGCGCCCACACATAAGGCCGCCCGATGCCTACGGCCCGTGCGCCCAAAGCGAGCGCCTTAAATACATCGGTGCCGCGGCGGAATCCGCCATCCACGAAAACCGGAACCCGCGGCCCCGCGCCATCGATCACTTCGTTCAACTCTTCGATCGTGCCGCGGCCGGTCTCGGTGGCTCGCCCGCCATGGTTGGAAACGATGATGCCATCGACGCCGTGCTCCGCCGCGAGCCTCGCATCCTCGCGCGTTTCCACGCCCTTCAGCATCACCTTCATCTTGGTGAACTTGCGCAGGCGGTCGAGGGTGTCCCAGGTGGCGCCGGGTGGATTGAAGCCGCCTTCGATCCCCTTATACATGGGGAGTTCGGATGTGGCGCGCCCGCCGCGGGCAGTAGAGTGGCAACCAAGGCACTCGCGCGTATCCATGCGCCGGAAGCGCTCGGCTGTCTCCAGATTGCGCCCTCCGAGCAGGTCGATAGTCCAGACCAGCACGGGGCAGCCGGCATCTTCCACGCGGCGCACCAGCTTTTCCGTGCCTTCCCAGCGCACCGGCATGTAGAGTTGATACCAGAGCGGCGACCCAAGTGCTTTGGCGACATCCTCGACCGGCGTGGAAGTGGCGGAAGAGAGAATTTGGGTGGTCTTTTTGGCCCTGGCCGCGCGCGCTACCGCGACTTCCCCTTCCGAATGGAACATCTTCTGGCCGCCAACCGGGCATAGGAAAATGGGCGCTTCCCACTCCACACCGAAGATCTCGGTCTTCATTTCGACCTTGCTCACGTCCACCAGGCGGCGGGGACGGAGGGCGAAGTGGCGGAAGCCCTCACGGTTGATCTTTACCGTGGCATCGTCATCCACGCCTGACGCCATGTAGCCCCAGTGCGCGGGAGGCAGCTCGCGGCGCGCGGCGGCTTCAAAATCCATGAGGCTGAGGGCATCCTTGGCGCTGGTGAGTTTCAGAGGATCCTGCGCGAAGGCCGCTTGGTTGAGCGAGGCGCCAAGCAACGGGCTTCCTGCCAGGAAACGGAGGAACGCGCGGCGATTCGCGGCTGTGGAGTGCGCGCCGAAGCTTGCCATAGGGGGCTATTCTATCACCAGGGATTCGTCACCTGATGAAGCGCACCTACCCAGACGGGCCTCGAATCAATCTCCCCCTCGCCGTCATTGGACAGATGTTGCCCCAGTGGTTCCCATTCGATCCGTTGGCTTTCACTCTTGGGATTGCACAGAACTACGGAGACATCGCCCATTACAAATTAGGTGCGCTGCACGTTTTTCAACTCAATCGGCCGGAATTGGTGCGGCAAGTTCTGGTTGAACAAGCGGAGAAATTCGTAAAACCGGGGCTGGTGAAGCGGGCATTTCGTCCTTTTGCGGGCGCCGGATTGTTCACCAGCGACGGCGCGTTGTGGAGACGGCAGCGCAAGCTGATGCAGCCCGCGTTCCAACATCGCCAGCTCGCAACGTATGCGGGCGTGATGACGGAACATGCGGAGCGCGTGATGAATTCCTTTGTGGACGGAGAGATCCGGGACATCCGTGCGGAGATGACGAAACTGACGCTCGGTATTGTGGTGAGATCGCTTTTCGGAGCGGACATAACGCGCGAGGCCAGTGAAATCAGCCCGCTGATGGTCTCGATCCTCGATGCCACCAACCAGCGGCTGAACACTATCCTGCGCATCCCGTCATGGGTTCCGACCCTGAGAAACCTGCGCGAAAAGCGGGCTGTTAACAAGCTGGAGGCGGTCCTTCAGGTTCTCATACGAACTCGCCGGGTCTCTAGTGAGAACCGCGACGATCTGCTCTCGGTGCTGCTCCGGGCGACCGACGGCGAGAGCGGCGCCCAAATGTCCGACCAGCAACTGCGGGATGAGCTGATGACACTGTTCCTGGCAGGGCATGAAACAACCGCCAGCGCACTCACCTGGACTTGGTATTTGGTGGCACAGCATCCTGAAGTGGAGACCAGATTAGCCGGGGAACTGCAGCGCGTGCTCGCAGGCCGTACGCCTTCGGTGGACGACCTCGCAAAATTGCCCTACACCGAGATGGTGCTTCGGGAAGCCATTCGTTTATATCCGCCCGCCCCGGGAGTGGCGCGGGAGCCGATTGAAGACGTGAGCATCGGCGGGTACGATGTGCCCAAGGGCAGCATCGTCACAATCAATATGTATGCTCTCCATCACGATGGCCGCTTTTTTGACGATCCGGAGCGGTACGATCCGGATCGGTTTGCGCCGGGATGGGAGGAACGAATTCCACGTTATGCGTACTTACCATTCGGCTCGGGTCCGCGGGTATGCATCGGTAACGGTTTCGCGATGATGGAGGCGCGGCTGATCCTAGCAAGCATGGCGCAGCGATACCGGCTGTCCCTGGAATCAGGCGAGCCCGTCAGGCCGGTTCAGCTCGTAACGATTAGGCCGGCCGGGCCCGTGCGGATGCGGATTTCGCGGCGCACGGTTTAAGCGGCAAGTCTATTCGACCGTGACGCTCTTGGCCAGGTTGCGGGGCTGATCGACATCGCAGCCGCGCCGCACGGCGATATGGTAGGCCAAAAGTTGCAGCGGCACGATTTCCAGGATCGGGCTGAGCAGTGTGTGCGCCGGGGGCACTTCGATGACATGATCGGCGGACTCGCGCGCCAATTCATCACCCTGCGTTACCAGGGCTACTACGATTCCCTCTCGCGCTTTCACTTCCTGAATGTTGGAAATCGTCTTTTCGTACAGAACGCGGCTTTCTTCATCGTTGCGGTCGTGGGTAGCGATCACCACTACCGGAAGCTTCTCATCGATCAGGGCGTTCGGGCCGTGTTTCATCTCTCCAGCCGGATACCCTTCGGCGTGGATATAAGAGATTTCCTTCAGCTTGAGGGCGCCTTCGAGCGCGATCGGAAAATGAATGCCGCGGCCGAGGAACAGTGCGTCGGTAGAGTGGTGCAGCTCCCGGCCAAGTGACTCGTAGAGCGAGTCGCCGGAAAGCACGGTTTCGAGCTTACTCGGAATGCGCAGCAACTCCTGCACGAGGCACCGGGACGTGCTCTCATCGAGCGAGCCGTTAGACTGCCCCAGATACATCGCCAGAATAAACAGCGCGGTAAGCTGCCCGGTGAATGCCTTGGTGGAGGCCACGCCAATTTCCGGACCGGCATGCGTGTAAATCGTGCCCGCGGCCTCCCGCGTAATCATCGATCCGACCACATTGCAGATGGCCAGGGTGCGCGACCCTTTGTGCTTGGCCTCAAGCTGGGCGGCCCGCGTGTCGGCGGTCTCGCCGGATTGCGAAATCACCACCGTCAGCGTGTCCGGCGTCAAGATGGGATCGCGGTAACGGAACTCGCTGCCGTAATCGACTTCGACCGGAATGCGCGCCAGCTTCTCGATCATGAACTTGCCTGCCAGCCCCGCGTGCCAGCTTGTGCCACAGGCAATGATCTTCACCTGGCGGAAGCGGCTGAACTCCGCCGGCGCGATATCCATTTCGTCCAGGAAGATGCGGCCCGATTCCTGCCCTACCCGGCCCAGCGTGGTATCGCGCACGGCCCGCGGCTGCTCGAAAATTTCCTTGAGCATGAAATGCTTGTAGCCGCCCTTTTCGGCCATGATCGGGTCCCACAGGATGTGCGAGACCTGGCGGCTGACGGGGCGGCCGGCAAAGTCGCTCAGGCGCACGCCCTCGCGGGTGAGAACAGCCATGTCTCCATCCGCAAGAAAGAACATGTCCCGCGTGTGGCTGAGAATGGCGGGGACATCGGAAGCGACAAAATATTCGTTATCCCCGATGCCGATCACCACGGGCGGCCCCGAGCGCGCGGCCACGATCTTATCGGGATCGAGCCGCGAAATCACCGCCAGCGCGAACACTCCAGTGAGTTGCTTTACCGCCGCCCTCACCGCCTCTTCCAGGTTTCCCTCGAAGTGCTTCTCCACCAGGTGAGCGATGATCTCGGTGTCGGTTTCGGTTTTGAATTCGTGTCCCTCTGCCTGTAGTTGATATTTGAGCGAAAGATAATTCTCGACGATGCCGTTGTGCACAACCACGATGTTGCCGTGGCAATCGCTGTGGGGATGGGCATTCTCTTCGGTCGGACGGCCATGGGTGGCCCAGCGCGTGTGGCCGATACCGAACAAACCATCCACCGGATTCAGCCGGATGGCGTTTTCCAGGTTGCGCAGTTTACCTTCGGCGCGGCGCACCTCAAGCTGCTCGCCGCCGCAGTACACGGCCAGCCCGGCCGAATCATAACCGCGGTATTCGAGGCGTTTCAGCCCATCCAGAATAATCGGAACGGCCTTTTGCGTCCCGACGTAGCCGACAATCCCACACATTACTTAATTATAGATTTTTCAGTCCAGAATCTCGACCCGATACTCCTCGATAACGGGATTGGCTAGTACCTCATGGGCGATCGATTCGAGGTCCTGGCGGGCCTGGTCGTGGGAAACGTCGTCGGACAGAGAAATGTCGAAAAATTTACCCTGCCGTACGTCGGCGACCGAGGAGTACCCGAGGCTGTGCAAGGCATGCGAGATGGTTTGGCCCTGAGGATCCAGGACGGTCGCTTTGAACGAGACGAAGACGCGAGCTTTCATGGGTGCGTCCGATTATCGCACGGGAGAAAGAGTTCACGGCAAAAACGCAGCGGCGCAGAAAAAGAAGACAAAAACCATTGTTCGGGTGATCGGTGGAGGGCGCGCCATTCCCTCGTCGCGTATAATCCTGGCATGGCGGAGTTGAGAACTCAGCCTGAAGTTGAGCGGCTTGGCCGGCTATACATTGCGTCCACCAAGGTTAACCGCGCCTTGGTCCAGAGCCCATCGCGGGAAGAACTGCTGAGAGAGGTGGTGAGGGTGCTGGTGGAGAGCGCCGGGTTCGCAATGGCGTTCATCTCCTGGTATGATCCCGCACGCCATGAGTTCACACCCGTGGCGCAGTTCGGAGACGTGGCTCATTACGTAGAGCGCATTAAAGTGTTTGCAGACGAGCGGCCGGAGGGCCAGGGTCCCTCCGGAACTGCCTTTCGCATGCGCGCTCCGTACTATTGCAACGACTTTCTGCACGATCCCCGGACGCGTCCGTGGCGGGACGCCGCCCACGCATCGGGTTGGCGAGCTTCCGCTGCGATCCCGATAGCTCTAGGTGGTGAGCCGCGCGGATTGCTCTGCGTGTACTCCCGCGAAAGCGGTTTCTTTGGTCCGAAAGAAGCGGAGTTGCTTGAGGCCGTCGCGAGCGATTTGGGCTTCGGACTGGAACGTCTCGATGCTAGAGCGCGACGACGACAGTCTGAGGCGACTTTGGCAGCGAACGAACGGCGGCTGAAGCTTGCCATGGACGCGGGGGGCATTGGCACGTTCGAGTTGGATCTGAGCACCGGAAACATTGTTTGGGGCGGCCATCTCGAGCGGTTGTTTGGCTTCGAACCGGGAAGATTTGATGGAACCTACGCCAGCCTCGAACGATGTGTCCACCCGGACGATGTGCCCTTGGTAAGGCAGGCGATGGCCGCTGCCGAGAAAGCGCGAACCTCATTTGCCGGTGAATTTCGCGTGATCTGGCCCGATGGAAGCATATGCTGGCTTAGCGGGCGCGGCGAATATTCTTACAGTGAGTCGGGCGAGCCGGTGGGGGTGCACGGGGCGGTGGCAGATGTGAGTGAGCGCAAGCGGGCCGAAAAGGCGCTGCTTAAAAGTGAGGAGCTGCTGAGGCAGGCGGTGCTTGTTTCCGGCATCGGAATATTCGATCACGACCAGATAACCGACTACATTTACTCATCGCCGGAACAGCGAGCGATCCAGGGCTGGAGCCCCGATGAGCCCGTCACCCTAGAGAAGTATTTCGAACGCGTTCATGTGGACGATCGGGAGAAAATCCGGGAGGCGGTGCGGCGAGCCCATGACCCGGCGGGCGATGGCCTGTACGACGTGGCGCACCGTGTCGTTCTTCCCGATGGCTCGATTCGTTGGACGAACACGCGGTCGCAGACATTCTTCGCGGGAGAGGGCGCAGCGCGCCACCCCGTGCGGACAGTGGGCGCCGTGAGGGACATCACCGGGCAGAAACGGGCTGAGGAGGAGCAGAAAACGCTGGAAAAGCAGCTTTTTGAAGCTCAGAAGATGGAATCGATCGGCCGGCTGGCGGGCGGAGTGGCTCACGACTTCAACAATATGTTGACCGTGATACTGGGGTATGCGGACCTGGCCAAGTCCAAATCCGCTCCATCGGACGCACACTGGAGATACCTGGAGGAAATCGAGAAAGCGGGAAACCGGTCGCGAGAAATGGTTTGGCGGCTCCTGGGATTCTCGCGGCGCCAGATTATTGCGCCCAAGCCGGCAAAATTGAACAATTTGCTGGCAGACATGGAGATGACTTTGGCTCGCCTGATCGGCGAAGACATCGAGCTGCGCTTCCTGCCGGAGCCGCACCTCTGGACGACCCTGGTGGACCCATCACAGATTCATCAGATCGTGCTTAATTTGGTTGTAAACGCCAGGGACGCGATGCCGAGCGGGGGCAGGCTTACTATCCAAACTGTCAATGTGGAGGTTTCGGAGGAACAAAGCCGGATGCAGGTGGGCTCCCAACCGGGCCAGTACGTTGTGATGGCTGTCAGCGACAGCGGGATCGGAATGACCCCGGAAACGATGACGCATATTTTTGAGCCCTTCTTCACCACGAAGGAGCATGGTAAGGGGACGGGGATCGGTTTGGCCATGGTGTACGGCATCGTGCACCAGAATGGGGGCTTCGTTAGCGTAGACAGCGAACTCGAGCGGGGGAGCACATTCAAAATCTACCTCCCGCG
>DATBID010000498.1:0-7121 GCA_036557125.1 Bryobacteraceae bacterium | reverse complement strand
AGGGCACACCGTCTGTCTGGCTCACGCCCAGCACCGCGGCATATTGGCCGTTAGAGTCGAGGTTTACGTTCTGTGTCTCCTGCCAGAGCGCCGTCCCGCCTTGTTGCTCTTTATAAATCGACAGGGTCACACTTTCCACTGCGCCAACCGGAAGCGCAGTGGCTGGGTGGAAAGTACCGGTCACCCGCACCAGCCGCGGCACAGAGGTGATTGCCACCGCTGGCTGATCCGGTTGCTGGCCAAAAATGGAGACCAGGGAAACGAAAGCAAAAGCAACAATGATGGATGGGCGCACGGAAGGGAGCCTCGACGATGATGCTGCAATATTCGGGAAAGTACTAAGATGCAAATTGTAATGCGAGATACACCAGAGCTGTCAAGAACTTTAGTACTATACCATGCCCCCAAGCTCCAACGCGGCTACACCTTCGCATCGAAGATGAAAGAGCAAGAGTAAACTCGCTACTCTGCCCTAAAGGTATGACTGCGGACTGCGGTGACCCGCCTCCCAGTCCCCAAATATTCTACCCATCCCTTCAACGGCTTAGCACCACCCACGTCCTGCATCTCCAAACGTACAGAGTAAACTGAAGCCGGGAAGGTCTCCCCACTAACCGGCTCCGAATCCATATGAAACTGAAGCACGCGTCGGCTCCCGGCAGCGGATTGCCTGATTCCGAAAACTCTCCGCCCGCGCCCCTAGAAATGGCTTTGTTCGGTCCGTTTCTCCTTGTCTTCACCGCGCCGGAGATCTCGATGCTGGATCAAAACCAGCCAAACGCCGTCACGCCCCTTCTAACCAACAACTTACGTCCGCCAAGCAACCATCAGAGAATCCAAGACCGGCGCCTGAGCCCCGCCCCTGCACGCCATTCGTCAGCAATCCGATCTCTGTCCGCGAGGATGGTTCGCGCAGGGGATCATGGTGTTTTGGTTCCCCCGGTCTCGCTGTTTGATTCGGCTCACTCGAAACCGCGAAGCTGGACCGAAATTTGCCAAACGCCGTCACACCCTCATAAATCAGAGCCTTCCGTCCCCAAAGCAGCCCCGCCCTCAACCGCGCCTTACGCTCTGGCCGCACCATCGCGCTTTGAAAATCGCTCTTCGAAAAAACGCGAAACGAACCCAATTTCTCCCTCCGCTGTAGTCGTCCTCAGTCACCGCGAAGCTGGACAGAAATCTGCAAAACGCCGTCACGCCGTCACGAACCGCCCCCATCCCAAAAACCTCCCAACCCCTACTCCTGGCTCGATTTGTCCCTCCGGAAATGGCTCTTTTGGGGTCTTGCGACAGCCCCTCGATTTCGATAAGCTTCAAAACGAAGTGGGGGCGCAAGTCGGGAAATTTATGAAAATACAAACATTCGCCGCCGGATCCTTGGCTGTTCTCGGTCTCTCCCTTTCGGCATATGCTCAGGCTCAGGCCCAAACCGGCCTGATCAAAACCGCTGACGACGAGCGCGCGTTCTTCCAGAAAACCTGCGTCGTTTGTCACGGTCAGGCAGCCAAAAAGGCCGGTCTCGAACCCGCCCAGCGCCTCACCATCGATGCGCTCGATCCCGCCCATGTCGAAAAGAACCCCGAGCGCTGGGAAGCCGTCGTGCGCAAGCTGCGCGCTGGCATGATGCCCCCCTCAGGTATGCCGCGGCCTAAGCCGGAGGTCATCGAATCTGCCATCGAATTTCTCGAAAATGAACTCGACCGCACCGCCGCTACCGTCCTGCCGCCCCCCGGCCTGCATCGCATGAATCGCACCGAATACACCAATGCGGTCCGTGACCTCCTCGATCTCCAGGTCGATGCCTCCAAGTTCCTCCCTCCCGATGACTCCACCCGCGGCTTTGACAACATCGCCGCCGCGCTCGGCCTCTCGCCCGCCCTGCTCGAAGGCTACACCTCCGCCGCCGGCAAAATCAGCCGCCTCGCTATCGGCGATGTCACCGCTCCCACCCAGGTCGTCTATCGTGTCCCCGAAGATACCTCGCAGGATTATCACATCGAGGGCATGCCCTTCGGAACCCGCGGCGGCATGATCGTCAAGAATGAGTTTCCCGCCGATGGCGACTACGCCATCAAAATCACGCCCATCAGCAAAGGCAACATGGGCGATACCAACCCCTTCGGCGAAATCACCGGCGAAAAGCTCGAATTCCTGCTCGATGGCCAGCGCATGAAAGTCTTCGATTGGGATAAGGAGCGCCTTCGCGAAGACGGCACCTTTAATTTCAAGTTCCACGCCAACGCCGGCCTGCACACTGTCGTGGTTACTTTCATCGCCACAAACTACGCCCCGGGCAACGATCTCGACCAGCACTTCCTCCGCGACACCATCGAAACCGGTGGCCTTCCCGGCTTCAAGTTCTTCCCGCACGTAGGCAAGATCCGCATCGATGGCCCGAACAATCCCACAGGCGCCGCCGATACTCCCAGCCGCCGCAAAATCTTCACCTGCCATCCCGCTTCCGCCGGCGAAGAAACTGCCTGCGCCACCAAAATTGTGAATAAGCTGGCCCGCGAAGCTTTCCGCCGTCCCGTCACTCCCGAAGACACCGAAGCCCTCATGAGCTTCTACCAGCAGGGCCGCAACGAGGGCGGCAGCTTCGATCGCGGTGTTGAGCTCGCTCTCCGCCGCATCCTGGCCGATCCACAGTTCGTTTTCCGCAAGGAAGCCGTTCCGGAAAATGCCAAGCCCGGCCAGCCCTACCGCATCAGCGACATCGAACTCGCCTCCCGCCTCTCCTTCTTCTTGTGGAGCAGCATCCCCGACGAAGAACTGCTCACCCTCGCCAGCCAGAACAAGCTGCATGAGCCCGAGGTGCTCGATAAGCAGGTTCGCCGCATGCTCTCCGATAAGCGCTCGGATCAGTTGGTCGATAACTGGGCCGGCCAGTGGCTACAGCTTCGCGCTCTCCGCACCCAATCGCCCGTCACCGCCCAGTTCCCCGATTGGGACGACAACCTTCGCAACGCCATGCAGAAGGAAATCGAGCTGTTCGTCGATAACATTGTTCACGCGGACCGGCCGGTTACCGAACTGATCGATGCCAACTATACGTTCCTCAACGAGAGGCTGGCCAGGCATTATGGCATTCCCAACATTTACGGGAGCGAGTTCCGGCGCGTCACTCTCACCCCGGAATTCGCCATGCGCCGCGGCCTGCTCGGCAAAGGCGCTTTTGAAACGATTTCCTCGAAACCCGGCGGGACCATGCCGCCCATCCGCGGCAAAACCGTGATGCAGGTTTTCCTGGGCGTCGAGCCGCCGCCGCCGCCGCCAAACGTGCCGCCTCTCAAAGATGTTGGCAACACCGTTCATGGCGGCCACAGGCCCACCATGCGGGAACAGATGGAAATGCACCGTAAGGTCGAGCCTTGCGCAAGCTGCCACAAGATCATGGACCCGATCGGTTTGTCGCTCGAAAACTTCGACGCCGTCGGGCATTGGCGCACCGAAGATGAGGGCAGCCCGATCGATGCAGCCGGTTCGCTGGTCGATGGCACAAAGGTAGATGGCGTCAACGGTCTTCGTACCGCCCTGTTGAAATACACGCCCGAATTCGTCCGCGTGGCTACCGATAAGCTGTTGATCTATGCTTTGGGCCGCGGCACCGAGTATTACGATATGCCCTTAGTCCGCTCCATTGTGCATGAAGCGGCCAAAGACGATTACCGCTTCTCTTCGCTGGTTCTGGGCGTGGTCAAGAGTCCCCAGTTCCAGATGAATGAACTGGTACAGGACGCGGAAAACCAGAACGTGCCGCAGTTGCGAGCCTCCCGCTAGGAGAAAATCATTAGCCGCCGATGAACACCGATAAACGCAGATCAACGCCACGTCAATTATCAGCGTTCATCCGCGTTTATCGACGGCTTGATAGTTCTTTCGGGTCTGGCCGCCGGGCAACGAAAGTTCTAGAATTGTATCGGTTATCGAGGAATAGAGAAAAGCAATGGTAATTACGAAGAAGCACATCTCCCGGCGCGCCGTGTTGCGCGGGGCAGGCGTGGCGTTAGCTCTGCCTCTGCTTGACTCGATGTTGCCGGCGCAAACGCCCTTGGCAAAAACCGCCGCAGTCCCTAAGACCCGCTTTACCGGTATCTTCGTCCCGCATGGCGCGGCCCCCGGATACTGGGTTCCCGATAAGCCCGTTCTCGAAGCGGGCAACTTCCCCTTCATCTTTAAACCCCTGGAGCCGTTCAAAGACCACACCATCATCTTTAGCGGCCTCTGGTCGAAATCCGCTGAGCCGCCTCCCGGCGTCACTGGCGCCGATCACTGGGTCGCCGCCGCCTACCTTTGCGCCGATAAGCCCAAGAAAACCACCGGCGCCGATATCCGCGACGGCACGACCATCGACCAACTCATCGCCCAGAAAATCGGTCAGGAAACTCTGATTCCCTCCCTGCAGCTCGCCATTGAAGATCCCGGCGCCAATTCCAGCAACTGCGGCGAAGGCTATAGCTGCGCCTATACGAACTCCATTTCCTGGTCAACGCCCAACACTCCCCTGCCCATGGAACTGAACCCGCAGGTGGTCTTCGAGCGCATGTTCGGTGAAGGCGGCACGCAGCAGGAACGCGCCATCCGCCGCGACCAGGATCGCAGCATTCTCGATTCCATTAGCCAAACGCTGGGCCGCTTCAAGAAAGACCTCAGTCCCAGCGATCGCGCCAAGCTCGATGAGTACACCGACGATATCCGCGAACTCGAACGCCGCTTGCAGATTGCCAAGAAGGCTACCGGAACCATCTCCTCCGAAGGCGTCGTCGTGCCTACCGGCATTCCCGAAGCGTTCGATGACCATATCAAGCTGCACTTCGATCTTCAGGTGCTCGCTTTCAAGGCCGATATCACCCGCGTTTCCACGCTGCTTTATGCCCGCGATCTCACCGGCCGCGCCTATCCGGCGAGTGAGGTTCCGAGCCTCAGCTTCCACGGCGGTTCTCATCACGCCGAAAACCCGGATCGCATCAAAGAATACTCCAAGCTGAATCAGTATCACATCAAGTGCCTCGCCTATTACATCGACAAGCTGCAGAAGACCCCGGATGGCGATGGCACACTGCTCGACCACTCGTTGGTCCTCTACGGCACGAACATGGGCGATTCCAATCAGCACCTGCACTACGATGTCCCGCACGTTGTGATCGGCGGTGCGGGCGGCAAGCTGAAGGGCGGACGCCACATCGCAATACCGAGCAAGACGATCACGACAGGAAATCTATTGCAGAGCGTCCTCCAGCTCTACGGAATTCACGAGGATACTTTCGGCGACGGCAACGGTCCCCTCCCCGGCCTGCTGGCTTAGAGAGCCGCATATCTATGAAGCTCATTGCGCTGGCTCTCGGCGTTAGCCTCGCCGCAAGTGCGGCTTCCCTCAGCCCGGTTGCCGATGCCGCCCAGACCGGCGCCATCGGCACGGTTCGCACCCTTATTCACCAAAAAGCTGATGTCAACGCCGCGCAATCTGACGGCGCAACCGCTCTGCAGTGGGCCGCCTATCGCAACAATGTCGAAATGGTGAGCGTCCTGCTCGCGGCCGGCGCTAACGTCAATCTTGCGAACCACGACGGCGTTACACCCCTCTGGCTCGCCGCCCAAAACGGCAATGCCCCCCTCATCGAGAAGCTGCTCAATGCCGGCGCTGATCCCAACGAGCACCATCCCAACGGGGAAACGCCCCTCATGATGGCCTCCCGCGCCGGCAGCGTGGACGCCATCAAAGTTCTGCTCGATCACAAAGCTGATGTAAACGCCAAAGAGAACTTGCGCGGCACTACCGCTCTGATGTGGGCCGCGGAGCAGGATCATCCCGAAGCGATGAAGCTGTTAATTGAGCGCGGCGCCGATATCGCTGCCGAAACTAACCCCGATACGCGCAACTCCCGGCTCAACATCGCGCCTACCGTCAAGCAGCGCGCTGCATCCGCGCAAGGCGCAGGCGGCCTTCGGGCGCAAGCCCGTTTCCGGCGTGCAGCCGCCGGCGCAAAGGGCGGCGATGCGGCCTTCGATCTCGAAGCCTTCTTCCGCGGCCCGCAGATTAAGGATGGTGGCGGCCTTACTCCGCTCGTCTATGCCGCCCGCGAAGGCTGTCTCGATTGCGCCAAGGTCCTCGTCGAAGCCGGAGCGAACGTCAACCAGCGCACGCACTATGGCTGGACCGCCCTCCTCACTGCCACCCAGAACCGTCACTATCTTCTCGCCAAGTATTTGCTCGATCATGGAGCCGATCCGAACCTCGCCAACAACGGCGGCTGGACCCCGCTCTACCTCGCCACCGATAACCGCAATATCGAAGGCGGCGACTACCCCGTGCGCGCCCCCGATATGGACCATCTCGATTACATCAAGCTGCTTATCGATAAAGGCGCGAACGTGAACGCCCGCATTTGCGGCGTACAATCCACTCCCACCGATTGCAAAGGCGATACCACCGAGACCCGCACCAACTTCACCATGCAGTGGCTCTACGAAGATGGCGCAACGCCATTCCTCCGCGCCGCGCAATCCGGCGATGTCACTCTGATGAAGCTCCTGCTGGCCCACGGCGCAGATCCCAAAATCGCCACTGCCCACAACGACACCGCCTTGGCTGTCGCCTCCGGCATCGGTTGGGTGGAAGGCGTCACCTTTGAGTGGTCTCCCGCAGAAAGCCTCGAAGCGGTGAAGATGTGCCTCGATCTTGGCATCGACGTGAATGCCCAGGATGACCAGGGCCGCACCGCCCTCCACGGCGCAGCCCACAAGGGCCGTACCGACGTGATCCAGGTTCTCGTGGACCACGGTGCCAACCTCGAAGCTCATGATTTCGGCAGCCGCGACACGGTCAATGGCGCCATGAAAGGCGTCACTTGGCTTCCTATCGATTGGGCCCGCGGTCTGGTCCGCGTGGGCGTGCAATCGGCCATCGCTCATCCCGATGCCGCGAAGCTGCTGGCGAAGTTGATGACGGATCGCGGCCTCAAAGTGCCGCCGCCGCCCACCTCTTCCATCTGTCTCACTAAAGGCGTCAACGGCTGCGAGTAGTCTTTCAAAAATGAAACGTGATGGAAGCCGTCACCGTTCGCGGTGTCACGTAATGTGTGCCGCTGAAGGTCGATAGGAAATTGTAAAGGGCCGTTTTG
>DATBID010000497.1:0-9086 GCA_036557125.1 Bryobacteraceae bacterium | reverse complement strand
GCGCGTTAGATCAACGACTGCGTCAATGGCAGAAGATGAGGGCGTCTCACTATGAGACGCCACGACCAAAAAGAAGCAGAGGAAGCAAACGCGAGCGGCTCGGGTCAGCATGAGAACTGTTTTTCATCGTACCCCGAAGACCGCAGGAGTTGGATTGGGCCGAGCCCGGACTCCCGGCCCGTTCCGCGGAGAGTATCCCTGTCAGATGGCTCGTCTGCCGGTCAATAGCCCGATGATGAATAGGGCTATGAAAATAAAAAACAGCACCTTGGCTATTCCGGCGGCGGCCGCGGCGATTCCACCGAATCCGAAGATTGCGGCGATGATCGCCAGGATCAGGAATATCCATGCGTAGCGAAGCATGCAGAACCTCCCGCCTGACTATTGCAATCGGCTCGCCAGAGGGACCGCCTGGTGCGTTTCTCAACGGTTTTGAAACGTTATTCCATTAACTGCGGCTGCGTAAACAGAAAATGATCAAAATAGTAATGCATCAGCAAAACACTGAGCACGACCACGAAGTAACTCTGATCAGCGGCAAGTGAGGTGATAGAGCGGACCAAAACCGTGAGCAGCACCAGGACACCAGTCGCCGCCAGGAAGCATAGGTAATAAGCAGTCATGGTGTTGCGGCGCACCAGATTTTTGACGAAAGCGTTATCGATTTGGCCGCGCTCCAGCCGCAAACGGTTCAGCAGCCAAAGCAGGAAGAGGTACTGAAACGAGTGCCACGTGTTGTAGCCCTGAAACAGCACGTCGAGATTCTTGCCTAGCGGAAGGCAAAAGGAAACCACGGTGGTGATGGCGATTAGAAGAGTCTTGGGAAAGCTCGCTCGGCGGGCGCGAAATTCCTGAACGGTTTTGCCTATCCAGACGAGCAGAACTGCGCCAAAAACAAAGCCGGCAACTTCGGGTAGATGGAAGCTCTTCAGCCAATCCGGATAGGGCGGAATGATGCCGCCCACGCGAAATTGGCTCAGCGAAAGCTTGTACAAACCGGTGGGGTAGAGGCCTGTGAGAATCAGGCCGTAATCGACAAACCGCGACCAGCGTGGATCGGGCATGCCGCTGCGTGCGCGGTAGCAATCCGATAAATAAATGATCTGGTGCAAAACGTGAAGGGACGCCCAAGTAAAGAAAAATGTGATGAGCAGGGTGTAATGCTTCACGCCCAGATAAACCACGCCCATGGGCAGCAGGAAAGCGAGCATCGCATAGCGTGAATGGTTTCGGCGAAAACCGCCATCCAGAAAGGTGTAGGTAATGGTGGAAAACAGATGCGGTCCGCCAATTAACGCAGCGACGGTGATATTGATGAGGTCTATTACTTTATCCGGCTTCATCCAACCAGAGACCTCAGCGCCCCATGCAACCAGGAACGGAAGGGGCACGAGAATGGCGCTGAGGATCAGCAGCGGCAGGTCCCAGGAGGCTTTGTAGATCCACCCCGGCTCGCGCTCCGGAACGAGGCGCGGGGAAGCAGCGATCGCGGCCATAGCGAGCATCATACTATGTAGAGCAGCCGGTTTCGCCCGCCGGCAGCGTCCCTATGGCGGATATTCCCTCACGCCCTTGAATTCGCTCTCGAATGGACATAGCATGAATCGAAGGACGGTAATTCAGATGAAGCTGTCTTTTGTTTCCACCCTGCTCCTGGCAACCGGGCTCAGCGCCGTTGCCCAGGAGAACTTGCCGCGCATGCTCTCGGTGGACCCGGTCAGCGGAAAAGCAGGGGACGTGATCGCCGTCACCGGCGAGAACCTGGCTAAGGCAAATGTCGACAAGGTATTCCTTACCGACGGAAAGAACGACGTTCCGGTCGAAGTTACCGAACAGACCGACAAAACCATCAAATTCAAAATCCCGGCCAAAGCCGCAACCGGGGAGCGGCTGGCGATTATGATCCTGACCGCTGGAAAGGACGCAAAGTATATCGAGGAGCCGGTTAGAGTAATGATCGAGCCGTAACCAGCGGCTAACGGGTGTAAGGCGAGCTGAGATATTTCTTGGATTCGCGAGCTGCATCGGCGTCCGGGGCGAACGCGATGCATTCTTTGTAGGCTGCCAGAGCCTCGGCACGGTGCTCGGTCAGATCGTAGATCTGGCCGATGCGCAGGTAGGCAAACGCGCCGGTGTTGAGGTCAACATCCGTGGGCGTGGCGGTGACCTTCTTCATGTTGTCTAGAGCGCCTTTCAGATCGCGGTACCAGAATTGGATGGTGCCTTCCTGGAAGTAGATCTTTTCCCACGAGAGGCGATCGAGGCCTGGTGAATGAGCGGCTTTATCATGGGCCAGCTCCTGGACAACACTTAACGCATTCTTGCCATCGCCGGCGATGCTGTACATTTGCGAGAGTTCCAGGCGCAGCAGGAAATTGCGCGGATAGCGGCTACTCAGGTCCTCGATCAGAGGCACGGCACGCATGGGCTGGTTCTCCCGCCGATAGAGCGCACAGAGCAGTATCTGCGCGTCCACGCGGTTGTGCTTGCCGTACTTGGCTACGTCCTCGACGGTTTCGATGCCCTTTTTCTTATCGCCGTGGATGCCAGCGAGCAATCCGAGGGCGCGCCAGCCGAAGGGAAGGCTGCCGACGACATAATCGTGCAAGCCCTGTACGAGGCGGGCATCGACATCGGAGGGATCGATTTCGGTTATCCGATTGTGGCAACGGCGGGCGGCGGTGGCATCGCTCAGCGACGAGCGCCAGGCTTTTCTTACCAGCCAGTTATAGTTAGCGCGCAGGCCGTAGGCAATACCTTGGGCGTAAAGCGCGTCCTTGTCGTTTGGATTGGTTTTTAGACAAGCTTCCGAGAGCGAAAGGGCCCGGTTGACTTCGCTCAGGAACTGACCCTCCGTTTCGGAACTAGGATTGAGCTTGGGACGACGGAGGAAAGAGTTGTCCCCGGAGATCAGTTCGCTTTCGAGGGCGCCATCGCGAAACATTTCGCGGAACAGGAGCGTTTCGGCGATGTGGTTGTGCATCTCCGGCTCATCGGGATGTTTTTCCGCCGCCTCACGAAACAACGTGAGGGCCTGATCGTACTCCAGATTGTAAAAGTGCTCGTAACCGCTAGATACCAGATCGGGATCGGCCTTCAGCACCGGCGAAAACGCCAGCACTAAAGCCCCCAAAAAGAGTCCCAAAAACCTCACAATCTTATCGTATCAGGCGGCAAAAAATGCTGAACTCACAAGACGTTTTGCCCTTCACAGTAAGACCGGGTTTGCTATTCCAAATGCGCCAGAGCCCAACGTGCATGTTCGCCGATTACTGGATCATGGTACGCGGCGAGCCGTTCGAGCGCGGCGCGGAAGCTTTTTCGGCCACTGTTTCCCATAGCGATGGCGACATTGCGAAGGAAGCCGGAATAGCGGGCGCGGGTGACGGGACTGGCGCGAAACATGCAGTGAAATTCCGATTCGCTGATTTCAGCGAAGCGTTCGAGCGGCGGAGCGAAGGAACGCGGCTCGAATGCGGCATCCGCAGTCGCGGGGGCGCGGCGATTCCAGGGGCAGACGTCCTGGCAGATATCGCAACCGAAAATGTGCTGTCCGCACCCGGCGCGATGCTCTTCCGGAACCTGCCCGCGCAGTTCAATGGTGAGGTAAGAAATGCATAGGCGCGAATCGACGGTGTAGCCGAGCCGGCCGGAAACGATGGCAGAGGTGGGGCAAGCCTCGATGCAGCGGCGGCAGGAGCCGCAACGATCAGGTTGTGCCGCATCGGGTTCGATTTCGAGAGAGATCAAGAGTTCTCCGAGGAAGAACCACGAACCCATCTGCTGGTTAATGAGGCAGGTATTCCGACCGATCCAGCCGAGGCCGGCCTGGCGGGCGTAGGAGCGCTCGAGCAACGGCGCAGTATCGACGCAGATTTTGGATTCGAAAGGATCGCCGGTGTGCTGGCGGAGGGCGTCACGGAGTTGTTCGAGGCCGCGGCGGAGGACGTCGTGATAGTCGTCAGCCCAAGCGTAGCGTGAGATCCATGCGCGCTCGGTATCGGTGAATTTCGTCGAATATGGCCAAGGTGTGTTGTAGAGCTTGCCGACGACGATCACGGAGCGGGCGGAAGGGAGCAGGTGACGCGGATCATCGCGGACATCGGCGCGTCTGTCGGTGAGGTATCGCATTTCACCCGCAAAGCCGGAAGCAACCCATTCGTGATACCAGGCTCGTTCTGGTGAGGGTTCGGCGCGGGCCACACCGGACAATTCGAAACCGCACGCCGCAGCGAGTTCGCGAATGACCGCGGAAGTCAAATTTCCAGACCCACGGAGCGCATCAGCTCGATGGCGTTGCTCTTCTGAACCACGCCGGGCCGCATGATGTAGTCGAAATGGATACTCCCATCTGCAAGCTGGTCCTCGAAATGGACATTGGCGGCGCGGGAACCGAGTGATTCTACGATCTGGGAGAGGGCAAGATCGTGAGTGGTGATAAGGCCCATGGCGCCGCGCCGGACCAGCGTCAAGGCAAGGGCTTCCGCACCGATGCGGCGATCGTGAGAATTGGTGCCGTGCAGGAACTCGTCGATCAGGAAGAGCACGGGAAGGGGGCCACCGGTGAGTTCGACAATCTGACGGATGCGTAGAATCTCGGCATAAAAACGAGAGATGCCGGCATCGAGCGAATCGGTGAGCCGGATAGATGCACCGATCGCGAGCGGCGAGAGCACCAGGCGGCGAGCACGCACGGGAGCGCCGGCTTGGGCGAGAACGGCGTTCACTCCCAGCGTTCGCAGCAGTGTGCTCTTGCCGGACATATTGGAACCGCTGACCAGGAGGAGGCGGAGATCGCCGCCGATACGCAAGTCGTTGCGCACTACGCGATCCTCGCGCAATAGCGGATGACCAATGGCTTCGGCTTCGAGGTACGGCGCGTCGGCGGTGAATTCGGGGAAGGGGTCGTCGGGATGCTCGAAGGCGTGGCTGGCGAGCGAACAAAGCGCTTCCATTTCGCCCGTCGCGGTCAGCCAGCAACGCACCGCGCTCCCCGAATCGCGCCGCCAGCGTTCGACAGCATAGGCACAGTGAGGCGTCCACAGGATGAAGATTTCGAGCACGCGGATGTAAAGGTGTTCCCGGTCTTCGACGCTGTCCATGATGCGCCGCAATCGGGAGAAACGGCGGGAGGCGGGTTCACCGGCAGTGGCGAGAGATTGGCGCAAGGCCATAAGCAAAAGGGATTGAAACTGCTCGCGCTCGAAGCGGACCAAGACCTGCGAGAGCAAGCCTAAGCCGTGGGCCGCGGGTTCTACGGCGCTGACCACCGCCTGAAACCGTGCGCTCATGCGATAGAGGTAGAGGCCGTTTACGAGCAAGGTCAGGAAAAAAAGATCTCGAAGCAAAACTACGGCTGTTCGCGGAAGCGTCACGAAGTGAATGCCATCGAGAACCACGGCACCGAGGGCTGCCAGACCCGCCACGCCGAGGACAGTCAGCAGCCATACTATGATGCCCCCCCTCGCGAGGAGCGGCGGCTGTTCGCCCCATGCCGCGAGCGAAACCGGGTCCACGCCGGTGCGCGCTTCTTCAGCGAGCACCGCCAAGTCCTCGCGCAAATCCACTGAGGGGCGAAGCTCCCTGACGGCCTCCTGGCGCGCGCGAATAGTTTCGGGATGGGCAGGATGGAGCAGCCACTGCGCCAGGGTCTGTTCGCCAATCTGTGTACGTGCAGTCGAGAGCAGTTCGAAGACGGATGCTTTTCCGAAAAGGTCCAGGTCCTGCGCGTAAGGGTGGGCCGGATCGAGGTACTGCGTGCCGGCTTCGCCTGTGCCGGCCCAGTTGCCGTCGAGGCGAGCGAGGGCGCGCTCGAAATAGCGCACCGCGCGGCGGCGGAATTCGGCAGTTTTCAAAAGCCGATCGTGAACCACCAGCAAGGCGATGAAAATGGCGGCCGGAAGGAAAACCCACAGCACGGGAAAGGCGTGGTTGAACAGAGCCAGCCAGACAATGGCCAGCCCGCAGATAACTACGGCTAGTTGCACGTAGCCGAGAGCCTGATGACGCCGTTCGCGCCAGGCGAGGTGGGCGCGGCGCTCTTCCAGCCGACTGGTGTAAATGGGTCGCGGATCATCCATCGCTCCCCTTCATTGTGCCGTGTCTGGCGCGGCGGCGTGTATAAGGGGAGATTGTTTCGAATACTACGGCGCAGAAACCTGCCGCAACCATTGTTTGAGCATCTCGGGGTCGAAAGCCAAGCTCTGATGGAGAATCCAAATGCCATCGGAGGCCGCCACGAAAATCAAGCCGCGTTGCTCATCTTTCGTCATCGCGGTTACTCCCCTGAACTCCCGTGTGACGGCCGGATGCTGCGGATCTGACAGGTCCATCAGGTGAACCGTTTGGGCCGGTGACGAAGCCGCGGGTCCAGCCTGACTTTCCGTAACCAGAGCCGCGGTTCCCGCCACAGCGAACAGACTTGAGGACTGCTGGCCGGCGGGATAAGCAACGTCGGCTACTACTACTGGCCCACTGGCCTTGGTCACGTCGATCAGGGTCACGGTCTTTCCGCCCTCGTGTTCGACATATAAGTAATAACTGCTGTAATGCTGCGTGGTAAGAAAGCGGGTAATGGAGGCGCCCGTCAATGGAACGTGTCCAAGAACCTCAATAGCATCCTGCGGCTCTTCCTCCGTCGCTTTGTCTTTTTTACCTCTGGCATGGGTTTCCGCAGACAGAGCAAGCAGACCGATCAGGAAATAGCTTATCGATTGAATCCTTCTATAATTCATGCTTTTTGGATCCTTCTTCACTCTGTGGCCGTCCTCCGGTCCACATAGGCTGCCTGGAACGCCGCTGGAACCAGGAAAACGGTCCACACCACAGAAAGGGTCAATCCGCCGATCAATGCGCGAGCTAACGGCGCATAGGATTCGCTGCCTTCCCCTAACTTCAGTGCCATGGGAAGGAGTCCGATGATCGTGGCGAGCGAAGTCATCAATATCGGCCGCAAACGTACACAGCAGGACTCGATCACGGCCTGCGCCACTCCTCTCCCTTCGACTCGCAGATGGTGCGCAAATTCGACGATCAGAATGCTGTTGGACATGGCGATTCCAGCGAGCATCACCACTCCCATGAGTGACATGACATTCAGGGTTGTTCCAGTGAGCACGAGAGTGAGTAGGACGCCCGAAATACCCGGTGGGAGAGCCAGTAGGATAATGAAGGGATCGATAAACGACCGGAACTGCGCGACCAGTATCAGGTACAACAAAACGACGGAAAGACTTAATCCGATGGCGAAACTCTTGAACGAGGCGTTCATGGCCTCCGCGCTGCCGCGGATGGCGACGTTGACGTTGGTTGGGATTTTCTCAGTGGAAACTACCTGGTGGACGTAGTTTGCCACTGCGCCCAGATCTTCTCCGGCCGGGCGCACGTAAATGTCGAGCTTCCGCCTGATCTGGTAGTGATCCACTTCGGTCGGCGCCTGAACGCGGTCGATAGACGCTATCATGTCCAGGCGAGTGGGCTCGCTGACGCCGTCCGCATGCAGAGGAATCGAGCGCAAATCCTGAAGAGACCGGATCTGGGTCTCCGGATACTGAACTGTCAGAAAATAATTGTTACCGTTACGCGGGTCAATCCATAAGTTGGGGGCGATCATCTGATTCGAAGTTAGCGAAGTAATGACGTTCGTCAGTACTTCCCGCTCCGTTAATCCGACCTTGGCGGCATGCAAACGGTCGACATTGATCCGCAGAGAGGGATAGTCCAGATCCTGCGGCATGAACACATCGCCGATTTGGTTCGATTGCCTCAATTTGGCGGCAATGTTTTGAGCCACCCGATTGTCGAGGTCGAGGTTCGCTCCAACGATTTGGATATCGATCGGGGCCGGAGCGCCCATGCTAACTACTGCATCCACCAGGCTTCCGCTGGAGAAAAACGGAGTGAGCTCCGGCATTTCCCGCGACATTCTTCGCTTGATCTCGCGGATATACTCGTAGCTGCTGGTGCGATGCCCCGGCTGCAAACCGACTTGCACAAACCCCGTGTGCATAGCCGCGTTCGATGTGTAAACCGCGGAGAATCCGTTATCAACGCCGATGTTATCAACCAGAATGCCCAGGTCGGCCGGGCGCACGACCTGGCGGATCAGGTCTTCCAGTTTCGCGGCTTCTCCTTCGGTGACCGCCAGCCTGGTTCCGGATGGAGCCTTGAAGGTAATTACGAACTGACCGGCGTCAGTTTGTGGGAAATAGGAAAGGCCGAGGCGGTTGTAGAGCAACAAACTGGCGCAGAAGGCGATGAAGAAAATCGCCAACACAGCCACCGGCGCTCGAAGAACCTGCTGAACCACTGTCTGATACCAACTCAGCATGCCGTCGAATCCGGATTGGAACGCCGTCTGGAAGCGGTTCCCCGAAGCCTGCGCGTGTCCATCCGCCGAGACAGTCTCATTGCCAGCATGTCTCAGATAGCGCGCGCAAAACAGAGGCACCACGGTCATGGCGACGAAATAGGAGGCGAACAGGGACACGACCACCGCCAGGGCCATCGCGGAAAACAGAAATTTGCTGACGCCGGCCAACAAAGTGACGGGAAAGAAAACGATGGCCGTAGTTAGAGTGGAGGCCAGCACAGGCAGGGCGACTTCCTTTCCTCCGGCTTCAGCCGCTACGCGCGCAGGCTCTCCCCTTTCCAGATGACGGTAGATGTTCTCAAGAACCACGACGGAGTTGTCGATCAATCGGGAGAGCGCAAGGGCCAGTCCGCCGAGCACCATGCTGTTTACAGATGAGCCGCCTAACTGGAGGACGAAGAAGGTGGCGCATACCGAGAGCGGAATGGAGAAAAAGACCGCGACCGTGGCCCGCAGGCTGCCCAGGAAAATGAGGATCATGACTCCGGTGAGCAAGAGTCCTATACTGCCTTCGCGAAGAAGAGTTTCGATTGCGGTGCGCACGAAACGCGACTGATCGAAGACCACGCCCGTTTTCAGCGCCGGCGGGACGTCCACCAAGTGAGTGACAATCTGCTTCACACCATCGACAATCGAGATCGTGTTGGAGTCGCCGCCTTGCTTCATGACCGGGAGATAAACGGATCTTGTCCCGTTCACGTGGACAACGTTGTAC
>DATBID010000496.1:0-5195 GCA_036557125.1 Bryobacteraceae bacterium | reverse complement strand
ATAGATATCTGTCCGGCCTGGATCAACCTTTCCTGTTTGTGTTTGCCGGAAACTACACAACGCCCTCCTACAAAGGCAACGGCTTTTTGGGAAACAAGATAGTCTCCTGGATCACGCGGGATTGGCAGGTTGGCGCGGTGCTTCGCTATGGCAGCGGATTGCCGATTGAATCGCCCATTGCCAGCAACGGCCTTTCGCAGCTTCTGTTCCGGGGGACTGGCGCGGTCGGAACCACCGGCGGCACATTCATGAACCGAGTTCCCGGCGTGCCGCTGTTCGCGCATGATCTGAATTGCCACTGCTTCGACCCCAATACCACGTTCGTGCTGAACCCGGCCGCTTGGGTCAATCCCCCGGCAGGCCAGTGGGGCACGGCCGCTGCTTACTATGGCAATTACCGTTACGAGCGTCGCCCGGTAGAAAATCTAAGCCTCGGCCGCATCTTCCGCATTAAGGAGCGATACAGCCTACAAATTCGCGCCGAGTTCACCAACATTTTCAACCGCACGGAGATGAATAATCCCAGCGCATCGAACGCGCTGTCAACTCAGCTCAGGAACCCCGCCGGCCAGACCACTTCGGGCTTCGGCTACATCAATCTCGGAACCGTCTTCAGCCCGCCCCGGCAGGGCCAACTGGTCGCGCGATTCCAGTTCTAAAATGAGTTCCATGACATGCATGACAAAAACCATTCTCCTTTCGTTGGCGGCGGCGGGCGCCATGTTCGCCGCTACATTCACTGGCACCATTACCGATAGCGGGTGCGCCAAAGCCGATCACAAAGCCATGAACATGGGAACTGACGAGCAGTGCGTCAAGGCTTGCGTGAAAGCCCACGGCGCAACTTATGTTTTGTGGGATGGCAAGAAGACCTATGAACTGAGCGACCAGAAAACGCCCGAGCAGTTCGCCGCCAAGAGAGTAATGGTCGAAGGGACATTGGACGCCAAAACCAGCACCATCAAAGTCGCATCCATCAAAGCCGCTCAGTAAGATAATGGCGGTATGCCCGAGCCGGACGATACCGCCATCGAACTATACTGCCCTAACTGCGCCCGTCCGGTCCCGGACCCGCTGGTTTGCGGCGATTGCCATGCGGTAATTTGCCGTGTGTGCGGCTCGCCGCTCGAGCGGATCGACGAACTGGGAATCGGCTGAGCGTTAGTGATGTTGTTCCCAGTTGCCGATTTCGTGGCGGTTGTAGGCCTCGCGCAAATGGCGAAGCTGGCCGACATCGGCTGATAGGGCATCCCGCTCCCCGCCCCTCAGACGGTTCTCATCGAGTACGTGCTGGATCGCGCCGATGGAGCTATCCAAATCGCCCCGATCGAATCGGCCGTGCTCCCAGTCACGAGAGAAGCTGCGAAGATCGCGCTCGGCGTGATTCAGCCGGTCGCGGTCGCCGGAATGGAGATTCCACACGGAATAGCCATGGTTTAGGTCATTATGTACGCGGTCGACCAGGGATCTGACTGCGTCCGGCGCATAAGGGCCTTCCGGCGGTCCGTATTGGGCAAAAAGCACAGATGCGGCTGTTCCGGCAAATAACACAGCGCAAATTCTTAATGTTTTCAGTAGCATTGACACCTCCTCAAAATCTGCAACAAGATAGTGCAGGAAAGGGGCCAACGCGGGCATCTCGCAGGTTGTTAGATCGCGTTCTATGTACGAAATTTTGGAACACGCAGCCGACATCGGGTTTCGTGCATACGCTCACAGCTTGCCCGAGTTGTTCGCCTCCGCGGCGGAAGCCCTGGTCGGGATCGCCATGGAAATAGAGACTATCGAGCCGCATGACACATATCCGCTGACGGCGGAGGGCGAGTCGCGCGAAGCGCTGCTGGTGAACTGGCTGAGCGAGGTTCTGTACTATCTCGATGGCCGTCAACTGGCGATGCGCAGTTTTCGCGTGAAGGAACTCACCAGTGACCGCGTGAGTGGGGAAGCGGCCGGAGAACATCGCGACTCAGCGCGCCAGCCTGCCAAACTGGTAGTAAAAGGTGTGACCTACCATCAGCTCAAGATCGCACACGACGAGCGTGGATGGTTTTGCGAAGTCTATCTGGACGTGTGATTCAATCGGAGCCGCGACTGTCCGGGGGCGGTCGCTCTATGGAACTCGAACCCATCGATCGATTCCGCTATAAGATCCCGCAAGACGCCGCGCGTGGCATGCGCAGCGATGTAGTGGTGTACGCGAGCGAGCCCCTGCTGGAGCAGATCCGCCGCGATAAATCGCTGGAGCAGGCCGTGAACGTGTCGATGCTGCCGGGCATCGTAGGGCCTAGCCTGGCAATGCCCGATATTCACCAGGGCTACGGATTTCCGATCGGCGGAGTGGCCGCGACCGACTGGGAAACGGGCGTCGTCTCTCCCGGCGGCGTGGGTTTCGATATAAATTGCGGCGTGCGCTTGATGCGTACTTCGATAACCGCTGAAGAAGCGCGGCCCCGCATGCGTGAGCTGATTAATCAGATCTTCCGCGACGTCCCCTGCGGCACCGGCGGCGAAGGGCCAATTCCGCTCGAGACCACGGATCTCGAAGAGGTGCTGGTGGAGGGCGCGCGCTGGGTCGTCGAACACGGCTACGGAGAGGAACCAGACGCGGAATTCAGTGAAGCTCGCGGCGCGCTCCCCGAGGCGGACCCGAATAAAGTTTCGGCGCGTGCCAAAGAGCGCGGGCGGCATCAACTCGGCACCATCGGCAGCGGCAATCATTTTCTCGAAGTGCAGTATGTCGAACGGGTGGAAGACGATGCGGCCGCGCGCGCCTTCGGCCTCGAACGGAACCAGGTGGTCGTTCTGGTGCATTGCGGCTCGCGCGGCCTTGGCCATCAGGTGTGTACCGATTTTCTGGCACAGATGGGCACAGCGATGAAGAAGTATGACATCTCGCTGCCAGATCGCCAGCTCGCCTGCGTGCCCATTCAATCCGAAGAGGGCCAATCGTATCTGGCAGCCATGCGCGCAGCCGCCAATTTCGCCTGGGCGAATCGCCAAGCCATTCTGCATTTTCTGCGCGGCGCGTTCCGCCGCATCTTCGGGCAGGAGACGCGCATCGACGTGGTCTACGATGTTTGCCACAACATCGCCAAGCGCGAACGCCATCGGCTGAACGAAAGATGGGTCGATGTGCTGGTGCACCGCAAAGGCGCCACCCGCGCCTTTCCGCCGGGCGATCCGGAACTGCCGGAGGCCTACCGCGAAGTGGGGCAGCCGGTCTTGATTCCGGGCAGCATGGGCACAGCGTCCTGGGTCCTGGCGGGCGCGGAAGGGTCCATGCGCGAGACCTTCGGCAGCGTGTGCCACGGCGCCGGCCGGCTGATGAGCCGTACGGCCGCAAAGAAAGGCCGCAATGCGAACGAGGTGAAGAAAGAACTCGAAGCCCGGGGCATCATCGTCCGCAGCGAAACCAAGGACGGAATTCTGGAAGAGATTCCCGAAGCTTACAAGAATGTCGATGAAGTCATCGAAGTAGTAGCCAACGCCGGCCTGGCCCGCAAGGTCGCGCGGCTAAGGCCGATGGGAGTGATTAAGGGGTAAGCCTTCGAAATGTCAAGGGCTGCCGACCGCTCGGAATGGCTTGGCATTGAAGCTCTCTTTTCACTTGGCGGTCGTCAATAGGGTTCTCCGAGATAACGACGTCGGCCGTGCCGGATGTGCAGGATAATCACTTTGTCTCCGTCAACGGTGAACAGCACTCGATAGCGGTGGCGCTTCCGGCCAAAAGGAGTTGGCGCACCTCAAAGGGAAACTCTTTGTTTTCGGGGGCGAAAGGACAACGGTGCGGCATCTCAGAAAGCGATGCTATGGCTTCTTCGAGCTTCAAAAACCAGCGCAGGCCGTTGTCGCCGGCTCTCTCCTCGATGAGCCATTCCAGAATGTCAAGTAAATCCTGTTTTGCCTGGCCGGTTGTTTCAACGCTGAAGGCCATGCTTCTCGCGGAATTCCCGAAAAACCTCCGAAAGGGGCTCTGTCTGGCCTGCCTGATAGTCGGCATAACCCCGGCAAATGCCTTTCACCGCTTCGCGGTAATCTTGCTGTTCCCATTCGAGGGCTTCAGCCAGCACCTCATCGAGCGCGACCACAGGGTCTTGCCCATGCCGCCGGGCGTATTCGTCCAGTTGGGCTTTACGTTCCGGTTTGAGCGGCATCATCTCCATGCCTTAAAGGTAAGGATTCCCGGGGATTCCTGTCAACTTAGCGCCGCCAGCCCCGCTGCCGCGACTTGCCCATCCTGGGGGCTGGTCGCGCCGCTCACGCCAATCGCGCCGATGAACTGGCCGTCGACTACGATCGGCAGGCCGCCTTCGACCGGGACCGATCCCGCCAGCTTCATGACGACAATACGTCCTCCCGCCACGGCTTCTTCGAGGGCCTTGGTTGGCCGCTTGAAGAGAATCGCGCACGCCGCTTTCTCCTGAGCCACGGTCACGCTCGCTATCTGGGTTCCATCCATGCGCTCCAGATAGATCAAGTGGCCGCCGTCATCTACAATGGCGATAACCATTGTCCAGTTGTTCTTTCGAGCTTCTGCTTGAGCGGCGGCGGCAATCTGTTTGGCCGCTTCCAGCGTCAAGACCTTCTTCGTCGCAAGTTGTGCCATAAGGGTATAGAATAAATCGGTCAAGCCCATCAGGAGAGGTCTTTCATGAGGAATCGGATCAATCGGCGTAATTTCTTTACAGGCATTGGAGGAGCACTGGGTGCAGGTACGCTGCTGCGGGCGGCGAGCACGCAAGGCGAAACCGGGCCTGTGGTGAATACCACTGCGGGAAAGATTCGGGGCGTGGTGATCGACAGGGTCAACACGTTCAAAGGCATCTCCTACGGCGCGCCCACCGGCGGTGAGCGGCGGTTTATGCCGCCCGCAAAGCCGGAGCCTTGGACGGGAATCAAAGAAACCGTGGAATGGGGGCCGGAAGCGCCGCAGGGGCCGCACACCGAGATTCCCGAAGTGGCAGCCACGATTCCGAAACAGGGCCACAGCGAGGACTGCCTACACCTGAACGTCTGGACCAACAGCCTGCGCGGCAAGCGGCCCGTGATGGTCTGGCTGCATGGCGGCGGCTTCACCAGCGGCTCCGGCAGCTACAGCATTTACGACGGCCAAAACATGGCGCGCAAGCAGGACGTAGTGATGGTGACAGTGAACCATCGGTTGAACTCGTTCGGCTTTCTGTACCTAGCGGAAT
>DATBID010000495.1:0-6310 GCA_036557125.1 Bryobacteraceae bacterium | reverse complement strand
ACGATTTCGCCGGCCCAGCCGGGACAGACACTGATCGCTTGGGGAACTGGATTGGGCGCAGTGCCCTTCCCGGACAACACGCCTCCCTCCGGTGGTTACAACTACCCGAATGTTCAGGTAATCGTAGGAGGAACAGTAATCACGCCGGCTTATGCTGGGCCTTCCGCTTACCCCGGTCTGGATCAGATTAATTTCACCCTGCCGACTAGCGTTTCTACGGGGTGTGCCGTGAGCGTACAGATAGCGGTGGGCAGCGCCCAAAGTGCAGTGACTTCGCTGTCGATCGCTCCCTCCGGTTCAAACTCGTGTGTCTATCCGGGACTGACTACACAGCAACTCCAACAGTTGGATCAGGGAGGCACCTATACAATCGGCGGTTTCGACATATCGCAGTACAGCGAAAGCGTGGCGGGGCTCGGCAGTTTCTCATTTGCCGGAGCATCTGGTCAATTCAGCCAGATTTCGGGTTTCCAACTGGCATCGCTTGCATCATCGGCCTCATATGCTGCCGCCATTAGCACGACCGGGGGATGCACGGTAATCTCCACAAGCGTATCGAGTTCGGGAACACCGGCTGGATCGACGGGGACGGTGAAGTTTCTGGATGCCGGGACGGTCACACTAAGTGGCCCCAGCGGGTCGAATATTTCCAATGCTGCTATGACGGAAACCAGCAACATATACTCTCTCTCTATTGGTCAGTCGGCGGTTCCCGGCAGAGCGGGGGTTCCCAATGGGACAATTGTGGCGGGCAATTACACTGTGACCGGATCAGGCGGGAAAGATGTGGGTCCTTTCAATGTATCGCTGACTCTCGGATCGCCGCTGACGATCACCGGCGGATTGCCTTCCACGGTGACGGAGAGTGCGGGACTGACGTTGAACTGGACGGGCGGAAACTCGTCAGATCTGGTGGAGATTGTCGGCTATTCCGGTTCCTCGACCGGAACGGGAGCGAACCTGGTGACGAACGCCACCGAATTCTTCTGTACAACCACAGCGGGCAAGGGAACGTTCACTGTGCCCGCGTCAGTGCTGACGCAATTGCCTAAGGTAGCCGCCAGTTCCATAACGTCCGGTGGTGCGACGGGATTCCTGGAGGTCTCTTCGGGGCCGATCCCGGTCGGTTTTTCCCCCTCATTGATTGCGGGAGGAGGAAACATTCCGTCATACTTCGGCGCGTTTTCAGGCACGGCCGGAACGGTGGCGTATCAGTAGAACGCGTTAAACCGTACGTCCGGCCAGACCGAAATACGGAGCGGCGGCCAGCAGATGACGGTCGTTGGTCCATATTTCGGTCTCGCCTTCATTTCGGGCGGTCGTTAGGTGCAGGGCATCGGCGGCGCGGATATAGACGTTTTTCGGTATCGTGCTGACGAAAGTAGCGACGCTTCGAAGAATCCGGTCCGAGACCGGAATGAGGGTCCAAAATCCGGAATCAATGTCTTCCAGGAAGACCTTTGTCAGGTCACGTGCCTCGGACAGACGTAGCTTTCCCTCTCGCGCGTGCCGGTGGAGTGCACAGGTTACTTCCGCGAGGCAAACCGAAGAAGAAATCAGAGGAGCCGTTTCCGCTACTAATAGTCGGATGGTCACTGATTCCGCTTCGCTGATGTAATACTTCGCGACATAGGCGGAATCCAGGTACATCTTTAACGGCGATCTTCTTCCAGGAAGCGCCCGCTATCGGTATCCACGTGCGGCATTCTCTTCCAGATCGGTTTCATCCTGGCGAAAGTCTTAGCGACCAATTTGCGCCGCTCCTCGGTCATCCCCTTATGGGAAACTGGCCGTAATTCCGCCACCGGTTCTCCCCGGCGTTCGATGATGATGACTTCGCCTTCGCTCGCCGCCTTCACAAGCTCGGAAGTGCGGATGTGCAGATCGCGGACGGAAGCCTTCTCCATGTGCTACATTGTAGCACAAGTGCTCGCATTCTACTTCTTTCTTCCCGCCACCACCCGCACTCGCCGCGTCTGGGCGATATTGCCGGTGGTGAAGGCGTCATTGATGAGTTCCGACTGCTCCTGCTGATGCCGATGGCCGGAACCGGTCGCGGGGCTGGCGCTTTCCGGCCGGCCCACGTAGCGGATATCGCGGTGGCTGCCTTCGAGCACAGCTCGGAATTGCTCCTCCATGAAATGCCAGGCGCCCATATTGCGGGGCTCTTCCTGCACCCAAACGACTTCCGCAGTATCGGGATAGCGCGCGAGCACGTCGCGGACCTGGCCGGCGGCGAAGGGGTAAAGCTGCTCGATGCGCGCGAGAGCGACATAATCCGCCTTCCGCTGCTCGCGGGCCGCTAAGAGGTCATAGTAAATTTTGCCGGAACAAAACACCACGCGCGTGACGTGTCCGGGATCGTCCACCGCATCAGGCAGGACTTCCACAAATCCGCCGGTAGTGAGATCTCGGAGCTTCGAAATCACCCTCGGATGCCGCAGCAGGCTCTTGGGCGTGAACAGGACTAGCGGCTTGCGGGTGCCGCGGCGATCGTGTCCGCCGTACATCTGGCGGCGCAACAGGTGGAAATACTGCGCCGGTGTGGTGGCGTTCACCACGAACCAATTGTTTTCGGCCGAAAGGGTGAGATAGCGCTCGATGCGCGCGCTCGAATGCTCCGGTCCCTGGCCTTCGTAGCCGTGAGGCAAAAGCATCACCAGACCGCTCGGCTGGCCCCACTTCGATTCGGCCGCCGAGATGAAGTTGTCGATCATGATTTGCGCGCCGTTGGCGAAATCGCCGAACTGCGCTTCCCAGATCACCAGTGTGAGCGGGTCGGCTACGCTATAGCCGAACTCGAAGCCCAGTACGGCATATTCGCTCAACGAGCTATCGAAGACATCAAACCGCGCCTGGTCGCGCGAAACATGCTGCAGCGGAATGTAGCGGCGGCCCGTTTCGGAGTCGTAAAAAGCCAGGTGGCGCTGGCTAAATGTGCCGCGGCCGGAATCCTGCCCGCTGAGCCGAACCGGCGTGCCTTCGAAAACCAATGCGCCGAATGCCAGGGATTCGGCGAAAGCCCAATCGATGGGGCCATCCTTTTCTACGGCCTCACGCCGGCGATCCACTAAACCGCGCAGCTTCGGATGCAGGTGAAAGTTTTCGGGGAAATGCGTGGAGGCGCGCACCACCTGCTCGATGACCTCGCGAGTCACGGCAGTTCGCGGCGCGGAATTGCCGATGTCTTCCGCGGGAACGGCGCTCAGCTCCTGAACTTCATAGTGTTCGGCGCCGCTCTGCGCGGCGTCGTAAGCATCGCTGAAGCGCTTGGCCGCAGCTTTGCGCACAGCTTCGACTTCTTCGGCGGGCAGCACGCCTTCGCGCATCAACCGCTCGGCATAAATCGCGCTTACTGGCGGATGGTTCTTGATTTTGCGATAGAGAATAGGCTGCGTATAGCTGGGGTCGTCCCCTTCATTATGACCATGGCGCCGGTAGCAGATCATATCGATCACGACATCCGTTTTGAACTTCTGGCGGTAATCGAAAGCAATCTGCACCACACGCACAGCGGCGTCGGGGTCGTCACCGTTGAGATGGAAAATCGGCGCTTGCACGCCGCGGGCAACGTCGGTTGAGTAGGGAGTCGAGCGGGCCTCGTCCGGCAACGTAGTAAACCCGATCTGATTGTTGATGATCAGATGGACAGTGCCGCCGGTTGAGTAACCATCGAGCTGAGAGAGGTTCAGCGTCTCCGCAACCACGCCCTGCCCGGCGAAGGCTGCGTCGCCGTGGATCAGCAGCGGAATCACCCGTTCGCGTGCAGTATCGTGCAACCGGTCCTGTTTGGGCCGGACAATTCCCTCTACCACAGGGTCGACCGCTTCCAGATGGCTGGGATTCGGGGCCATCGAGACGGTCAGCTCTCTTCCGTTTGAGCACCGCACCACTCCGGTCGCGCCCAAGTGATACTTCACGTCGCCCGATCCCTGGGTGCTGGCCGGATCGATTTCGCCCTCGAACTCGGAAAAGATTTTCTGTAGGTCTTTGCCGACCACGTTGGCGAGAATGTTCAGCCGCCCACGGTGAGCCATGCCTATGACGATTTCGTGAACGTTGTTGGCCGCGGCGCGTTCGAGAATTTCGGAAACGATAGCGAGCGCTGTCTCGCCTCCTTCGAGCGCGAAGCGCTTCTGCCCCACGTAGCGGGAATGCAGAAAATGCTCAAACTCTTCGGCCCCAATCAGGTCTTTGAGCACGCGAAGCCGCGTTTCGCTATCCAGTGGCCACTGGTTGGCTTCCGGCTCCATGCGCTGCTGCAGCCATCGCTTCTGCTCCGGCACCTGGATATTCATGTATTCGCAGCCGATTTTGCCGCAGTAGGTCTGGCGAAGGGTTTCGAGGATCTCGCGCAGGGTGGCGACCGGTTTGGGCCCGCCGTCGCCGATCGCTTCGCCGAGGCTGCCGGTGATGAATTCCCGATCCAAGTCCCACATGGTGAGACCGTAAGTTTCCGGATCGAGTTCGGCGTGATAACTGGGTTCTGCGCCGAGCGGATCGAGATCCGCAATCAAATGGCCGCGCACCCGGTAAGCATTGATCATTTGCATGATGCCGGCTTGCTTGGCGATTTCGGCGGTGCGCACGGAAGTTCCGGGAAGCAGCGGCTGGCGGTCTTTCACCCAGCGCACCGGCTGGTGCGGCATGTGCAAATGATTGAAGACTTCCTCGTAGAACCCGTCGTTGCCGTCGAGCAGAGACTGCACTTTGCCCAGAAACATCCCGGATTCGGCCCCCTGGATGATGCGGTGATCGTAGGTGCAGCTTATGTTCATCACCTTACTGAGCCCGAGCAAGGCGCGGGTTTGCTCGGCTGCGCCTTGGAATGCCGCAGGATAATCGATGGACCCGGCGGCAATGATGGCGCCTTGGCCAGTCAGAAGCCGCGGATTCGAGGACATGGTCCCCACCGTGCCCGGATTGGTCAGCGAAATGGTGGTGCCCTGAAAATCCTCCGTCAGCAGTTTGCTTGTGCGCGCGCGCGCTACCAGATCGTCGAAGGCGGTAACGTACTCGGCGAAGTTCAATGCGCCGGCATTTTTTATGTTAGGAACCAGCAGGCTGCGCGAGCCATCTTTGCCCGCCACGTCCACCGCGATACCGAGGTTCACTTGCGGATGCACCATGCGGTACGGCTGGCCATCCTTTTCGGCGTAAGAGTAGTTGATTACCGGAATATTCTCGACCGCCTTCAACACGGCCCAGCCGATCAAATGCGTATAGGAGACCTTACTTTTGCCAATCAGCGTGCGGTGCTGATTGATGATTCGCCGGTTCTCATCCATCACCTTAACCGCGATGGTGCGCTGGGAAGTGGCCAGCGGAACGGCGACGCTGGCAGCCATGTTTTCGGCAATGCGGGCAGGCGTGCCGCGCAGCGGTTGGAGAACGGTGTTGCCGTTTTCCGTAGCAGGAGGGGCCGGAACGCCGGTAGCCGCTGCCGGGCGGGAGACGGGTTGCTCGGCCGCAGCAGTGCCTCCGTTCTCAAAAAACTTTTTCCAGCTTTCGTCGACCGCGCTGCGATCGTGCCGATACTGGCTGTAAATCTCGTCCTGGAGCCAACTGTTTACTCCGAGTGGGGGATCGGTTTTTGCGGGCATGAAAGAGGTTCTGTCTTTATTGTAATCGGACGAGTCCCCCTCGGACTTTATGAATCCCGGCGCCGGTGCGGACGCTGGTATGGTGAATTATGGCCGAACGGTCCAAAGCGGTTGTCGAAAACGCGCCGGGCGCTTTCTTCGTCGATTCGAGCTGCATCGATTGCGACACGTGCCGGCAGCTCGCCCCCGCGACTTTCGCCGATACCGGGCTGCACTCGTATGTGTGCATGCAACCTCGCACTGCTGACGAAGCGCGCGCTGCCCTACACGCCCTGCTCGCGTGTCCGACCGCGTCCATCGGTACGCGAGATAAGCGGGAAATCGCCGCGGCCAATGCGGATTTTCCCTTGCGTCTTGAGGACAACGTCTACTACTGCGGATTCAATTCGCCGAAGTCCTATGGCGGAAACAGCTACTTCGTCGAGCATCCGGCAGGCAACTGGCTGATCGATTCGCCGCGGTTTGTGGAATCCCTGGCGCGCCGGTTTGAACAGCGGGGCGGCGTTCGACACATCTTTCTCACGCACCGCGACGATGTCGCCGATGCGGAGAAGTGGACTTCCCGTTTTGGCGCCAAGCGGGTCATTCATCGCCTGGAGCTTTCCGCGCAGCCAGGGGCGGAACGGGTAATCAGCGGTTACGATCCAATTGATTTGGAAGACGGCTTTGTAGCCATCCCCACTCCTGGGCACACTCGCGGCCACGTG
>DATBID010000494.1:0-6891 GCA_036557125.1 Bryobacteraceae bacterium | reverse complement strand
TTAAGGTCTATAACAGCCGGAACAAGTACGAGAAGAGTTATCAGTGAAGCCACGCGCTAGCGCGCCGGACCGATGCGGTCTTCAATCCGGCTGAGGCGGTTATCGATTTCAATCATCTTGCCGGTGAGCAGGCGGATTTCTTCGTGCACCTGGTTGAAGCGGCTATCCATGTGTAGCTCGAACCTGGCGAATTCGGCTCTGATCTCGGCGCGGAGGGTTTCTTTGGCCTCTGTGATGCGGCTGTTGCTGTAGATAAGCAAGCTGAGAGGGACAATGACGGCGATGGCGAGCGTGAGCAGTTGGACGTCGGTCATGTGCGGTCCGTTTTCAGTTTAGCTCACATGTGCTGCTACTTCTTCGGCGCCTCGCTCGCCTTATCGTCCGGCAGCGGCGCCGGCGTGTCCGTCACGTCAAACTGAATAGCCGATTCCGCCGAGTATTTGTGATATAGATGATACTCGTTGTCATTCCTGCTAAGGAATTCCGCCCCGTTGATGATCACCTTGTTCTTTAGCGGCAGGAGAAACTGCTGGCCGCCCACGTCCTGGTAATCGTAATCCAGCGTGTCGCTGGCCTGTTTGACCGGAAAGCTTGGGGGCAAATCCACCGCTTCCAGGCTGATGCGCAGCACCTGCTTGGTTTCCTGGTCGACGTAAATCAGGCCCTTGTACGCCGGGATGGTGTCTTCCTGGTCGGCCGAGACGTGCCACTTGGAACGCTCCTCTGCTACGTGATACGCGAAGACGTATGTCGGTCGCCCGCGTAGCAATCCCCAATGGTCCCACTCGAAGTGCGCCTCGGTCTCCGGTTCGAAAACCTCGCGCAGCATAGTGCCAAAATCGCCGGTCGAACGGCTCCCGCCCACTTTGTTGTAGTCCATCTGCGTGGGGGAATTGTTGATCAGGATCAGCTTGTAATCTTCTTTCTGGCCGTAATAACTCAGCTTCACGGTCAGCGTGTTAGCCAATTGCCAGGAAGGATCGTCGCCCCGCCGCCCGCCATACTTTCCGCCCGGATACGGCGCAACGTAGCGCCGCACCACCAGGGTGCAGATGTAATCCGGAAGGTTCTTGCTGTAGTTCAGCGCATACTGCCGCACCTCGTCGATAATCTGCGCCTGCTCCTCCGATGATGGCGGCGGTTTGGGCACCGTCTTGACTTCCACGACCGGGGCCGCCGCAGCCAGGCTTTGCGATTCTTCGCTAAGATGGTGCAACGCCGCCAGTGTCTTCGGCCCAATGCCGAGCGCCTGCAATTGTTCCACAGTACGGTCGTCGAGCTTCTCACTCATCTTGGCCTTCGACAGAAAACCAGCGACTTCCTTGTCGCTCTGCTTCATCTGCACCGAGGACTGGAGAAAACTGAACAACTGCTTGACTGTGAGGCTCTGTGCGTGGGCCGCAAGCACGGCCACAAAAGTCATGGCCAGAAGCCGATACCGCATATGCAAATATTTTCGCATGCCAGGCCCGTTCAGATCCGGTGGAATGCTTTCAGAATCTCGCGCGTCGAATAGTGCAGCGCAATCGGCCGGCCGTGCGGGCAACTCATCGGGTAATCCGTTGCTGCCAGCGATCGCAGCAGCCATTCCATTTTGGCCGCGTCCAGGCGCGTGTTGATCTTGATTGCGGCCCTGCAGGCAATCGAGGCGCAGATGCCGCGTCGCACATCTTCGAGCGATGCACCCCGCAGTTCCGTTTCGGCGATCTCCAGAATCTCAAACAGGATCCGTTCGAGTTCGGTAGGGCTGACTGCCGCCGGCGCTGCTTTTACGGCGATCGTGCGATTGCCGAACGGCTCGGTTTCAAATCCGGAGGCGTGCAGTTCTTCGGCAATGCGCGCATAGTCGATCTGCTGTTCGGGCGTAAGCTGCAAAATCAGAGGCATCAGCAGGCGCTGCATCTCCACGCGCCCGGCCGCCCGCTGCTTCATCACCTGTTCGAACAGAATCCGCTCATGCGCAACGTGCTGGTCGATAATCCACAATCCATCACGCCCGGCCCCGATGATGAAGCTGTCGTGGATCTGCCCCAGCGGGCGCAAATCCGAAAGCACCGAGAGTGACATCTCGGGCGGCGGAAGCGCGTCTGCCGGGAATTGCCCATGCGAATCCCGCTGCCGTGTGAGTTTCCCGGCTGGGGCAGAGGCGCCCTCTGGACCGGCTGGTATTTCGATCGCCGGGGCGCTGAAATCCAGCCGCGCGGCAGGAGGGGCGGTTGGCCGCAGCGCAAAATCCGGAACGGCGGAGGCCTGCGCGGGGCCTTCCAGCGTTACGGCCGGTACTTCCAGAGCAGGTTCCGCAG
The DNA here is from genome assembly GCA_036557125.1 of Bryobacteraceae bacterium. GTDB lineage: Bacteria > Acidobacteriota > Terriglobia > Bryobacterales > Bryobacteraceae > PSRJ01. Next base: position 4,588 of record DATBID010000494.1, on the reverse strand, counting down.
CCAGCATCTGGCTGAACTCCGAATACGGCAAGCGCGCCGCCGGCTGTGCGGCAGTCGAAGATTGGGGCAGGGGAGAGAACGAAGGTGCGGGCCGGCTCTCAATCAACCGCTCGCGGATGGTGTCCCGCACGAAATCATGCACGAACGAGCCGTGCCGAAACCTGACCTCGGTTTTGGAGGGGTGGACATTCACATCCACTTCTTCCGCATCGCACTCCAGAAACAGGAGCGCAAACGGATACGCCGCCGGCGGAATCAGGTTGTGATACGCCGCGGAAAGCGCATGCAGAAGGAGGCGGTCGCGAATCAGCCTGCCGTTTACAAAAATGAAAATCGAATTGCGGTTGGCTTTCTGCACCTGCGGCCGCGAGAAGAAGCCCTTGAGCCGGAATTGCCGCACAGGAGGCTCATCCGGCTCGGAACGGTACTCCGCAATCGCCTGCGTAGGCGGAACGCTGGGGGGCGGAAGCACCAGCTCGCGTTCGCGCAAACCGATCTCCACCAGGTCTTCGAGAACCTGGCTCCCAAACACCTGGTAGACGCGCTCGGCAAGCGTGGCCACGGGTGTCACATGCAGCAGCTCACTCGCGCCAGTGTTGAGGCGGAATGTTTTCTCCGGATGCGCCAGGCTGTAATGCGTCACCAGCGAAGCGATGTGAGCCAGCTCCGTCTGCTCCGTCCGTAGAAATTTCTTGCGCGCCGGAACGTTATAGAAGAGATCGCGCACCGTAATTACGGTGCCGCCGCCCAGCGCCGCCTCATCGCAGCGCAGCATTTTCCCGCCGGCGATTTCGATTCGCGTTCCGGTGGTTTCTTCGGGCGAACGGGTTTCCAGCAGCAGTCGCGAAACCGAAGCTATCGAGGGCAGCGCTTCCCCGCGAAATCCCAGGGTGGCAATCGAGAGAAGGTCCTTGACATCGCGCAACTTGCTGGTGGCGTGGCGCTCAAACGCCAGCAGCGCATCGTCGCGCAACATGCCGCAACCATCGTCGGCGATGCGAACGAGGCGTCGTCCGCCGGATTCCACTTCAATCCGGAAACTCGATGCCCCGGCGTCCAGCGAGTTTTCCAGCAGTTCCTTGACGACCGAGGCCGGCCTTTCCACCACCTCGCCTGCGGCGATCTTATTCGCTACCTGGTCGGGAAGTATGCGGATGCGGCCCAAGTATCAGCCTAGCGAAGTTCTACTTCGCAAGCTACAACCACACCAGAGCCACAAGAGAACATTGGGCCGCCGATAAACGTCGATGAACGCCGATTAGCGGTTTTTGTTCTCAATCTGCGTTCATCGGTGTTCATCGGCAGCTAGCTCGTTTTCAGGTGGTTCTCAGGCTTTAACGCGAATTTTTGTCCAGGCAGATATTCTCGGCCAGCTTACCACCGGGGCGGAATGAAAAACTGCTGCTCGATGTCCAGGATTGCGTATAGGCGCCTGGGTCGTCAATGACAACCTCGTAGTTCATTGCCGATGCGCCGGTGCGAGTGTATTTCTCGATCACGTGCAACCGCTCGGTATGGGGATGCCCGGCATCGTCCAGCCACGTCCTGTCATTGAATCCGATGGAATCGACCACCAACGTGTCTCCCTCCCAATGCCCAATTGAGTGGCCCAGCCAATCCGGGTTCGGGTCTTTCGGATAAGCGCGCCCGTCCATCCACACCTGACGCCAGACATGCGCGCCGCCTTCGTACACGAATAAAATTCGGTTGGGCGTTTGCACAATTTCGAAAGGCCGGGGCATGAGTGCGATTCGTGGAACACCGGGAGGAAGGCAGCGCAAATCCAACTCATTCTGCTTCAAAGCGTTGTTTTCTTGAAATTTCAGCCTTGCCCAGGCTTGAAAAGGAACCTCGAACTTGGCAGCCAGATCCGCTACAGGATGAGGCAGCCAGACACCACCCCCGCCCAGATCGGGAGTGGCGTTTGCCGGATTTGGAACCTGTCCATAAGCATTGATCGCAGCGAAGGCCGTTAAAAAATACAAATATTTCACTTCTTTTTCGATTCCACCCTACCGACCATATGCATGGAACTCTTTTCGTCTTCCTGACAGATGGATTCCATTAACTCCATTCCGGGTCGCCAGCCAATCGTATTACTCGCCATCCAGGGCTTCGAATACGCCCCTGGATCGTCGATTGTTACTTCATACTTGAGCGTGAGCGAGTCAGTGCGAGTATAGCGTTCCGTCAGGTGCAGCTTGTTCGAAGTCGCATGGCCGGCCTGATCCAGCCAGGCGAGGCCATTGAAACCGGTTACATCCACCACCAGAGTATCGCCCTCATAGTGGCCCACGGCATCGCCGAGCCAGGTTGGAGTCGGACTCTTGGGGTGACTCCCGCTCGGATCGAGATTAACGATACGCCACAAGTAATTATCTCCCTCGAAGATGAATACAACCTGATTGCGTCTCTGAATCATCTGAAACGGGTAAGGATCGAACATATACCGCGGCACGCCCACCGGTAAACATCTGGCTTCGGGATCGTCCTTCGATAGATTTTCAACCCGCTCGTTGAAAAGCTTGAGTGTCCAGGGAAGGAACGGAACGTCCACATGCTTGTCGGCGCTTTTCACGCCCTTCCATGTGGTCTCCGCGATGTTGCCGTTAAAGCCCGGGTACCATGCGCCGTTTCCGCCAAAATCAGGCTTTCCATCGGGCAAGTGCGGCGCTGGTCCAGCCACCGTCTTCGCGCCTCTGTCCTCCACGGATTGCCGGCCTGGAAGAAACGGTCCGGGATCCTTGGCTAGCGGCGGGTTAGCGGAAGAGGCCGGCTGTTGAGCGTAGCCGGGAGTAAGCGCCAACCACACGAACCCAACTAGCCTCACCCTCGGGAAACTTGCTTTCACGTTCAATCTCAGTTCAGTCTCGCACTTTGGACTTTGGCCTCAGTTCCGGCCGCGTTCGTCCATCCACTCATACAAGTGGCGCACTCCGCGCAAATCCGCTCCCGGACCCTTCATCTCAGCAAAATCCTTTTGATGCGAAGTCATATCAACGCGCTTCGCGGCTTCTTCCGCTCCGATGCCCTGCCGGCGCAGTTCTGCGACTTGATTGGTAAGGTCCCTGAGATAACTTTGGAAAGCCGTAATGATTGCCTTGTCGCTAAAGGGCCGGCCGTGTCCGGGTAACACCAGTCCAAAATCCAGTTGCTTCAACTTATCCAGCGTTTGAACCCATTCATCAAAATATGCGTCGCCCATGTATGCGACTCGCGGGCCTTCCTCCATATCGCCCGTACATACTATACGTTCCTTGGGCAAAAATACGAAGGTATCGCCGGCCGTATGCCCTCTCCCCAGGAACAGGAGTTGAATCTCACGGGATCCTTTGTAGAGCACGAGCTTGTCTGAGTAAGTAACGCTCGGCGGCGTTGGTTTGATTTCCTTCAGTTCTTCGCGCAGTTTCTCCGCAGCCGCCAGGTTCTTCGAAAGTTGCGCCTTTTTCGCGAGATCGGTTTCGCTCGCGATCTGCCCTTCTAATGACGTAATGAGCGCCGGGACGCGCGTGCCCTGAGAAGTTCTGTACGGCTCCCGGTTGAGGACATCGAAGGTCAGGATAGCGTGGCGGATGAATTCATGGCCGATAATCTGCACCTCCGGCCCAAACACGGAGTTTCCGCCGGTATGGTCATAGTGAAAGTGTGTGTTGACTACGGTGCGAACCGGCTTGTTCGTAAGCAGCTTGATATCGGCCAGAAGGGCGCGCGCAGCCGCCGGAGTGGTCCCATCGTCCACCAGCAAAACGTCCTGATCGTTTACGATGACCACGTCATTGCTGCCAAAACCGCCGGTAGCGTAGTAAACTCCCTCCGCTACTTTTTCGAATTTGTATTCTTTGCCCTGCACCACCGCATATGGTCCGGCGCCCCCGCCCTGCGCGCACAAGCAGGGCGCTACCGCCCATACCCAACTCACGAACATCGCCCACTGTTTGATTCGCCCTTTACGCGCGACTCGGGCGGGACTCTGAGCAGAAGCCAGTTTCGCCGCACCTACGGCCGCCAGGAAATACCGGCGTTGCATGGGTGCCAATTCTATTCGACTATTGCGGATGAAGTCAACGAGCGCTGCTGTGGCTGTCAAGCCAAAGTAGAAGCAGCTATATTTTGGTGGAGGCGGGGGGAGTTGAACCCCCGTCCGAGAAAGTCCGTCTTGGAAAGCCTACGTGCGTAGCCGGCTCCGCAATTTCGGCCCCCGCTTCAGAACCGGCGAGAACGGCGGCGGCCTAGCCCGATTAGTTTTCGGCCATCCGGCTCCGGACCGAAGCCTTCGGCCAATCCCGCAAAATGACACTCACTCACCGCCGCGCGGGCTCAGCGGCTGGAGCGGCTACCTAATCAATTAGGCAGCGTATGCAAACTGCGTGTTGGCAGTTATGGTTTTCCGATCGTTTTACGGGAGCTCGGAACCCGGCACGCCTCCCCACCACGATTCAATCCCGTCGAATCCGTTTCGCCCCCCTTGCGGTTGGCCGGCGGTCGCCGGAATCACTCCGCGATGAGTGACTAACGTCATTATAGCAGCCCGGTGTATATTCAAAACAGAGTCCACAGGATGCTCCAAATCACCCGTAGTCCCCAGACG
>DATBID010000493.1:0-27153 GCA_036557125.1 Bryobacteraceae bacterium | reverse complement strand
CGAGGTGATCTTGATCGGCATACAATGGGTGGGCCAACGGCTTACTGTGAGGACGGCCGTAACAGACGTAGCGAGGAGGAAGCCATGAAGCACCATTGCATTAAATGGGGAGTTCTCGTTGCATTGGTCCTTGCGACAGCAGTAACAGGGATGCGGGTTTTCACTGCTGTAATGCCGGCTCAAGCCGCTCAATCAAACCGTAGTTTGCCGATCTTCGAAGTGGATCGCGCGTGGCCGAAAGTGCCGCCCCAATGGAAACTCGGGGATCCCTCCAGCATCGCCATCGATGCCAAAGACAACGTCTGGGTTCTGCACCGTCCGCGAACCTTGAAACCGGAGGAGGCAGCCAAAGCCGCACCGCCAGTGATTGTTTTCGATCCGACGGGGGACTATGTCAAAGCGTGGGGTGGCGATGGCAAAGGATACGAGTGGCCGCAGCGGGAACATGGCATCCAGATCGACTACAAAGGATTCGTGTGGATCGGCGGAAACAATTGCCCTACCAACGGCCTGCCCGGCCTCAAACCGGTCGCCGACGATCAACTCTTGAAGTTCACGCAAGATGGCAAGTTCGTCATGCAGATTGGCCACAGCAATCAAAGCAAAGGCAACGCCGACACGCAAAATTTGCACCGTCCTGCGGATCAATGGGTCTATCCCCCGACCAACGAATTATTCGTAGCCGACGGTTACGGTAATCACCGGGTTGCCGTTTTCGATGCGGACACCGGCAAGTTCAAACGGATGTGGGGCGCCTTCGGTGAGGCGCCCAAGGATGACGACCATTGTCAGGTGGTCACGCCGAAGACCTTCTCGGATCCCGGCCCGCAGCAATTCAGTATCGTACACGCCATCCGCATCGCCAAGGACGGCACGGTCTATGTAGCCGACCGGGAATACCGACGCGTGCAGATGTTCAGCAAGGACGGCAAATACCTGAAGCAAGTGGTCAGAACCGGCGAGCCGTTTGCCCGCGACTTGGCTTTGTCTCCGGACGTTAACCAGCAGTTCCTATATGTCGGAGGCGGCAAGGGCATTTACATTCTCGATCGCAAAACCTTGGAGATTCTGGGCGAGATACAGGCTCCTGGCATCATTGGACCGGGCCATGAGATAGCCACCGATTCGAAGGGAAATCTGTATATCGCGCAGACCACTGCCGGTATGCAGAAACTTGTGTTCAAAGGAATGTCGCAAGCGAACCACTGAATTCAGGTTTATAGTCGCCACAAGTTAACGCGCGCGCGCAACACACTACTTAAAAGACAAGCCGCTTCACAACAGTGAGAAGTTCATTCATTGGAGTTGTAGCGATTATCAGAAGTACCATGGGCAAGACAACTGGGATCGCCAGACCCAATAATATTTCCCAATCAAGCAGCACGATTTTCATCCGCCGCACCACCGAGTGGCTATTCTTCAGGTCTGCCAGTGACTGGATGTCCGGAGTGCCGAGCAGTCCATCGGCTTCGAGGGGCTTCTGACCAATCCACTTCTGATCGAATGCGCTTGCATACGCAGCCGCAAATATGCCGTAGTCGCGCAGACCTCGCTCTTTCACCTCAATTAGTCTCGGAGTCAGAACCAAGAGCGGCAACACCAGCGCTGCAACTGCCAGAACGCAGAATCCGGCAATGCCATATTTCAAGTCCGAAATCGAGGCGCTCCTGTACGCGATTAGATTCGCCATGCCTCCGACCACGGTTGCCGAAGCGGCGAACGTGACTGGAGCAAAAAACAATTGCGTCCGGCTGACGAATTCAAGACCGGCCGCCCCATCCGGGTGGCAGGGGATACATCGTAACGGAAGCCGCATGACTTGGTACAGAAACGCGGTCCACACGGTCACAATCCATACCCAGCGGAGCAGGAACAAACGATACAGCGCAATGCTGACAATTCGAAACCACCATCCGGCCGGACTGAGCCTCATTGATGCAGTGTCGCCGAAGTGCCAGTTCGAGATCCCGACGCCGATAAACTCATCACCTCTGAGCCATATCGATGGCGCAAACGAAACAACAAAAAGTGCGAACGCTGCAATCTTCGAATCTCGCAGTCGCATTGTCCACAGTAGTATGTTCTCGTAGTCTGGCAATTGGCCGGCCGTTACGATGCCCGACTCGACAAATTGCTCGACAGCGGCACGGGTTTTGGGATTGACAATGGCTTCCGCTGCTACCAGCGAGGGGAGGCTTATCAGGAATCGAATGTTTACCCAAAAATCTTGTAGAAAAGGAACTGAGACTTGGTGTCCAAAAGCTTGGCCCGCTGCCAGGCTAAGGACGAGAAGAGGCACCCAAGTTAGGAATATAGCCCAAAGAACCCTTCCACCCAAGTGGTGGGCATCCTCGCCTGCCATTCCCAGGTGACTCTGAACCCGGCGGATGAGACCTCCTCGTACCAGCGAGAAGCCATCAATTACGGCAGAGTGGATCGGACCTGGCCGGACGTCCGGCATAGGTATATTGAACTGCGGACTGCCGATACCTCCGCCTCTACTGTCCACCTAGCGTTCAGATGCGCAATATCAGCTCCCGTTGGAAGAAAATAACGGCACGGCTGTTGAGACGACGACTGCGACCCCCACAACAATCGCGCGGTCCGCAATTCTCGCACGTTTTCCGTTTTAGAGAAGATCAGTCTCCTTTCCGGAACGAGCCACCCCAATAAATGCAAACACTTCTCCCGAAGCGCATCAACACCGGGAGGAGGAAACAGTGAAACACCGGTCGCTGTTAATTGCGTGTTTCGGAATCATCACAGCTTTGTGTGTGCTTTTAGCCTTCGGAGTAGCCGCCCTGGCGCAAGATGACCGCGTGTCCATTGAGCCGGAACAACGACGTGGAGTAAAACCCACTGGAGAGGCGGACCGGATTGCTTTCAAGGTAAACTCTAACCTCGTGTTGATTCCGGTCTTGGTTACAGATCCGCATGACCACGCCATCACGGGCCTTGGACGACAACACTTTCGGTTGTGGGATGACAACGCAGAACAAGTGATAACCGATTTTGCTTCGGAAGACCTCCCAATCTCAGCCGCTTTCGTTCTAGATTGCAGCGCCAGTATGGGAGACAAGTTGAGTAAATCGCGCGAGGCAATCACGCAATTCCTACAAAGCGCGAATCCGGAAGACGAGTTCGCGCTCGTTCGGTTCAGTGACCAACCCGAACTGGCGCAAGGGCTTACGACGAGGACCGCAGAAATTCAAAATGGGATGCTCTTCACCACCGCGCATGGCCGAACGGCTCTACTCGACGCGATTGTGCTCGCGATGGACGAAATGAAACATGCCAAGCACTCGCGCAAAGCAATTCTGATTATCTCGGATGGAGGCGACAATGCAAGCCTGTACACACTGGGCGAGTTGAAGAAGCGGATTCGGGAAGCGGATGTCCAGATTTATTCCATTGGGATCATGGAGCCGCCTTGGGCGCGTGCCCGAACCATTGAAGAATTGCAGGGGCCGGCACTATTGTATGAGATCTCAAAGGAGACGGGCGGGTCGCTGTTCCAGATAAGCGACGTCCAAACCCTTCCCGCGGTGGCCCTCAAAATCGGCATGGCACTCCGGAACGAATACGTATTGGGTTATGCGCCGACGGCAGAGAAGCGAGACGGTAAATACCACCGGGTCCGCGTAAAAGTAGAGCAGCCGGAAGGAGGCCCGTCTCTCCACGTCAGCTTTCGAACCGGATACGTGGCGCCTTCCAACTGAACTTGCGGCTGTACGTACATATGGCTTGCCCGCAGCAACGTTGATTAGCCTGACTATTGCCGGAACTCCTGCTCCCGCGCGTGGAATTCAGGCACGTAGTGCCCGAGGGGAAGGTCTATGATTACGGGATCGCTTGCTCCTTCGGCCGCGTAATACTTTCGCAGCTTTGAGCGCAGACGCCACGCCTGACTGCGCACAATCGTATCCGCCTTCGGGTCGTAATCAGGATTGCGGCCAAATACCGCAACGCCGATCGTCGTCTCCTTAAGGTGTGTGGCCTCACCCTGTAACGTGGAACGGACCACGAACTCCAAAAGCTGAACCAGCCTGCGACAACCCGTCAAGGCGCGGCTGTCGCGGATTCGATCGAAAGCACCCCACACCTCCGACGGACTCAAGCCGGGCGGCACAGGTTCGTTTCCGTTCCCCGGTGAGGTCCGCTCTGGCGCTCGTATGAAGTCTCTGTCCACGTTGTTCTCGATGCGAACCGTGCATCGTTGGTCCAGTTAAATCGCTTCCAAGGGGATTCACGAGCTAGCTGGAGTTCTTCTGGAATATTCATCGCTTCAGATCCGTAGAGTGAGTCGGGACTCTCGCTGCCAATCAGTGTGACAACGGCGATATCGGATATTGCGAACCGAAACGTACTTCGGCTGATGATGTCTCAGCGATTCCAGCTCCAGACAGGAGTTTCAAGTAGAATGGCGGCGCGCATACATAGTCTTTAGCATGAACTCGTCAATCGGTTCGCCCTGAGGTCGAGCTGGATTACAATGGTGAGGTACAGGGGCCTATGCATCCACATTACGAGAGCAACTTTTCAACTTGACCTACAGGTTTCCTTAACTAGTGCGGCTCCAGGACGGCGGATCAGTGAGGGTAATTGGCCAGTCAAGACTGGTCCGCTACAGTGTTGTTTGTACTCAGCGGTGTGGGATTCCAGTTGCCTGTGTTATACGCGGGTGTCTCACAATTGAGCATATAGTTACAACTGGAGGAGCGAACTTGAAGGATGAGGGCAATCAAAGCACGAACGAATGGGGCCAGAGACGTGATGTACCGGCGCGCACGCACTCGAGTCAGCCATTTGGTCTCACTGTCTTTAAAGCTGCAATTAATTATCGAATCTCGGGAAGGCGTATGGTAACATTCCCTGAACCGGGAACTGACGATGCAGCGCGACCGTGTGTTGGTTGTAGAAGACGACGATACACTACGCCTCCTCACCCATCTGCAATTGGAAAAAGAAGGGTACGAGATGAGTTCGGTGGCGTCCGCAGAGCTTGCCCTGAGGGTCCTCGAGAAAAAGCTCCAGCAGTTGCTAATAACCGATGTTCAACTCCCAGGGCTATCAGGGATGGAATTGCTCAAGCGGGTTCGCATGGAACATCCCGAGACAGTTGTACTCGTGATAACAGCGTATGGAACCGTAAGAACGGCGGTCGAAGCTATGAAAGCAGGAGCGTACGATTACCTCACCAAGCCGGTTCACCCTTACGAACTCAAGACGGTCGTAAGGCGCTCGCTCGATCACCACAGGTTGCTTCAGGAGGTCCAAGTGTTGCGCAGCGCCCTGGACCGAAAATATGGATTTGAGGAAATTATCGGGTCTTCCCCCGTGCTCTTGGAAGCCTTGGATATCGCTGCCAGAATGGCAGCAACAGATGCCACAGTTCTGATCTCGGGCGAAACCGGCACCGGCAAGGAATTGGTGGCGAAGGCGATCCACCTTCGCAGCAATCGAAACGCCCGGCCCTTTATGACGATCAACTGCGGCGCGATTCCGAGGGAACTGCTGGAATCCGAGTTGTTCGGACATGTCAAGGGCGCCTTTACCGGGGCGTTAGCTCACAAGAAAGGGAAAGTTGAGATTGCCGATGGCGGTACTGTGCTCCTGGACGAAATCGGAGAAATGCCCCTGGAATTGCAGGTGCGCATTCTGCGTTTGATCCAGGAGCGGGAAATCGAGAAAATCGGCGCGACCAATCCCACCAAAGTCGACGTCCGGATCATCGCCGCCACACATCGGAATCTGGCGTCCATGGTCAAACAGGGATCGTTCCGCGAGGATCTTTATTATCGCCTTCTGGTGGTCCCGATTAAGTTGCCCGCGCTGCGCGAACGCGTGGGCGACGTTGAGGAATTGCTGCAGCACTTTTTCGGCAGATTCCGGGCGAAACATGGGCGCGCCGACCTGACGATGCTTCCCGAAGCGGTGCAATATTTCCTGCAGTATCCGTGGCCTGGGAATGTCCGCGAATTGGAGAATGCGGTCGAGAGAATGGTCCTGCTAGCCCGTTCTTCTGAGGTGTCCGTAGCCGATCTTCCAGACTTCCTCCGCTCTCAGACTCAAGCAGAAGGGGCTGTTGTTTCATTGCCGCAGCACGGTATCAGCCTGGAAGAAGTTGAGAAGCAGATGATTCTCGAAGCTCTCAAGAGATGCGGCGGCAACCAAACGCGGGCAGCCCGGTATTTGGGCATGAGCCGGAGAACATTGGCATACAGGCTTGAGAAATACGGCGTGAGCGGTGACGCGTGGAAGCCACTCCGGCGCGGTGCTGGTTAGGGTTCGAACGAAACTGCGCCCGGTCAGAAGGGTATCCGGAGTTTTCCCGACGCGTCTGATCAAAAACCCGAGTAGACTAAATCCGAAACGATCACTCGCGCTGATACTTCTCTCTATGAAGAATGCTGGAGTAAACCCATCCTTAAAACAGATCGAGCGCGCCGGTTGCCCGGAAGACGTTCACCAACCCGAACGGCAGTCGCGGGTTCCCCACGAAAACGGCCGGCACGCCGCGATCCGCAAGTTGGTTCACGATCTGCGCAATCCGATCAGCGGAATCCTATCCGCCAGCCAATACTTGATTGAGGATGCCGGTCCTTGCCTCGATCAACAGCAGCGGGCAATGTTGGTTTCGATCGAGGCCTCGGGCATTAGGCTGTTGCGCCTTATCGAGGATTTCGAGCCGTGGGGCAAGCGTTCCGGGAAGCCCGCAAGCTCGAAAGAAAAACCTCGGCGACCTTATCAATCTCCTGTGAGTTAAGCGAGGCGTAGTTTGGCAGCGTGAGCAGCCGCTCTGCTACCGATTCCGCGACCGGGCAGCCGTCCCGGTATCCCCACTTCCGGCACTCGTCGATCGCCCGAGAGTAAATCATGGAAGTGTCGATAAACTCTTTCCACATGGTTTGGGCCACTGCGGCCCGCTCTCTCCGGTCGCGCAGCAAAACCGGGAATAGATGATAGTTATACTGAGCGCCCCCCGGCTCGCGGGGAAGAACGACATTCTCGGCGCCGGCGAGCCACGAAAGCAGCCTCATACTATTAGACCGTTGTCTCTCGACCCGTTCGATGAACCGCGATGCCTGAAGAAGCGCTGCTGCGGCATGAGACGGCGCAATGCCGGTCGTATCCAGTCGAGGTTCCAGCAGCGCCCAGCTTTCCACGCGCCGGCGAAGCGGCATTCCAACTATGCCGTAGACCGCTCTGCGGAAAACTAAGGACTTGGCGCACTGCAGCGCCAGATTGCACATTGCTTCGGCGTGAGAAGGCCGTCGCAGAGAGGAAATCAGACCGGCCAGTTTTCCAGCGAGGACTGGATCAGACACCACGGCGAGGCCTCCCCCGCCTGCCGGCCAATATTTCGTGGAGGCAAAACTGTAGAAACTTGCCGGGCCGAACGTCCCTGCCATGCGCCCATTCAGGAAACTCAGCGGTGCGTGGGCTGTATCTTCGATTACCGGAATGTTTCGAGCGACTGACAATAGTGAAGGCACATCCGCCAGGTGTCCGAAAAGATGCACGATTACTACAGCGGAGAACGTTCCGGAAGCCGCATCGAGCGATTTCGGATCTATTGTGAGCGTTTGGGGATTGATGTCAATAAAGACCGGCCGATGTCCCGCGGCAACAATGGCGCCGACCAGCGAAGGATCCGTAAACAACGGAAGCGCGACGCCCGATCCTGGTTGCAAATCAAGTGCGGTGAGCAACAACCGTAGCGCCTGGCGGCCGCTACGCGTCCAGAACTTGGGACTGGCGCCGAGCACTTTAAATCCCGCCGGAGAGGGCGCGCCTCGCATCAATGCAAACAATGCGGCCATAAAGTCTCTGGCTGTGTACGGCAGCGCGAAGCGTGGAATGGCGTTCAGACGAGAAATCAAGAAAGGCCTCCGTGCGGTCTCGAACAACGTGCGCCCTTAAGAACGGTTTGAAGCGTCTCGAGCCATTGATTTTGCCGGCCGACGAATCGAGCGATGCGTACGGCCTGAAGGGTCACCGGACAGGTGAGCGCCGCGCTAACCGCCGGATGAAGCTGAATTGCCGAACGGTGGGGGACCATCTCGTAGCCGAAGCGCAGCTTATATTCGTGGAGGCCCGGAGCCTGGAACAAGGGCGCATAGCCGTAGCAGATCGAATCGAGAGTAGGATCCGCCGCGGCCTGGTTGGTGACCACGTAGGTGAGCACGTGGTTCGGGAAATTGGAGAGATCCTCCTGACGGGACATCTGGTGGAGAATGTGCAGCCAACCTTGTTCGCGACAGGTGACCATGTAAGCCACCAGCCGCGAGCGGTCAAACACGGCAGGAATGGAAATCTCCGAACACGCGAAGGCCGCTTCTACCAATGTGGCCCAACGCCGCGGCTCACCGAATTCCGAATCGTAACGGCCCTGGCGGGCCATGGTGCCCACGTTGAGCGCTCTGCCCTGGCTCAGCAATTCGGCTTTGGTGGCCGGCCTTACCTCGAAACACTGCAACCCGCGCCTTACGCGAGGCCGGTGTTTTGGATGCACCGCGTCGAGACTATAGCCATGCAGGCGCATTAGATAAAGGCCGCTCTCCAAACCTGACCAGGTTGACGATGGGAAACGCGCGCCCAAAGCCCTGGTCTCGCAGATGACGGATCGCAATTCCCTGGGATCCGGATCAAGCATGGCCTGGTAGGGTAGGCTCATCAGGAATCGCCCGGGAACGCTGTACCACAATGTCCCGCAAGCTTTGACAATCCGGCGGCCGCGGAGTTCCAGGAATCGCGCCAAAGCACTTCCTTGGCTAGCCGTGTTCTGCCGGGAAATGGTTTTCGGATTTACGTCGGGTTTCGGATTCGGATTGGGCTTCAGATTCGCATCGATCAGCGGGTTAGCGGCCACGGAATTCAATTCTCCTTTCCGGCAATCGCCAGGACCGGGCCGCGGCCACAGGGCTCGTCTTTCGCGCCGCGGCCCGCCCGCGAAACCATCGGTACAATTCGCAACAATCAGCCACCCCCATAAGCAATGCAGGTAGCGGGTCATCGATCGAAAAGCACGCGGCTTCCTCGACGCCGCGCAGCGATCGGATCCATTCCTTCAACCTCAAATCGCCTGTCCAGCCCGAACGCAAAGCCGAGACGAGATCGAAGTCTTCGACGATCCACTTTCGTCCTTCAGAGGCCTGTCCGGGCGGAACCGCCTGTCCGGTCGATTCCAGGTAGAGCGCGCGCACGACATCCATCCCGTTGGTTGCAGCGAACAACCGGAATGTGCACCCGATTCGTGGGTTAACGTCGAGAATCCGGAGTTTGCCGTTGCGGGAATCTCGGCGATATCCGATATCCACAATGCCGCGGTAACCGATCGCCTTCATAAATGCGACGGTCGTTTGGTAAACCGGCTCATCCCAAAGGCACACCCCGAGACTGGTGACGCCGGTTTGCGGGGGAAACCGGCGAACCTTCTTCGCCGTCACGCCGAATAAGCAATCCGCGTTGGCGTCAAAGTAGCCATTGAACATCCAGTCTTCACCGGGAATGAATTCCTGAATCAGGAAATTCGGGGTTTCGCCGTCGAGCGCCTTCATGCTGACGTCCAGCAGTTCCGGCGCTGTCCAGATCAGTATTTTCGTTCTGCCCAGCAGGCCGCGCAGACGTTCGGCGTCGATCGCCTTCAGCATGACGGGAAATGCCGCCATCTTTGCAAAAAGCGATAGATCATCTTTTGACCTCGGCACAACGCAGGCTGCGGTCTCGATGCCGGTGCTTGCGGCCAGTTCCTGCATCCGGCTCTTGTCGCAGAGCGCGTGAACCAGGGCGGCGTCCCGTTGTGGGAAACGGAACACCTCGCCAAGTGCCGCCGCGTTGTTGGCTATCCAGATGGCTTCGCGATCAGTGGTCGGGATCAGTATGGGGCGGTGGCCCAGCTTACGCCCGATGTTAAGAACACCGGATAGATATTCGCCGGAAGACCTGTTCTCCCGATTCAGAACGAATCGGCCGGCGCAATACCGGGAACTGAAAGCCGGTTCCCAGGCGGCTTCGTCGATACTGTACACCGGAACGCCCAGCCGGCCAAGACTTCTGGCAATGCCGAGTCCGGCATGATGGCCAGACGGAAAGACGACGACCGGAGCAGAAACGTTCATGGAACTGCACTCATTCGTGTCGTCGGCCGGCAATGGCGCCGTCCGGCGGCGTTGATCATCTTCACTTCGCCGTTTTGAACTTCGAAAACGTCACGCAAATCGTCGACATGTTCGAGGATGAAATCGAAATCTCTGAGCTGGCCCGTCCGCCGGAGAAAATCGACACTATTGCTGCACCAGCAGGCCTCCGCTGGCGCGTTTTCCCAACGGCGGACGAGCTCCGTGGTCTGTTCGTTCTCGGGCGTGTACCCTTGCCTCATCAGGCCGGCGGCAATCCACGCGCAGCAGATTTGATCTTCTTCCCGAAACTCTCCCTTGCTCCCGGCTCCTACGACTGCAACGCGCGTATGGCGTGCGGCTAGATATGCAGCGAGAGCGGAGTGGCTCCGAAAACAACCCAGGTAGACCGCGTCACAACCCGTGGCCTCATGAATGACTTTGGTTCCGGAGGAGGACACTAGAACCAGAGGCCGGTGAGTGTCCCGGCGGCGGGCTAATAGAGCCGGGCTATTGTCCATTTCGAATGTGGCGGGCACCCTGCCTTCCACTTCGCCGGCCAGTAGAGGGTTCTCCAATTGCCGTGCGAGATCGAGCGCGGCTTCCACTGTGGGCACGGGAAAGCACCGCCTCCCGGCCGCCACCGATGTGACCGCTGTGGTCATGGCACGGATCACATCGACAGCGACGACGGCGTAGCCAATCCGGTACCGGCGCGCGCTTTCGGCCAAATAATCGATTACGACAGAGTTCGGCATAATGCGCTCACTTTGTGCGAACCGTAGGCTCGTTCTGCAGCGCCGGCCGGAGATTTTCTTTGCCGAATGCATCCGAATGGAGGCCTCGCCTGTAAATTTCTACCCGCAGTAACTCCTCCAGCCGGATGTTACAGAGGCGCACGCGAGGGCCGAAGTGATCGAGCAGCATGAACTGGCTCGGTTTCGTAGGCGCTTCATAGGCCAGAATGTCGAGTCCGAACTCCTCGGCCAGCCGGTCCGCCAGATCTTCGTTAAAATTGCCGGTATCGTCGAAGAGACCCACTCCCTGGGCGCTTTCGCGCGCCTCGACTATGAGTTCCCGCGCGCCCGCGTCCAGCCAGCGCTTTCCTTGCCCGATAAGATGGCCAATAGTCTGTTCAGTAAACGCGCCGGTGTGCTTCTTCCCAAGTTCGAATTGCACCTCAAGCCCGCGTTCGGAAGCCATTGCCACCACCTCGCGTGCTGCCAGCGGCATCTGGGTAAAGCCTTCGCCGCACTCGATCCGGGTGAAACCGATGTCGGCGCAGAGGTCCAGATACTCGGGCAGGCGGTGCTGCGCCACCGCAATTTCAAACGGACCTCCACCGGTAACTGTCGGCACGCCGTTTTTCACTGCGGCGGCGACTTTGCGGCGGGTGGCTGTTTCATTCGCCACCATCCAACACGCCATCGAAACTTTGAGAATCGCGATGAGGTGGGAACTCTGTTCCAGGTGGCCTTCGAGAGTAGTTGGATCGTAACCGGGGTCGAACGGGCTCGCTAACGGCGGCAGTTCAGAGACGCCGACTAGTTGCAAGTACTTCTTGGTAAGAGTGCTGCTGTTTTGATAATACATAACTTTCTTCCTTTTCCATTCGGTCCACCACGTCGCCCATCGTCATCAACTCGATATCCCCGTGCTCGCACGCTCGGGTTAGGACCGCAAGTATGTCGTCGAGAATCGCAAATCCCTGCGGGGATTCGGCCAGGTTTTCCGGATGAAAACCGAAATGGAAGATCCCGCGATGGCGGGCAGCGGCATCTAATCCCCTGCGGAAACGCTCCGCGCGGGATCGCAGACTAACGATTCGCGCTCGCTTCGGGCCGAGCGGATAGAGGAACATCGAAGCTGGAATGTTCCAAAGGTCCCCGGAACACCGGCGGGGCCACACAGGCGGCGGCGTGGCGCAACGCACTTCATCTGTTGCCCGCCACAGAGCTCCGGAGAGAGTCTGACCGAGCCGCCATGCCAGCGCCGGCGGGCGGCCGCGGAAACACCGGATTCCCTGCCCCGCCAGCAATTCGTGATGAGCTTCGTCGTTGCGAGTGAAAGAGAACGAACGCGGGCTCACTCCCAGTTGACCGAGCGCCTTTAAACCCTCCGAAAGTTCCCGCTTCACGCCGTCCTGGTTGGCGCGTGGGTCGGTCCAGATCAGATGAGTCAATCCTCCATGCAGCCCTATCTCTTGAGCCGGCTGTGAATCTCGGAGCCGCTCCACAAACGACGGCCGGAACCATAGGGGCGCCGTCCGCTCGGAGCCCCCAGTAATGGACCGGACCCAATCGTGCGGCAGCCCTCTCATCCTGGGGTCTCCGGCTCCGATGCTTTCGCGGAGCGCCATACCTCCAACTACGAACCAGGTAGCTCTCACGCCTGCGGCGCACAGGCGATCCAGCAGCTTTTCGTGCGCCAAGGGCGCATTCGGATACTTCTCCTCGAATTGCGCCTCGTCCAGCAGATCCAGGTACCCCCAGATTTGTTCGGTGTCGATCGACAGAATCACCGCCCCGCGCTCGAAACTTTTTGGCATATCAATCCTCATTGCGAATCGCCGAAGCCGTTGCGTTTTCCCGCACTGGCCGCTTCGAGCTGCCATTCATCACAAGGCCGTTGCCGTTTCGCGTCCACAGCGGCGAATACACGGCTGGGGGCACACCCTCTCTATGGAAGCCATTGCTGCCCGCCGCGATTCTCGCTCCGGGGTCGTATTCGGGTACTAACGTCTGCAGATGGGCAAGAACGTCCCGTTCCTGGCGCCGCGCGAGAAGCTCCTGCAGTTCGACAACCCAGCCTGCGATCAGATCCCATCTCAGGGGCTCTTCGCGAATCACCCGCATCTTTTCCTGATCCGTTGGCAAGATTCCCTCGCCATCCCCGTTGATCTCCTCGATCAGTTTTTCGCCCGGCCGCAACCCCGTGAACTGGATATCGATATCTTCGTAAGGAACCTTGCCCGCGAGCCGGATCATGTTTTCGGCCAGCTCGACAATACGGATCGGTTCGCCCATGTCAAGGACAAAAATCTCCGCGCCCCTGCTTCGGCTGGACGCCTGCAAAGTCAACGAGACGGCTTCGGAGATCGTCATGAAGTAGCGTCTGGCGTCCGGATGCGTCACGCGGACAGGCCCGCCGGCCGCGATTTGCGATTGGAAAATGGGCACTACGCTTCCATTGCTGGCCAAAACATTGCCGAAGCGCACCGAAACACACTTCGTCGCTCCGTTCGGATACTGGGCGGATACGATCCGTTCGCACGCGCGCTTCGTAGCACCCATTACGCAGACTGGGTTCACTGCTTTGTCGGAGGAAACCATGAGCAGTTTGTTCACATGCCCACGCCGAGCCAACTCCACCAGGTTCCAGGTGCCGACAATATTGTTGCGGACCGCTTCCAACGCGTGCGATTCCATCATCGGCACATGCTTATAGGCAGCCGCATGGAAAACACTTTCGATCGATCGCCGCTCGATCACTTCGGCGAGCCTTCCGGCGTCCCGGATATCCCCGAGTGCGGTCACCAGTTCCAGACCCGGATATTTTTCCCGCAGCTCCCCTTCGATTCGGAACAAATCGCTTTCCGCCTGATCGAAGGCCACCAGGCGAGCTGGAGCAAACCGCGCGACTTGGCGGCATAGCTCCGACCCAATCGAACCGGCAGCCCCGGTGATCAACACCGACCGGCCGGCAATGTTGTCGCGAACCAGTGCCTCGTCCATTTTGACCGGCTGCCTTCCTAGCAGATCGTGAACCGAGAGATTTCGTACTTGGGCTGCGAGCATGTTCTTGCTCAGTAATTCGTCGATTCCAGGAAGGGTTTTGCACGGGATGCGGGCCGACCGGCAATTCGCCAGGCTCTCCCGCATTTGCCGCCCAGTGGCGGACCGCATCGCAATGATGATCTCTTCCACCGCCGGTTTGCGCCGATTCAACCGCCGCACCAGGCCACCGGCGTCACGGCCGGTTCCTAGCACGGGTACGCCGTGAATCACAGCTCCCTGCTTCATGGGGTCGTCGTCCAAAAATCCCTTTACCGCATACCGCGTGCATCGATTGGAATGAATCTCCCGGGCTAGCTGGGCTCCCGCCGCACCGGCGCCATAGATCAGAATTCCAGTCCGCTCCTGTCCCGGACGTTCGTGAACCAGGGCCTCATTACAGATCCGTACCGAGAAACGCACCAGCGCCGTTGCGCCAAAACAAAACAATCCATCCATCACCAGGATGGATCGGGGCATTTCCGGCCCGATCCACAATAGCGCGGGGATGGCGAATAGCACTGAGGCGGCGACGTTACCGATAAACACCAAATAAAGGTCCGGGATACTGACAAAGCGGCGGAGGGAACGATAAAATCCTGCCCATTCGAAAATCGGCAGTTTCACCAGAATCGCGATGACCAGGGCTTCCTTCACAACTGGCATCAGGTTTGCCGGGACTGCGAAATCGAAGCGGAGCAGAAACGACATCATCAAGGCAATGCCGACAGCGGCCAACTGACACGCGCGCTCCAGCCAGATATCGATGTGCCGGTTATTCATACGAAACTCCTTGCGTTGGCTGCCGCACCGGTAATTCCGCGCGGGCCAAAGGCACCGCCCGCGGCGCGATAAACCTCGATCGCCGTGAGTGATCCAGAATTTCGGTGATTGACCGCGCCACGTAGTACACCTCTTCCTCGGTCATTGCCGGGTATAGCGGCAGGGAAACGATCCGGCGATAAAGAACCAAAGACCGCGGACAAGAGCCGAGTGGCGAGGGCAGCCGAGAAAAAAACGGATGCAACGGAATCGGGATAAAGTGTACGCTCGTTCCGATTCCGCGCTGCCGTAATTCGCGAATAAACTCATCGCGATCGATGGTCAACCGGTCGAGATTCAGGCGAACGATGTAAAGATGCCAAGCGTGGCGGCAATGAGGCTTTTCTGCCGGAAGCTCCAATTCTTCCCGATCGCCAAGGGCCCGTTGATATATAGCCGCGTACTGCGAACGGCGATCGATGAAGTGATCCAGTTTTCTGAGCTGGTGGATCCCGATCGCAGCTTGGATGTCACTCAGGTTGTACTTGAATCCCTGCGCCAGCACTTCGTAATGCCATCCGCCATGCTCGGTGTAGCGGCCCCATGCATCCCGGCTGGCGCCGTGCAGCGACAGCATGCGCGCCTCGTCTGCCAGGCCGGTCGCTTGTACTGTGAGCATCCCTCCTTCGCCGGTGGTGAGATTTTTGGTCGCGTAAAAGCTGAATGCCGTGGCATCGCTCGCGGGCATATTCCCCAGGGGCCTCGCGCCGATCGGCCGGCTTTCGTAGCTCGCCCCCGCGGCGTGTGCGGCATCTTCGATCACGCGCAGTCCGTGTTTCCTGGCGAGAGCCCAAATGGCATTCATTTCGCATGGCAAACCCGCCAGATGCACCGGAATGATGGCTCGCGTGCGGTGTGTAATACATCGCGCAATCTGTTCAGGATCGATGTTGCCATCAATCCCGATATCTGCCAAGACCGGCGTAGCCCCCATGTGCAGAATTGCGTGTACGGTGGCGCAAAATGTCATGGGAGTCGTAATCACTTCATGGCCTTTGCCGATGTTCAGCGCCGCCAGAGCGAGATGGAGCGCAGCCGTGCCGGAGTTTACGGCAACGGCATGGGGCGCCTGCACATACTCGCGGAACTCCTGCTCAAAGCGTGCCACGCGAGGTCCGGTTGTGAGCCAGCCGGAACGCAGCGTGTCTACCACTTCGCTAATCTCTTCCTCACCGATTGATGGCCGATGAAAATGAATGAAATCTCGTGTCATGTCCGGCTCCACTGCCGAAGGTTTTTTGAATCAGGTCGGGATCGAATCCCTTCCGCCAAACGCTGTAGCGGATGGTGAGCCAAATGAGCGTAAGGTCGCGCGCCAAAGACCGCGAACGCAAATAACTCAGGTTGAGTTGCAGCTTCAGCGGAAGGATACGCTCCCGGTAAAGCCGGGCCGGGTCCGCCGAGGCTCCGAGCAATTCCTCTTCGTCTCGATAGACCAGGCTGGCGAGGTCCGTGATCCCAGGCCGGACCTGCAAAACATCCCTCCAGATCGGCGCCCGCGACTCAACATATTCCGGTATCTCCGGACGGGGGCCGACCAGGCTCATATCGCCCTGCAGCACGTTGAACAATTGCGGCAGCTCGTCGAGCTTGTATTTCCGAAGCCGGCTGCCGATTCGCGTAATCCGGGTGTCTCCCGCGGCGGTGATTGCAGCGCCGTTCGCGGGCCGCATCGTCCGGAATTTCCAGATGCGGAAGCGCCTTCCTCTAAGCCCAACTCTGGTCTGGCTGAATAGAACCGGCGATCCCTCGCGCCACAGAATGATGAGCGCCAGACTGACGAAAACCGGCATCAGAACCAGCAAGCCGCCGGCCGCCATGATCACATCCAATGCGCGCTTGATCGCCGCCCGCGTCTTGGCCATCTGCCTCTTGCCGCCGCGACATCCGGTCATAGCACCACGCCCCATTCCCCGGCGGAACGGCGAATCACGTATTCGTTCATCCAGCGTCCCTTGGCCTGTAAAAAGCTTTTTACGAGTTGAAATCCGGCTTCGCGATACAGAATGTTGGCGCGCCCATTATTTTCGGCGTCGGTGGTTAGATAGATCGAATCTGCGTTCATCGACCAGCTCTGGGCTATGAAAGCACGCATCAGAGTTCTACCCAAACCCTGTGCCGAAGCCTCTGGCAGCACCGCGATCGAGGAAAGCTCACACGATCGGGCCTGTTCCTCTGAAGCCGTGGTTCGAACCCGCTTCACGCCGTCGAGGACCTTGGCGGCTAGCGTTGGCTGACGCACCAATGCGCACAGGGCGGGCCAAAGAAAGGCCGATCGGTGCTCCCACATCAGCCGATAGAAGCCTCCCGGATTCAGAAAACCGCAAGCGAATCCGTCGATCAGTCCTCGGTGCTCGCTGACCAGAACGATGCCCGACCCATAAGCGAGTACCAGATCGTAGTAGACGCGCAGGAATTCCGGACCAAGGCGTGTAAGAAAGAAACCTGCAAATGCTCTTCGGTGAGCAGCCACAATGCCGGGAAGGTCGTCCGTAGTTGCCGGGCGTACTGGGAAACGAGACGGAATCATTGCATTTCCATCGCTTCCGTTAACGGCCTGCTTCGGAACAGGCGATTTGCTCTCGAGCAAGTCGAGGTACAACTTTCGATACTCGTCCAGCATTCGATTTTCGGTGTACCGGTGCTCAAATAAGGTTCGAGCGCTTGCCGCAAGGCGTGCCCGAAGCGGCGTGTTTCGAGTGCAATGTTCGATGGCCTCCGCGATCGCCTCCGGATTGCCGGCCGGAACGAGGCGCGCCATTTCCGCCTGGGCGGCCACCTCCCGATTGCTTCCGATGTTACTGGCGATGATTGGCTTGCCCGCCGCCATGGCCTCCAATAAAGTGATGGAAAGGCCTTCCCTCAGGCTGGGAAGGACAACCAGATCGCTCGCTGCCAGTAACTCGCCAATATCCGAGCGAAATCCCAGAAGGGTCACCCGATCTGCCAGCCCCTTTTCCCTGACCATTCGCTCGAACCGCGAGCGCTGAGGACCGTCACCCGCAATCAAAACGCGATAGCGGAATCCCCTGCACGGGAGCAGCGCCGCGGCTGCAATCAGGTCGTCGACTCCCTTGTCCACCGCCAGCCGGGCGACGCTCAGAATCAGAATTTCATCGCTCCGCAAATCCAGTTCACGGCGCAATGCGGCCGCGTCGAAATCGTGGCGTAGCGGACGTGCGCAAATGCCGTTCGGAATCGCCAGGATCTTCGATGAATCGCAGATCCCCAAATCCAATGCCCAAGTCTGGTGAAACTCGCTAACCGAGACGATCCGGTCGCACCAGCTCGATGCAATCCGCTCCAACGCCGAGTAAAAGAGGCGAACTGAGGGGGAGCTTCTTTCGTGAAAGGCGAAGCCGTGCGCAGTATGCACGATCACCGGCACCCTCGCCAGCCGGGCCGCCAGCCGTCCGACGAAGCCTCCCTTCGAGGTATGTGTGTGCACGATTCGATAGGGTTGGCGGCGAAGAAAGCGCCGCAACCGCAGCATGCCCCACAGATCCCAAACCGGCCGTATTTCGCGCCGGATCACATCCAGCGCCACAACGCCTAGACCCGCTTGCCGAACTGCGTTCTGCACGGCCGGGTCAGTCGTTAAAACGTCAACTTGCCAGCCTTCGGCGCGAGCGACGCGACCCAATCCCAGGATGATGCCGGCAATGCCGCCGAAGCGGGAGTCACCCACCACGTGCAAAACCCGAATCGGCTCTACTTCCATTTCGCCGCGGATCATTAAAATCCTCCGTCGCCAGCCGGCGGCTGGCTCTCCCGATTGCGTGCGAGCGAGTAACTCGCCGCAATCAAACCAAGCAAGAGCCACCAATGCCTTTGGTAGAAAGCTTCAATTCCCATCGCCAACCCGAACATCGAGGCGTGTGCTGCTAATATGCCGATCGCCAGCGGTTGTTCCCTGGCTGGAGCAAAACGATAGGCCAACCATCCTTTGACAAAGAACCAACCGACAAACCCCACGAATACAGCCAGCCCTGCTACCCCGAAATCGGCCAGAAACCACATGGCGCTGTTGTGGGCAACTTCGCCTTCGGCCAATCGAAAGCTGCCAATGCCGCCGCCCAAAAGCGGGTGGTGTATGAACGCTTGGAATCCATCACCGATCAAGTCGAACCGGCCTTGCACCTGCTTCGGCCGGCTGGCCATTTCTTCGAAGATCGGTATAAATCGATGCCCCATCAGCACGAACAGAATTGGTACGCCCACCAGCGCCGCTGTCACGAACCGCATAACCACCGCGGTTCGGGCCACCGCCAGCACTGTTAGACCGAGCAAAAGCGCCAGCCACGCGGAACGGGAAAAGGTGAAAAGGAGTCCCAGCGCCAGGGTCACTCTGGAAAACCAAAGCGTCCAGCCACTAAGCAGCGGATTGCGGCCCCACGAAGCGCCTTCGCAGATCACCAGCGCGGCAGCCAGCAGACCGCCATAGGCATTCGGATCGAGCATGGTGCCGGAGAGTCTCAATCCGCCATACACCGCAAAGGGATTGGAAAAATGGAAAAAATATGCCGCTAGAAATACAGCGACTGTCACCGTGTTTTCCACCACGACAGCCATCGTGAACACGCGGAGGATGCGGCGAAGGGCACTCCATTCGGTGATGGCGGACGTGACGGCCACGTAACTCAGGAATGGCAGGAATAGCCCAGCATCCTTATTCAGAACTTCGTATCTCTGGATAGAACCGAACCGCAGCGCAGCCACCAGCGAGCCGGTGGCAAAGATCATCAGTATGGCGTAATGCCAGAAGGTCCAGGCAAGCGGGCGGTAAATCAACTGGCCTGGAGCGAACACCAGCACCAGCACTAGAAAACAATCGGCGGGCGCGAAGTGGAGGTGGTTTCCAGCCTCAAACTGAAAAGGAAGCAACGCGACGTACCCGGCGAGCAGCCCACTCAGAAGCGCGTTCGAATGCCGCCGGCGGACCTCACTCATCGATGTCGTCGTTGAAGTCATAAAACCCGCAGTCATAGAGCCGGAATCCAGGCCGTGGGGCGAGCTTGTCCGGCGCCCGGCAGCCGCCGGAGCAGGAATGTGATAATCCAGGCGGCCAGAATCAGGCGCACGATCGCTCCTGCCAGCACAGCCAGTGCCGCTCCAATTAGACCTCTCTCGGGAATCCACCAGGCACAAGCTAGTGCCGTGGACCCTGCCATTGCGATAAATAGCGGAACTTGAATCCGGAACTGGCGTGTAGACGTAATCCCGCTTGTCAGCATGGACCCGGCGCACTGCACCGCGGCCGCCGCCGTGAGCAGCACGAACACTTCGGGATTCAAGGCATACTCCCGGCTGTAGACAAGCGTAAGGATCCGGGCCCCAAAGACATCAACCAGCGCAACACCCAGAAGCCCGGCCCCGCTCGCGAGCGCCAACAGACGCAGCAGTAGCGCGCGAAATTCCCTAATTCTTGTGGCTGCATACAGCCGGGATAACCGCGGGATCGTCGAGTGGCTCAGCGAGTCGCTGACGAGCGTCATCGCTACGGTTGCATACGCGATTGCTGAGTAAATACCGAGTTGATGGTCTCCCATGTGCGCGTGAATGAAGTAGCGAGGCATGTGAAGGTTGATGGAGACGATGGTGGCTACGGCGCCCAATGGCAGCGCCAGGCGGAGCAGGCGCCACTCGCGTTTGAATCCGTTACGCCGGCGCCTCGGAGAAGAAGTTTCTGTCCGCGCGACCAATCGCCGCCCGCGGCGAACATCGAACAAAACAAGTGTGCCCAACCATGCCGCCGCCAAACAGATGCACGCCCACAGAAGCTCATGTGTGAGCCGTAGCCCTACCCATAAGGCAGCTACGGAAGCCACGCCCCTCAGCATCATCGACCTGCCGGTCTGGTCCAGGCGGTCGTTCAACTGAAACAGACCGTAATGAATGTCGCTCAGTGTTTCTACGGCTTTCGCCAGAGCAACCGCGAGGATTACCAGTGCCGTCTGCTTCTCGTATTTTCCAAACCAAACCACGCAGCCAATCAATGCCAGACCACAAAGTGTCGTAACTAGTCGTAGCCGCAGATATTGCGCAAAACGGAAATCGCGTCCGGCGTCGGTCGCCTGCACAGCGCGAAGATCGAAATTAGCGAACATCAGGATCGGCGTGACGATTGCCAGCCCCAGCGAAAATTGCCCGACCATGAAGGAGTTTCCGAGTTTCGCAAGAGCGACAATCATGCCCCACTGGCAAGCGGCATAAACTACGTTGCCGGTAAGCACCCAGGCAAAGTTTGACTGTATCGACAGACCAGCGGCCGCCGGCGCGAGCCCGGCTAACGAGGAAACTGGGGCCGGTTGAGCATTAGCGCTTCCATCGGCAGCGTGTACATCGACCGGCAGCTCGCTCGTGCTCATGAGTCGCTCCGGCCGTTTCCGCCGCGGAAATTGGAATAACGATAGACTCCTCTATCCGGTTCGAACCGATTCAGAATGAATCCCACAATCCCGACGCCGTCCAGCCGGAGACGCTCCACGGCCGCCCGTGCGATCCTCGGTTCGGTGTAGTTCGCTCGTACCACCAGCACCAACTGATCTACATGTTGCGCGATGATTCTGGCATCGGCGAACTCCAGGCAAGGCGGCGCGTCAACCAGCACATAGTCGAATGCTTCCCGGAAGCGCGGCAACAGACTGGACATACGGCCCGAATGAAGAAGGCCGAAGATGTTCTCCGCGCATGCTCCGCTCGGCAGCAGCGAAAGGCGGGGAATCGCCGTTTTTCTTGTGAGGGCATCCAATGGCAGCTCATCGATGGCATTCTGCTCCCGCAAGACATCGCTCAAGCCCCAACTGTTTGCCTGATCGAATACCGCATGCAACCGGGGACGCCGTAAGTCGCCGTCGATCAAGAGCACTTTGCTCCCGATTTCAGCCAGAGCAATTCCCAAATGGCTGACCACCGTCGTCTTTCCTTCCGTCGCCACGGGACTGGTGATCACGAACATGCGCGAGTGACCATTGCGCCGAAGGGACAGAATCGACGCGGCCGTAGCGCGAAAGGACTCAGATAGATCCAACATCCGCTCCAGGGCATCCTCTCCCTCACTCACGGCCCTCGCTGGATTTTGAACGGCCGGCTCCGATGCCCTGCGGCGCGCGCGGGGAATGACTCCGAGTTCCGGCAACGTTAGGAAGGAGCCAGCCTCACTTGGGTCTCGTAAAACCGACGTATTCTGTTCCCCAAGCATCACCCAAGCTATGCCCAGCAAGAGGCCCGCCACGGCTCCTATCCCCAGATTCAGTGGAAGGTTCGGCGTATGCGGCCGCTGCGGTACTTCGGCGGCGTCGATCCACCGGAAATTCGATTGGCCTGCAATAGACGCAACCCAGGCTTCATCGGCCCGTTGTTTCAGGTTTTCATAGACGCGGCGATTCGCTTCTGTTTCGGGCGAACGCTCCCCGGCGCGCGCTCCGGTTCCTCCGTAATCCCGGAGACCGCGCCTTAACGCCCCGATTGCCGGCTGTAATGACTCGTAGGTCTCACGGGCAGCGCGCCGGCGCGCCTCGACGCTCTGTTCGATAAAGGCCGCCGCCAGGGAATTCGCCAGGTCCGCGGCCAATTGCGGTTGGCGCGCATCGGAAGTGATCTGAAGGACCCGGCTGTTTCGTAGTGGCTCTACGTCGATGTTGCGCCGCAGCGTTTCCAGGACTCCGCCGGACCCTTGGTATTCCGGCATCCGTTCGAGACCCAGCTTTCGCGCAACCTGTGTAAGAACTCCGTCCTCGAGCACAATGTCCGCCTGTGTCTGCATGTAAGTGGCTGCGTCGCCGCTAGCCGCGGCAGCATAAACATCGCGTAAGTCCAGAAAGTTCTCGTTCGGAAGCTGGGCTTCGAGCGAAACCCGAGCTCGATAGACGCGCGGCATTATCGCGGAAATCAGAGCGGTGCACAGGATTGCCGCGGCAGTAAATAACAGCACGATGGATTTCCGGCGGTAAAGTGCACGCATGCAATCTCTGAAACGCCACTCGCGATTCAGCCCGAATTCGGCAACTTGGGGTGATCCTATGAAGCGTGGCATGGGTGAACCGTTTAACGACCCGAATGAAAAATGGAATGGAAGGGTTTCTCCGATGTTGCAGTAACTGTCGCTGTGATTCGCAAAAGCCGGTTAACCCTCACGTGGTTTAAAGACTCCGCGGGTGAAATGGAAGCTGCTTTTTTTGGGGTGACGACACTTTGGAAAGTGGAATGCCGTCTCATAGGAGCTGGATGTCCGAGCTGGCCCGAGCGTTGTGAAGTGCCACATAGACTTCGGAGGCACAACTTCACCTGCGCCGCGAAGAAGTTCTATGATGCTTTTGATGTGCTTTCCGCCTCGGCTGCGTGATATTGGCGTCGGATCCGCGCAATATCCACTTCAGTGTCGGGCAGTTGCATATTCAGGTCTTCGAGGGTGCGCATAATAATTTGCGAAATGGCCATGTCCCGCATCCACTTGTCGTTTGCCGGAATTACAAACCAGGGTGCGTGGCGGGTGCTGGTCTTGCGTAATACGTCCTCGAAGGCGGCCATATAGTCTTCCCAGTGTTCCCGTTCCTGATAATCGGCGTCGCTGATCTTCCATCGCCGCGTGGGGTCCTCCAGCCGCCTCTTGAAACGGGCTAACTGTTCCTCCTTGGAAATGTGGAGGAAAAACTTAAGAATCACCGTTTCGTTTGCTGCCGCCAACAGCCTCTCGAACTCATTAATCAGGTCGAATCGTTGTGACCAGATGTCTGGAGGAACCAGCCGATGGACACGCGCCACCAAAACGTCTTCATAGTGCGAGCGGTTAAAAATCGCCACCTCGCCTCGGGCTGGCGCATGGGGATGCACTCGCCAGAGGAAGTCATGAGCCATTTCAGTCTTCGTCGGCTGCTTGAACGCAGCAACGCGGCAGCCCGCCGGATTCAAGCTAGTCAGGATATGCCGAATGGTGCCGTCCTTGCCTCCTGCGTCCAGGCTCTGCAGTATGATCAGAAGCGAGTGTTTCTTCTCCGCGTGCATGACATACTGCATGCGGTCGATCTTTTGCACATAAGACCGGAGCAAGGCGGCAGCGGTCTCATATGAATGGTAGCTAGTCAGGCGATCAGGGTCGATGCTTGCTATGTTCACCTGCGAGCCCGGTTCCACAATCAGCATTCGGTAAAAATCGGGCTGACTGTCCGGCGTGATAACTTCTTCGGGCAAGTTTCGTCTCACCGTAATGGTAAAAGGCCGTTTTTGAATAGATTCAGTTACGCTCGACATCTCTAACAAGCGCCTCTTCCAAAATGAGACGTTTTGCGACCATCTGTCTCTAGAGACATCGTTTCGAGGAAAGCGAATCCTTTTTTTGGGGTTTTGGGGCGTCAACCGCGAGGCGGCTGTCCTCGCCGCGGTGCCTCGCGTCAATTGGGAATCAAAAGAAATGGGGTGCAGTCGGCCGGAGCCGGCTGCACCCCCAGGATTCAGATCCGCAGTAGGTCTTCAACAGTATTATCTTTGACCTTGTTCGTCTGAAATTTCGCTATACATCTCTCTAAGTGGCCCGCTATTTTTGCGTCACCTGAAGGGCCACTCTACGATTCCGGACGCGGCCCACCTCGGTGGAATTGTCGGCCATCGGGTTCCGGTCTCCAAGACCTTCCGTGGTCAGGCGATCCGAAGAAATTCCTCTTGCCACCAACTCCGTTCTGATTGCCTCTGCCCGCTCCCTGGAGAGTTTCAGATTCTGCACTGCACTTCCCACATCATCCGTGTATCCGCAAATGTCCAGATGAACGTTCGGGAATGCCTTCAGAATATTTGCAATATTGTCCAGATGGACTTCGGCTTCCGGCAGCGGTGTGGCCGATCCGGACTCGAATAGTAAATTGCGGAAATCGACCTGAGATTTCAGGCCCGATGGCGCTGGTGGATTCTGGACCACCGTCAGTAATCTTGCTTCAGGTGAGTTCTCTGGTAGATGCACACCCGCAGTCGTGGGAAGGGTTCCACTCATCACTCCTAACGTATCGTCCACCAACCGGTTCGCGCTTCCACTTGCGGCGGTAGCGATTTCGCTGGTGATTTGCCTTGGGTGCGTCAATAGCCAGAAGCACCCAAGAGCCAGCGCGAATAGCATGAGCGGGAAAATCCAGATTGGGAAGCTTCGGTCGGGGCGAATGGACTGAGCGATTACCGGCGAAGCCGGTCCGAGCGTAAGGCGCGAGCCGAGCAAACCTGCCAAACTCGAAGGCAAAGCGCTGCGCATTGTCGCGCGCTCCCTTTGCATCACGTTACGGAAAGTCCGGATGCCCATAGCTTCGCTTCGCATCCGGGTATTTACAAAATCCAGGACAATAGGAGCCGTTATTGCCAATAGAACAGACGCCTTGATGTGCGCCAAGCCACATTGCTTCCCGATTTCGTCGGCTATGGCACTCTCCGATGAGCCGAAGATCTCCCATAGAATCCGGTTTCCGCTGCCAATCAGCGGTGAGTTAGGATCGGAAAAGCCCCCCGCCAAATGGGACCAAGATAGCTCCTCAAACTGGGCGGGCAAATGAGCCAGGAGCTTTCTGAAATCTGCTAAGTCTTCAGACTTTCCAGCAATGCCGCCAAAGATAGCGACTATCGAAGATTCGAGGCAACACAAAACCGATCGTTCGGGCTCTCCAAGCGAGTGCGCGATTTCCGAAACGCTACCTTTATCTAGTGTTTCGAGTAGTGTTGCCAATATCGAGTCCGGCATTCGGTTCCTTTCTTTACTGCCACTCAACGCCGGCTATGTGTCTCGTGAATTTAGATGAAAAATGGTTTTGTGGAGGTGTAGTGAATCGCTATTATTGGGGTTAAGCACCCCCAAGTAACGTCCGATCACCCTGTTGTCCTCGAATCGGCCCTTCACATGCGAAGCTTTAAATTGATATAAAATGGACAGCCAATTTTTGGTGACGTTACGTCCAAAGCGGTATCATGCGTACTTTGCGTCACGAGATTGTGGCCTATTTCCGCATGTGACTGTACTCCGGGTGACACCCGTTTCTTGCGATAGAACTTCTAGTACGAATAAACTTAAGTGCTCATAGGAGTTATGGCACCAGATTCAAAAACCGCGGTCTGATTGAAGAAGATTTTATGCGGCGTGAACTGATTGAGGTCTACGCAATTCGAGCGCGCGAATTCTCCGATGCCGTAGCGCGCCTGGGGCAGTATTCCCACGTCGGTCCAGAATTCTTAGAGGTGTGGCAGGAGATCCAGCAGCGGCTTGCCCTATGCAATGCGGCTGGCGAGGAACTAGGCCGGTACATCGACGAGACGAGTGCGCGGGGAGAGTTGGCCCCGGCGAGTGGCCTCTCGTGAATGTCACTTTTCGTTGATTATTTCGGCTGCAGTGTATCGCCGCCCGGAGAATTTTGTGAAATACCGGAGTACTCGGGCGACATACATTCGGGTCTCGCGAAATGGGGGAACACCCCGGTATCGATCGACCATAGCAGGGCCGGCGTTATACGCTGCAATCACGCTGCGAACCGAGTTACGGCTGTTGTGATACCGCTCGATCAGCCAGCGCAGATACCGCGTTCCGGCCTCGATATTTTCGCCGGGTACGGCAGGATTGGCGCCAAACTGCTGCGCGGTCTCGGGCATGAGCTGCATCAGCCCGATAGCGCCCTTGGGTGAAACGGCTGCGCAATTGAAGTTTGACTCGGCCGTCACCACACTGGCGACTAGCGCTGCCGGTACGTGGTACTTCGCCGCAGCTCCGTGAATCAGAGCCAAAGTCTGGCTTTTGGAAAGCGGGGCAGCCGGCGGAGTAGCCGTGCCACTACGGGTAGTGGGCGTGCGCTTGGAATGGCTCTCAGGGGGAGGGGCGATTGGCAGCCATGCCAGAGGTGGATGATTTACCAAAAGGCGATCGGCATCAGACAGTTTTCCCTGGAAAAAATCGGGATGAACCACTAGGCTGCAAACTGTCGCTGCACAAGTCAGAAGTAAAGCGAGTAGAAAGAACTTCATTTCTGGGTTGTCGGCGTGCTACTTCAGAAATCCGTGGCGTGTAAAAAACGGAACAAGATGGAACTACCGAAGTGAATTTCCACTATACCACGGAACTGTCCGCAAACGCCCCCGTCCGGGGTTACAAGGGGTTACTCGTCTGCATGTTTGCGGCTGGCGCTCTCAGGAGGGCGCGCTCTCCGTCTGCACCCTGTAGAAGAGGATTCTGATGGTTGTGCCGCGGCCCGCCTCGGTTTCGACGAAAATCCGTCCACCGCTCTGCCGCACGAATCCATAAACGGTGGAAAGACCAAGTCCAACCCCTTTGCTGGCTTCTTTGGTGGTGAAAAACGGCTCAAAAATGTGCCGAAGCACATCATCCGTCATGCCGGTTCCGGTATCTGAGACAGTGATCATCACATACTCTCCGGCCGGCATGGCCGGAAATGAGGCGGCGCTTCCGGGTTCAATTTTCGTGT
>DATBID010000492.1:0-2320 GCA_036557125.1 Bryobacteraceae bacterium | reverse complement strand
CCTGGTTGAGTCCATCCGGAAGATGCACGGAGCCTTAGCCCGGAAGGACATGGAAGAGGTGCAGGTTTCCAAGATGGACCGCAATGGCCAGATTGATAGCTATTCGGGCCTGCTGGGTCAGCGTCAACAGCGGCAGACGATGTCGGCTCCGCGTAATATCAACGACGGTTTCGCTACCCTGCAGGCGTTCGAACAACTGGCATGGGCCTACTCCGGAATTCCGGGACGCAAGACGGTCCTGTGGCTCACCTCCGGATTTCCCTTGATGCAGGAGGTGCCCAATGGTCCCACCATCTTCGGTCGCCCGGTAGGCACTCACATGAGCGGTGAGCTGCTGCCGGAATTTCAGCGCGCCTTCACGGCGATGAACAAGGCCAACGTCATGGTGTATCCCGTCGATGTAAACGGGCTGCCGCTGGAAGAGATGTGGGACGTGAGCCAACCGGCGGGTTTGTATATCCATCCCGAGCTCGCGCACCTGGGGCCGCCGTTGCTGGCCGATACGGCAGCCGAGAATCGCGACGGGATGAAGGAACTGGCCCATCGCACCGGCGGTAAATCGTGCACAGCCGGGAACAACCTGAACTACTGTCTCGACCAGGCTCTCGCTGAGAGCTCCGACTATTACCTGCTCGGCTTCTACGTTTCGCAGCAGCAGCGCAAAGCAGGCTGGCACAAGCTGAAGGCCAGCGTCAGCGTCGATCACGGCGAGGTGCGGGCCCGATCTACGTATTTTCTGCATGCCCTGGGGGCGCCGCCCGAACGCGAACAGGAGGAAGACCTGCGCAGCGCCATGCTCGCCGGCGTCAACTACACCGGCATCCTCTTCAGCGTGGAGCCCGCAGCGCAGCCACGAACTGCCGCTTCGCCAATTGTTTTCAAGGTGTCGGTTCCCGCCAGCAGCATTCTTCTCATGCCCGGACAGGAGAAGCTCAGCTTCGATGTCATCGCCATTCCGCTTTCCAGCAGGGGCGTTCCGGTAGCAAAGGAGTCTCGCATCGTAAAGCTCGACATAGCTCCCAACGCGACGGCAAAGGCGCTCGCGCAGGGGTGGAACCTCATCAACTCGGTAGCGGGAAACAGCAGCACCACGGCGGTCAAAGTCGTGATCCGCGACAACGCCACCGGGAGGATCGGTTCGGTGGTCTTCCCCGTGAGTGGCGGAACGGGAAGCTGATCGCGATGCCGGCGGTGGCCGGATCGAACCTTCCGGCCAGTGTTATGCTGGTAACAAGTAACTTGCAACTGCCAGTGAAAGTAGATGGCGGAGCCGTCTGCCTATGCTCCACAAGCGCATCGACGATCAGCCCTCCATCTCGCGCCAGATGGTGCGCGAGGCAGAAGGCGTCTTCCACAATCACCTGAAAAGCGTTGGGCTGAAGCGGACCGAGCAGCGCGACACCATCCTGCGGACATTCCTCGACACTCGCGATCATCTCTCCACCGACCAGCTCTATCGCCTGGTCAAGAAGAAAGATGCCGGCATCGGATTCACCACCGTCTATCGCACCCTGAAGCTGCTGGCCGAGTGCGGCCTCGCCAGCGAAGTCGCCTTCAACGACGGCATCGCGCGCTACGAGCACCAGTATCAGCGCCGCAATCACCATCACATGGTCTGCACCGAGTGCGGCAGCTCGGTGGAATTCTTCTCCCCCGACATCGAGCGTATCGAGCTGGAAGTCGGCCAGCAATACAACTACCAGCCGACGCGTCACAGCTTCCAGATCTACGGCGTCTGCGACAAGTGCCAGAGAAAGCAGAAGCGGGCGTAGGCGTCACCACGGCTTTCAGCCATCAGCCATCTCTCGTTTTGTTAGTCATCACCTATTTGTTGTCTCCTCTCAGCACCGGTTGCGGGTTGAAGCCGAGACCGCCCCTCTAGAGTTGTCATCCTGAGCGCAGTGAGGAGGCGCAGCCGACCAACGCAGTCGAAGGATCTGCGGTTTGCCGGCAGCGTCAGGACGTCGCACGAACCGCAGATCCTTCGTCAGGCTAAAGCCCCTCCTCAGGATGACAATTTCATCGACGTCCTTCCTTCAGCACCGCGGCGCCCTTGTGCCCCCAGCTTCGGCCTTCTGTTGGCCTAACCCGGGCTGGCACGACAGCTGACAGCCGGGAGCCAGCGGCCCTACAATGTCTCGCGCATGCTCACTCTCTTCGACGTCGCTGACCAACTCCGCACGCGCCAAGTTTCACCGGTTGAGCTCACGCGCCAATGCCTCGCACGCATCGAGCGCCTGAACCCTGCGCTCAACGCCTTCATCACGGTCACGGGTGACCGGGCGATGGAGCAGGCGCACGCGGCCGAATCCGAAATCGC
>DATBID010000491.1:0-6141 GCA_036557125.1 Bryobacteraceae bacterium | reverse complement strand
GCGAACATATGAATGAATCAGAATAACTTCTTCCGTGATGATTTTTCCATTATCGTTGAGCCACTTCCCCTTCGCAATCGGCATTTCTGTAGCTCCGCCGTAAACCTCCGTCAAGACATCTCCTACGGCCTCTGCCCATTGCTGCTGATCTTCCCCATCCGGAAGATTGTCACCATCCTTCGTTTTGCTTGGAATAAAAAGAACAAAGAGAATGGAGCCAAGTTCCTCTTCCGAATGGAGAATCTGGGCAGGCAGCTTTTTCCGGGCCACGGGCGTTCTCCCACAGTAATGTACGCAAGAATAGTGCCGTTTCTCTGTATAGGATAACGCTGAGCGATCCTCATGAGAAGGGGCCGGTTCGCTTTTTGAGCAGAATGGATCGTTCGCATCGCCCGCGCAGGCTGCGCCATCGTCGAAGGGTCCGGGAAGACGTTGCGCCGTGACTGAATGCGTTGCAAAACTCGCCCGTCCGCGTCCGTCGGAATAAAATCCTTGCAGACAGCCGAAAATCCTTGCAAAGCCCCCCGAAGGCGCCACCGCAAGGATTTCCCCCAAAGAACATTGCCCCCTGTCCCTATCAGAAATAACCTTCTGCCGCGATTCGTTGATTGGAAACCAGGCCTTTTACGAGGGGGGCTGGGGGATCAATCGCAGCATCAACGAGAAGAACACAATGGAAAGCACGCCAAATAGAGAATAGGATAATCACCGAGCGGGTTCCTTCCCAGAGTTATCAAGAATTCTCTTTACCGACGAACCGTTAGGTACGCCTGCCGGCAGGGTTCGCCGAAGCATCGAGGGCGATATGGTGCCTTGCTATCGCCGGGTGAGGATTGCAGCCGCCATCCTCTGCTCCCTTTTCATCGCCGGTTCCCCCTCGCGTGGCGGCGGTCCGTCCCAAGATCCAGGCTCAGCGGTCGAATGGCAGGCGTTTCGGAAAACCGTCCAGCCGTTTCTCGTCAAGCACTGTTTGCAATGCCATGCCGAGAAGAAGCGTGGAGGGGTTCGCCTCGACCTGTTCCAGGACGAGCGGGACTTGGCGAAAGGTTTACCGGCCCTGGAGAAAACCGTGGACGTGCTTCGCAAGCACGCCATGCCTCCCGAGAAACGTCCCCGGCCCAAGGATAGCGAAATCGAGCCGGTGCTTGCCTGGTTGGAGGCCTTTGTTGCACGCCTGGATCGGCAAACTCCCGTCCGCACGTTGATTCGGCGGTTGAATCGGGCCGAGTACAACAACACCGTACGCGATCTTCTGGGAGTGACCTTCCAGCCGGCGGAGGACTTCCCGCCGGACGTTCCCGGCGACGGGTTTGATAATAGCTCCGGTACGCTCTCCATTTCGCCGGTGCTGGTGGAAAAATACCTGGCGGCGGCCGAGAAGGTGGCGCGGAGCGCCGTTTTCGGCGCCGAGCCGATGAAACCGGAGCGAGTGGCCCATCAGCCCTGGTTTGCCGCCGATGCCTTCTCGAAAAACAAGACGGTTCAGTTCGATTACGATGAATCCGGCATGAGCCTGCCCAACGCCCTTCACGTCGTGCAGCGGTTTGCCATCGATGGCGAGTACACACTCCGGTGCATTCTGCGCGGCGTCCGCCCTCCCGGCTCGGATCCGGTGGAGTTGGCTTTCTGGATCGATGGCAAAAAGATCCACGAGACCAAGGTTCCCGTTCCAACGAAGCGAGTAGCGGGACGAGCCCCAGGGGAACTCAACGGCCTTTGGGCAGAGTTTCGCACCCCCATCCGTGCCGGCGAACATTGGTTGTCCGTCACGGTGCTGCGGATGTATGAAGGCTTGCCACCTGCTTACAAAGGTCCCAAGCCGGCGAAGACCCAGGCCGGCATCTCCAAGGCTACGGATGCCTTCTTCCCAATGTATCTCGATGTCGTCGGGCCTTACCATCAGTCCAAAGGCTCCTCGAAGGAGTCTCTCCAGAAGATCTTCGGGGATCGCTTCGGCGGACCGCGCGATGTTTCCGGTGCCCGGAAAGTCCTGGCGAAGCTTGCACGCCGGGCCTACCGGCGTCCCGTGACCGACAAGGAGATCGAGGAGCTGGTCCGGCTCGTTGCGATGGTGCAAAAGGACGGTGGTTCCTTTGAAGAAGGTCTGTGCCTGGCCATTCAGCGGATGCTCATCTCGCCGCACTTTTTGTTTCGGGTCGAAAAGGATCGTGCGGCCGACCGCGGCGAAGACGCCGGCAGACTCAGCCAGCATGAGCTGGCCACGCGGCTGTCTTACTTTCTGTGGAGCAGCATGCCCGACGAAGAACTCCTGCGCTGCGCCGACGAACAGAAACTGCGTCAACCCGAAGTGCTGGAAGCGCAGGTGCGGCGGATGCTGAAGGACGCCAAGGCGTCCGCACTCGTGGAGAACTTCGGCGGTCAATGGCTGCGCATCCAGGCACTCGAATCGCATCTCCCCAACCGCACAAAGTTCCCTGAGTTCACCGACTATACCCGGCTGTCGATGAAAAAAGAAACGGAGCTGTTCTTCGAACACATCCTCCGCGAGGACCGCCCCATTCTGGACTTCATCGACGCCAATTATACGTTTCTGAACCAGCGACTGGCCGAGTTTTACAAGATTGGCGGCGTCAAGGGGCACGAGTTCCGCAAGGTCGATTTGACGGGTACGCCGCGCGGCGGCGTCTTGACCCAGGCCAGCGTTCTGACCGTATCGTCTTACCCCAATCGCACTTCCCCCGTGCTGCGCGGCAAGTGGATCCTCGAAAACATCCTCAATGCTCCGCCCCCGCCCCCACCCCCGGACGTACCGAACCTGGATGAACAGGCGGTGGGGAAAGCCGCTTCCCTGCGCGAACAACTGGAAAAGCACCGCGCCAGCTCGGCCTGCGCCTCTTGCCACGCGAGTCTGGATCCGTTAGGGTTCGCTTTCGAGCACTTTGATGCCATCGGTAGATGGCGCGATAAAGACGGCCCCTTCGCCATCGAGACTTCGGGGACGCTGCCGGACAGGAGGTCGTTCAAGGATCATGCGGAACTTCGAGCGCTCCTGAAAGCGGATGCGAGCGTTTTTACCGAGTGCCTGACGGCCAAGATGCTCACCTATGCTTTGGGACGTGGCCTGGAGCGTCCAGACAAGGAAACCGTGAAAGCCATCGCCCAACGCGTGGGCCGGGAGGGGTATCGTTTCTCCAGCTTGGTCCTGGGAATTGTTCAGAGCGCGCCGTTCCAAATGCGGAAAGAAAGTCGAACTGCACCATGATCGTTACCGGAAAACACTTGTCGCGGCGGAGTTTTTTGCGGAGTACCGGCGCTCTCATTGGTCTGCCGCTCCTGGATGCCATGATTCCTGCCCTGGCGTGGGCTCGGCCGGCGAACCGGCATCCGCCTCTGCGTCTGGGCTTTGTGTACGTCCCCAACGGCATGGTCATGTCGAATTGGACGCCGGCCACCCAGGGAACGCGCTTTGCGTTCCCTCCCATCCTCAAATCGCTGGAGCCGTTCCGCGAGCATACGCTTATCCTTTCCGGTCTCATGGACCACAACGCCAATGCCCTGGGAGATGGCGGCGGGGATCATGCCCGCGCCTCCGCCAGTTTCTTGACGGGAGCCCATCCCCGCGAATCTGGCTCCGATATTCACGCGGGCGTCTCCGCCGATCAACTGGCGGCGCGGGCGCTGGGCCAGGAGACGCGTCTGCCCTCGTTGGAGCTGGGTCTTGAGGACACGCGCATCGTGGGCCAGTGCGATGGCAATTACAGTTGTGCCTATACCAGCACGATTAGTTGGCGCACGCCGACAACGCCACTTCCCCCCATGCCCAATCCGCGGCACGTCTTCGAGCGTCTGTTCGGCAATGGCAATGCGGGGGGAGATCCGAGAGCTGCCGCGCGGCGGGCGCGCTACCGTCAGAGCATCCTCGATGGGGTCGTCGAGGAGACCCGGCGCCTGAAGTCGAGCGTAGGCGACACGGATCGGCGTAAGATTGATGAATACCTTACGTCTATCCGGGAAGTGGAGCGAGGCATTCAAAAGGCCCAGCGCGAGCATCCCGAACAGGTGCCAGCCATCGAACGTCCGCCGGGAATTCCCGCTGATCCCGCCGAGCATGCCCGGTTGATGTTTGAGTTGCTGGCTCTGGCGTTTCAGTCCGACTCGACACGCATCGCCACCCTGATGATCGGGCGTGAATCGAGTATTCGCAGCTACGATCACATCGGTATCCCCGAAGCCCACCACCAACTATCGCATCATCGCAACGATCCGTCGAACCTCGCCAAGCTGGCCAAGATTCAAACCTACCACATGGGGCTGTTTGCCAAATTCATTGCCAAGCTTCAGACTACGAGCGATGGCGACGGCTCGTTACTCGATCATTCGATGATCCTGTACGGAGCTGGAATTGCCGACAGCAATCGCCATACGCATGAAAAACTGCCTATTCTGCTAGTTGGCAAGGGGAATGGGGGCTTGCGGACAGGCCGGCACATCGACTTGGGGAAAGACACCCCCGTGACGAATCTTCTTCTGGCGATGTTGCACCGGATGAATGTGCGGCCCGAACGTCTTGGCGACAGCACCGGGTTGCTGGAGATCTGAGAGATTCTCAAGAAGATTATTTAGCCCGAAGCACGCCACGGCCAGAGCTAAATTGCTGTCGGCGTGTCGGTCTGTGCTTGCAACCGACATGGCCTGCGTCGCTTCAGCGCACTATCCTAATATCCAAAAGGCAGAGTATCGGCTTCCTGGGATTCGAGATCGAATCCACAAGACTTACGAGGATATTTCATGTCCAAGCCACTGGCTACATTTCTGATCTTCACGTTCTTGTTTGTGGAACCAGCTTTTGCGCAACCGCCGGTTCGTAAGTTTGATGCCCCGGGTTCCCCACCCTTCAAGGTGCTGAAAACCGGTGAGAATCCACCTCTGGATGCGGACGGCAATTTTGTGATCGGCCCCGAATACACGCCCGCACCGGAACGCAAGGCGGTCGAAGGCGTTCCACAGGGGAAGGTGAAGCAATTCATCATCGATTCGAAAGAGACCAAACTCTTCAATCCAGGGATTGCCCGAAAAGTCTTCGGGAAGGTGGATCCGAAGAACCCCAAGACTCTGATCGTCGAAACCCACAACATCGACTACAAGCGCCAGATCACCGTTTACATCCCGGCCCCGTATGTGGCGGGCACCGAGGCGCCGTTCCTGGTCGTCCACGACGGTCCCAAGGGCAAACCGAACATGGAACTGCCAGGCATTCTCGACAACCTGATCGCGCAAAAGCGTGTGCCGCCGATGATTGCCATCCTGGTCGCCAACGGTGGCGGCGATGCCCAGGGGCATGAGCGTGGCAAAGAATATGACACGATGTCCGGGATGTATGCGGATTACATCGAAACCGAGGTTCTGCCGCGCGTGGAGAAGAAATGTGCGGTCAAGCTGACCAAGGACCCCGACGGTCGCGCAGTCATGGGCAGCAGTTCCGGCGGATCGGCCGCACTCATCATGGCCTGGTATCGCACGAATCTCTACCATCGCGTGCTGACCACATCAGGCACCTTCGTGAACCAGCAATGGCCCTTCAACCCCGAGACGCCCGGTGGGGCCTGGGACTTTCATGAAACAATCATTCCCAATAGTCCGAAGAAGCCCCTCCGGATTTTCATCTCCGTGGGAGATCGGGATTTATTGAACCCGAACGTCCTGCGCGACGGCATGCACGACTGGGTCGAGGCCAACCACCGGATGGCCAAGGTGCTGAAGGCCAAGGGCTATCACTACCAGTATCTTTTCTGCCGCAACTCCGGCCACGGCATTGGCAATGCCAAGGTGCAATTCCTTCCTCACGCCATCGAATGGGCGTGGAAAGGGTATTCGCCCAAGAGGAGCAAGTGACTTGACCGGTTTGTTAGGGGATGTTCCAGAATGACTTGGCAGTCTTGGCGGGGACGGCGTACTGTTAGCCCGACGCGCCAGCGCGGACGCTGGCGAGAAACCCTCGCTGGCGCGTCGGGCTAACAAGATAGGCCCCGAAGTTATTTCTGGACGCCGCCTTAGCCACGCGCCGTTGCCCGTGTCGGCACGAAAAGCGACGTTGCGCTGTGCCACACGGTTGCGCGTGGACCCGAACAATGTTCAAACGAAAAATCGTGTAATACGGCATTCTTTATCATGTCAACTACC
>DATBID010000490.1:0-8830 GCA_036557125.1 Bryobacteraceae bacterium | reverse complement strand
CTTGCCGCATAATGGAAGCGGATGCCCGTTCCGCGTCTAGAGCTCCGGCGTGTCTCGAAGACTTATCGAAATGGAGCCCAACCGGCCCCTGTACTTCATGATGTTTGTCTCTCACTCAATCCCGGCGAAGTGACTGCGGTGGTGGGCCGCAGCGGTTGCGGCAAAACTACTCTACTGAATCTGGCCGGAGCGATGGATCTTCCTACTTCGGGCGAAGTGCTGATCGACGGCCGAGCGACAACGTCTTTATCCGAAGCCGAACTGACAGCGCTGCGCCGAAATTCGATCGGTTTTGTCTTCCAATTTTTTCAGTTACTGCCTACTTTGACCGTTCTGGAAAATGTGGAGCTGCCTCTGCTTTTAGCGGGCCGGCGCGCCGCTTTGAAAACGGCACGCGACCGGCTTTGCTGGGTCGGCTTAGAAGAGAAGGCTTCCTCTATGCCGTATCAGCTTTCCGGAGGGCAGATGCAGCGGGTTGCGATCGCTCGCGCGCTGGTGCATTCGCCGCAATTATTGCTGGCGGATGAGCCGACCGGTAACCTCGATACCGCGAGCGGGAATCGCGTTCTGGAGTTGCTGCGAGAGAGCGCCGATCGTTTCGGAGCGGCGGTGCTGATGGCTACGCACAGTGCGGAGGCGGCGGGGATGGCGGACCGGCGGGTGCATTTGCGGGACGGACGTGTGGAAGGGATCGATTAGGTTGGTTCACCGCAGAGACGAGGAGGCGCAGAGGAAGACAAATTTGAGGATCAAAACCTGAGGCGCTGAGAGGGCAGAGAGCGCGGAGGAAATCATTTGCTTTTAATGCAGTAAACTTAGCGGAATGGTGAAATTGACGCGCCGGCAAGTAATTTCGGCTGCGGCTGCGGCTCCTTTATCACTGGTTGCCCAACCCGCGGCTCCGCCTCCGAATATCGTTTTTATTCTGGCCGATGACCTGGGTTACGCCGATCTCTCGTGCTACGGGCGGCGGGATTTTCGCACGCCCAATATCGATCGCCTTGCCGCCAGCGGACTGCGGTTCACGCAGGCTTATGCCAACTCGGCGGTGTGTTCCGCAACCCGGACTGCGCTGATCACCGGCCGGTATCAATACCGGCTGGCAGTGGGTCTCGAAGAGCCGATGACCGCCGTGAGCGAGCGGCGCAAAATCGGACTGCCGCCCGGACATCCGACGCTTCCCTCGCTCTTGAAGAAAGCCGGCTACGGGACGACTCTTATTGGCAAATGGCATTTGGGCTGGCTACCCGATTATGGCCCGCTTAAGAGTGGCTACGATCATTTCTGGGGCTTTCGCGGCGGCGCGCTCGACTACTTCACGCACAAGAGCGGGCCGGCAAATACCGAAACGGGCGATCTTTGGGATGACGATATGAAGATCGAGCAGAGCGGCTATCTGACCGACCTGCTGGGCGGCCGCGCTGTAGCCACGATTACGGAGTACGCCCGCGCCCGGCGCCCGTTTTTATTGAGCCTGCATTTCAACGCACCCCACTGGCCATGGGAAGGGCCGGGCGATGAAGCGGAATCGCGACGCATCCGCGCGTTGATGGATTTCGATGGCGGCAATCTCAAGACCTACGGCCGGATGGTGGGCGAGCTGGACGTGCAGGTGGGCAAGGTGCTGGACGCACTCGATTCCACAGGCATCGCGAATAACAGCATCGTCGTATTCAGCAGCGACAACGGCGGCGAGCGCTTCTCCGACGTCTGGCCATTCACGGGAAGGAAGACCGATCTGCTGGAAGGCGGGCTGCGCATTCCGGCGATTCTGCGCTGGCCGGGACACATTCGCACCGGCACGACAGATCAAGTAGCCATCAGTATGGACTGGCTGCCGACGCTGCTAGCCGCGGCTGGCACAAAGCCCGATCCGGCGTTTCCGCCGGATGGCATCAACCTGCTGCCGCTGCTGACTGCGGGGCTGGCGCCGATGTCGCGGAAGCTTTTCTGGCGCTACAAATTTAACTCGCAGCGCGCGCTGCGTGATGGCGATATGAAATGGCTGAAGATCAACGAGAACACGTTTTTGTTTAATGTGGCTGAAGATCCGCTGGAGCGCGCTAATTTGAAGGACCGGGAGCCGGAGATTTATCGCAAGTTAGTGGCTGAATATGAGGAGTGGAACGCAACGATGCTGCCGGAGGACCCGCAATCGAGCACCAGCCCCCTGGGTAGGGCGAGCCAATTAGCAGACCACTACGGTGTGCATTAAGCTTTGAATTCTATTTGCAATAGCGCGTATAATTCACATAATCCAGCAAATGGAAAACCGGGCAATCCAACTCATCTTGCACATCGACGCTGGTCCTGAGGCCGACCAGGAGGACCAGGCGCTGTTGACGCAACGGCTGCGGCACGACCTTTTGGATCTGGATGTGGAATCTGTGGACCCGATTCACTCCGGAGCAGCGCCGGGGCGAGCCAAAGGGGACCCAGTCACATTGACCACGCTGGCGGTAACTCTCGCGCCCATCGCGCTTACCGAGATCATGAAGGCGCTTCAGACGTGGCTATCCCGTCACGAGAGGGCGACAGTTTCCATTGAAAGCGACGGCCAGAAAATGACGGTGACTGGCAGCCCCTCGAAAGAGCAGCAACAGGCGATTGAGGCTTTTCTCGGCCGGCATCGCACCTGAAGTGGCCCGATGAGCGAAACCAAGAGTGCACTGATCATCGCGAGCTACCAATATCAGCACCCGGAGTTGCGGCAGTTGCTGGCGCCGGCGCGGGATGCCGAATCGCTGGCGCGCGTGCTGGGAGACCCGGCGATTGGCGGGTTCGAGGTACGGACCCTGATCAACGAACCATCCTATAAGGTGAGTGGGGAGATCGAAGGCTTCTTCTATAATCGCAAGCCTGACGACTTGCTGCTGTTGTATTTCTCCGGCCACGGAATAAAGGACTTCGATGGGCGGCTATACTTTGCTACGACGGACACACAATTAGTCGATCACAATGTCCGGCGCACCACCGCGGTATCCTCCCAATTTGTAAACGAAGTGATGGGCAACTGCAGATCCAAGCGCCAGATTCTACTGCTGGACTGCTGCTATAGCGGCGCATTCAAGGATGGAA
This sequence comes from Bryobacteraceae bacterium, assembly GCA_036557125.1. Lineage (GTDB taxonomy): Bacteria > Acidobacteriota > Terriglobia > Bryobacterales > Bryobacteraceae > PSRJ01. The sequence goes on along the minus strand of DATBID010000490.1, from coordinate 5,752 downwards.
TGCTTGCCAAGGGTGATGGACGTGCGGGCGCCACTGAGCAATTTGAAGGGAAAGGCCGGATCGTGCTGACGGCCTCAGACGCTCTTCAGTATTCTTTCGAAGAAGAAGGAGTGAAAGGCGAAGCAACCCGCTCCGTTTTCACGAGCGCCCTGGTGGAAGGCCTCGAGACCGGGAAGGCGGATCTGGACCACGATGGCTCCTACGCCCTGGATGAAGTATATGACTATGTCTATTCCAGGGTGTCGGAGAAAGAGCCGGGCCAAAAACCGATGAAGATGGGCTACGTGGAGGGGAAGATCTTTTTGGGCAACAATCCCCACCCCGCGGCGGCCCAATTGCCGGAGGAGTTGAGGGAAAGCCTGGAAGATCGGAGACCTTGGGTTCGTTTGGGCGCTGTATCCGAACTGGAAAAATTGCTGGCCTCCAGCCATAAGGGCCTGGTGCTGGCGGCACAGGCAGCTTTGGCATCGCTGGCAACCACTGACGACAGCCTGGAGGTGAGAAAGGCAGCGGAACAGCGTCGAGCGGCGCGGGCGGACGCGGCGACCGGGCAGTTACAGGAGGACAAACCGCCTGAGCGGAACAGAGTTGAAGTGGAAGATTCTCCCGAGGGCGCACCGGGGACGGCCCCCCAACCAGCGCCTCGGAAATCAAACTACGACCAGACCTATTATTCGCCACCGCGCATGGCGGAACGAAAGGCCGCAGCAGCGGCAGCGACTCAGGGCGAGACGCCCGGGCGGGCGCGAGTAGCAGAGGAGCGCCTCGCCGCCGAGAAGCCGGAGCAGCAGCGTCCCGCTCCGGTCGAAGTAGAGCGCGCGGCGCAGGCTACCGCGGCGGCGCTCGCATATGTCCCCCCATCGCGGCGTGCTCTAGCCGACCTTATCGACTGGGGCGTTGTCTTCCTAGCTCTCGTAGCTCTCGTTGCAGCGCTTCCGAATAATTCGCAGTCCGGGTCGCAGATTCTAGGCTTTTTCGTCATTGTCGCTGCTCTGGGTTTTGCGTTCCATCTCCACAAGACGGGCAAAACGCTTGGCCACTCATTGATGGGTACCCGAATCGTGGACCGCCGGGGCAACCCGCTGACATACTTGCGGAGCCTAGCATTTGTAGTCGTATGGTGTTACTGCTCCTGGTTACCCTTTCCGGGGCTCGGTACGGCAATCTTCGTGCGATACACCCGCCGGCACGCCGCTCTCTACGATCTGATCGCCGGCACGAGCGCACGAAGCGGGTAGGCCACGTGCTGGATGATCATTGGCAGGTGAAATTGGCGGCATCTTCGATGCTGCCGGTTCCTTTGTAATGGGCCTGTCTCGGATAGGCGCATAGCGGGCGTGTCCTGCCGGGCCACGGCGTGCCCGGTCCGGCCGAAGCGGTGATGGTCTCCGGTGCCGTCTTCTTTTCGACCCAGTTGACGAGTGCGCCGAAGGCATCGAACTGATCGGTAGCGGGGCCGCCGGCGCAGTGATTCATTCCGGGCACGGCGAAGAGGCGGACGAATTCGGCGGCGCGTCCGTTATTCACGCGGTTCACCTCATTCCACCATTGCATGGTGTCGCGGAAGGAGAAGACCGGGTCGCTGACGCCGTGGACGATCACGAGCTTGCTTCCGTGATTGCGGAAGGATGAGAGATCGGTGGAATCGGCTTTCATGAATTCGAGCACCGATTGGGTGTACTCGCCGGTTTTGGCCGAAAGCTTGGAAGCCTCGCGCTCGAAGTTGACATCGAGCAGATGAGCGAGCGGCGCGGCGCCGGTGGCGGCCACCTCGGCCGGAGGGGTGACGAACAGCGTGGACACGGAAGCGGCGCCGAGCGTGGCGATGATGGCGGAATTTGTGGGGGCATCGTACATGCCCATCTTCCACACGCGCCAGCCGGGGCTACCGATGCCGCGGTCCCATTGCCAGTCCGAGTAAAGCAATTCGCCCTGAGAGTTTTTCGGGCCGCCCATGATCTTTTCGAGCGCGCTGATCTGCACGGAGGAAAGGCAGGTATTTTGTTTCGGACCGGAGCAGTTGAGGGCGGCGAGCTTGGGAACGACGACTGCGGTTGTGCAACCGGCGAGATTGTCGATGAGGCCGTCTTTTAGGCCATCGAGTTCGTCGCAAGCTGCGAGAACGGCGTTGGCGGCGAGCTGCAGATCTTCGTTCGAGAACGCCTTATTGAGGAACGGCTCGCCGAACTTGTCGTACATGCCGGACGCCTTGGCAACTTCCGCGAGCGCTTGCGCATCCCAGGAATGCCCGAAGACCGCGGCTTTGGGCAGATGAAAGCCGGGGGCGCACGCCAGGATGCCATCGAAGTAGGTGGGAAAGCGCTGGGACATCATCATGGCTTCGCGCCCGCCTTCGGAGCAGCCAACGAAATAGGAGCGCTCGGGCGCTTTGCCGTAATACGCACGGATGAGAGCTTTGGCGGCTTGCGTGACCTTATCGTAGGAGCGATAGCCGAAATCGATGCGCGCCTGTTCATCGAAGCCGAACGTAACAGTGCCGCCACGTTGGGGATCGTTGTTGGTCGCATTGTCGTGCCCGGAATCCTGCGAAACCACCACGTAACCGAGCGCCAGTGCGTTGGTGGGCTGGCGGCCCTGCAAATTGCCCAGTGCCATGCCGAGATTGCCGTTCGATCCGCCGCCGCCTTCGAAGAAGAACTTGCCGTTCCAGTCGGTGGGCAGGCGGAGGTGGAAGCGGATGGCATAGTGTTGGCCGTTCGCACCCGTGCGCTCATCCATCTTGCCGAGGACTTCGCAATGCTCGGGCAAGGCGGGCACATTGCGCTCGGCGGCTTTGGGGGGATTTAGCGTGGCGGAGGTGACTCGCGTGTCATGCTTCGCTAAATCCGCACACTTCGTGGCTGCCGCGGCCGCATTGGTCAGCACCAGGAGTAGTGTGCAAGCGCGAACCGCTCCCTGACGGTCACGGCTCAGAAAGTGACGGTCGCGGCTCAGAAAGTGCTTGAGCGCAGGCCTTGTGTTGATGGGCGAGCGCAGCATCAGATTTCGAGCTTCCCTGTGCTATCGCCGAAGCTATCCTGATGCACACTGAGTTTGTCGAGCAGCGCGAGCATTAGGTTCGACATGGGCGTGTGGGGCGGGAATTTCAAATGCCGGCCGCCCTGCAACTGCCCGTTTGCGCCGCCCGCCACGATGATCGGCAGCGGGTCGTGATCGTGCTGGTTTCCGTTGCTCATGCTGCTGCCGTAGAGCACCACGGAATGGTCGAGCAGGTTGCCGTCGCCATCCGGCGTTGAGCGCAGTTTCTCAAGAAGGTAGGCGAGCATCTTTACGTGGTAGCCGTTTATGAGGGCGAATTTATCCATGTTGGCGCGCACGTTGGAGTGATGGGAGGCAGTATGGAAGCCATCGCGCACGCCGCTGGCGGGATAGGTCGCGCCGCTGGTATCGCGCGCGTACATCAAGGTAGAAATACGGGTGATCTCGGCGCGCCAAGCTAGTACCTGAAGGTCGAACATCAGTTTCAGGTGATCCTCGAACGCTTCGGGAATGCCGACCGGCGCTTCGGGGACATTGACCTCATTGGCGGATTGCTCGGCGGCCTTTTGGATGCGGCGCTCGATTTCGCGCACGTCATCGAGATATTCGGAAAGGCGGGCGCGATCGGCCGAATCAAGCTTATTTTGAAGCCGGGCGACCTTATCGCTGACCGAATCCAGAATGCTGCTGTCCTGCTTCTTGCGCGCCAGCCGCACGGCGGCGTTGTTGCCATCGCCGAAGAGACGCTCGAAGACCACCTGCGGGCTGTTTTCCATGGGCAGCGGCAGAGTGGGGGTGCGCCACGAGATAGTGTTGTAGTAGGCGCAGCCGTAACCGGAGCCGCAATTGAGGCCGACTTCCTCAATGGCAAGTTCGATCGAGGGGAGCGGAGTATCCTGGCCAATGTGCGCGGCGAGCACCTGGTCGATGGTCATGCCCGCGTGAACCGATCCCTTTTCGGGATGAGTGCCGCTCAGAAACACGGCGGCGGAACGGGCGTGATCGGCGCCGGCATCGGAGCCTACGCCGCCGGCGGCCGGGTGCGCGAGGTTGCTGACAATCAAGACGCGGTCGCGTAACTTTTCGAGCGGCTTCAGGCTTTCGGAAAACTCGAAGCCGGCGCCTTCCTGCGCGGGAGTCCATTTGTCCATCGTGGCGCCGTGGGGGATGTAGATACCGCAGAAGCGGCTCTTGGGCGCAGCGGCGGTTTTGGACAAGGGCGTTTGCGCGGGAAGCATGGAATCCAGCAGCGGTAAGGCGAGGGATACTCCCATGCCGCGCAAAAACGTGCGCCGCGGTAAATGCTTTTTGGTGACGAAGTTCATGGCTCGACTCTCTTTGGTTCGATTCTCATCTGAAATGGGGCGCTCCGCACAACGCCGAGCACCAGGTCACTGAAGCGGTAGCGGCCGGGGGCGGCATCCCGCATCACGGCCCGCACCACGGGCATATCGTAGTACTTCGTTTCGCGGCCGACGCCGTACATCAGCAGCTTTTCCGTCATGGTTCCCACAAAGGCCTCGGGACGGCTCAACAGAGCATTTCGCAGGCTGGCGGGACCGGTGAGCGGGGTGCCATCCACGAGTTGGCCGGAGGGATCGATGGGGAATCCTGAATCTACTGTCCGCCAGCGGCCGACGCCATCGAAGTTTTCGAGCGCGAGACCGATGGGGTCCATGATTTTGTGGCAGCCGTTACAGGGCTGATTAGTTCGATGCTGCTCCATGCGCTCGCGTACGGAAGTAATGGCGCCGCCATCGGAATTTTCCTTCAGCGGCGGTACGTTGGGCGGGGGCAGGGGAGGCGGCATGCCGAGGAGATTTTCCAGAATCCACTTGCCGCGCTGGACGGGAGAAGTGCGGTTGGCATTCGACGTCACCAGCAGAATACTGCCTTGCCCGAGCAAACCGCGGCGTGCGTCGCTGGGCACCGGCACGCGGCGGAAATCCGGTCCATAGACGTTGGGAATGCCGTAGTGCTTCGCCAGGCGCTCATTGACGAAAGTGTAATCAGCATTGAGAAGATCGAGCACGCTGCGGTCTTCGCGTACGATGCTTTCAAACAGCAGTTCGGTTTCGCGCTGGAAGGCCTGGCGGAGGTTATCGTCGAAATCGGGAAACTCGCGGGAATCGGGTACGGCGCTTTTCAATTGCCGCAGGTAGAGCCACTGCCCTGCGAAATTGGTGATGAGCGCGCGCGCGCGTTCATCCGCCAGCATGCGCCGCGTTTGGCGCTCGAGCACTTCGGGTTCGTGCAGCTTGCCCTGAATCGCCAGGTTGAGCAATTCATCGTCGGGTATGCTTGACCACAAGAAGAACGAGAGACGCGAGGCGAGTTCGGTGTCGCTGATACGATACGGCTCGTTCGGACGCGCGTTGGCCGGAGGCGTTTCCAGGCGGAAGACGAATTCGGGGTCGGCTAGAACGCGCCGTAGCACCATCTCGATTCCGGCTTCGAATCTTCCCGTGCGGTTGCGCTCCTGCTGGTAGAAGCTCAGCAGAGTCTCCAGATCAACATCAGTGGGAGCGCGGCGGAAAGCCCGGCGCACCAGGTTCGAAGTAATTTGCCGGGCGCAGGGGATTTCCTCGGAGGGGCCGCTCGGATGGCATACGAAGATGTGCCGGCGGCTGGGCGTGTCTCCGGATCCGGTGGCGTTGTAAGGTCCGGTGATATCGACCCGCGCCAAATGGGGCACGGCGGTGTAGCCGTACTGCATGCCGATATTAGGATCGGTGGTGCTGTTCAGGGGGCG
>DATBID010000489.1:0-7811 GCA_036557125.1 Bryobacteraceae bacterium | reverse complement strand
GTGATCGCCGCCAGTACCTGGGCCGCCATTTATACGAATGCCTTCTGGATCAGGGACCCCAAAATCGTGATCTCCTTCTTCACCTGGGGCACCTACATGGTCCTGGTTTTTCTCCGCATCACCGCGGGCTGGCGCGGCCGCAAAGCCGCCATCATGACCGTCACGGTCCTCGGCTTTTCCATGATTACTTGGGCCGCGCACGCCGGCCTCGGAACGTTCTGGTTGAAACCATGAAGCTGCATCTGACGGGAGTCAGTCACAAGACCGCGCCCGTCGAGGTGCGCGAACAACTCGCCTTCCGTTCGGAGGCCTTGCCCGCCGCCCTCCTCGATCTCAAAGCCAGTCCCGGCGTCGTCGAAGCCCTCATTCTCTCCACCTGCAACCGCGTGGAAGTCACCCTCACCACCGAAGACGAGGCCGATCCGCCCGCCATCATCGATGCCTTCCTCGAACGCTGCCAGGCCAATGGTGCTTGCGCCGGCAGCGGCTCCTATGCGCCAAATCCAAACACACCAGGCGAAGCCGCCCCCTACCTCTACCGCCATGAAGGCCGCGACGCCATCCATCACCTCTTCCGCGTCGCAGCCAGCCTCGATTCCATGGTCGTTGGCGAACCGCAGATTCTCGGCCAGCTTAAAGCCGCTTACAACGCCGCCAAGGATGCCGGAGCCGTTTGTGGCTGGCTCGATGGCCTGCTCACCCGCGCTTTCGGTGTGGCCAAGCGCGTCCGCTCCGAGACTGGTATCGGCCAGATGGCTGTCTCCGTCAGTTACGCCGCAGTCGAACTCGCCCGCAAAATTTTCGGCTCGCTCGAAAACCGCACCGTCATGATCGCCGGCGCAGGCAAAATGTCGGAACTGACCGCCCGCCACCTCCGCCGCTCCAGTTCCGGCAAATCCCACGTGTTCGTCACCAACCGCACCCACGACCGCGCCATCGAAATGGCCCGCCTCTTTCAAGGCACTCCCGTCGAATACACCCGCTTTACTGCCATGCTCCCTGAGGTCGATATCTTAATTGCCTCCAGCGCCGCTCCTCACTACATCCTCCACAAGGACGAAATGCGCCGCGTCATGGCCGCCCGCCGCAATCGCCCCATGCTGCTGATCGATATCGCCGTCCCTCGCAACATCGAGCCGGCTGTCAACGACATCGAACAAGTCTTTCTCAAAGACATCGATGCCCTTCAGGAAGTCGTCGACTCCAATCTCCGGGAACGCGCGAAAGAGGCGCACCGCGCCGAGTCCCTCGTTGCCGAAGAAGTCGACCGCATGATGGACCGTCTCCGCGTCGCCGAAATCACTCCGACGATCGTCGCGTTGCAGAGCGTGCTCGAACAAATCGGCGCCGGCGAGCTCGAAAAGGTCCGCCGCAAATACGGCCCTCTCGATCCCCGCCAGGAAGAGGCCCTCACCGCCCTCACCCGCGGCATCGTCAACAAAATCGCCCACGGCCCCATCACCGAACTCCGTACCCAGGCCGCCCAACCCAACGGCGCCGCCGTCGTCGCAGTTCTAAAAAAGGTATTCAATCTTCAAGACTGATCATGCCCCATCGCCCTTTGCGCCCTCTGCCCCCTCCGCGCTCTCAGGTTTTGATTTTAATTTCGCCTTCCTCTGCGTCTCTGCGCCTCTGCGGTGAAAAATGCTCGTAATCGCCTCCCGCGGCTCCCAACTCGCGCTCTGGCAGGCCCGCTGGGTCCAGGCTCGCCTCGCCGAAGTCAATCTCGAAAGCCGCATCGAAATCATCAAAACCACCGGCGATAAAATTACCGATGTCCCGCTCGCCAAGGTCGGCACGAAGGGCCTTTTCACGAAGGAAATCGAAGAAGCCCTCCTTGATGGCCGCGCCGATCTTGCCGTCCACAGCCTGAAAGACCTTCCCACCGAACTGCCCGCCGGCCTCGTGCTCGCCGCCGTGCCGCAACGCGAAGACCCGCGCGATGCCATCCTGGGCCGGCGCCTGCGAGACCTTCCCGTTGGCGCCAAAGTTGGAACAAGCTCCTTGCGGCGTGAGTCACAATTGCGACACAAACGTCCCGATCTCAAAGTGGAATCGCTGCGCGGCAACCTGGATACCCGCGTCCGTAAGCTTCAGGAAGGCCGCTACGACGCCATCGTCCTCGCCGCCGCCGGCCTCAACCGCCTCGGCTGGGAGCAACACATCGCCGAAATTCTGCCACCCGACGTGATGTGCCCTGCTGTCGGCCAGGGCGCGCTCGCGATTGAAACATGCGAGTTCGGGCCGAGCCGCGATGCTTGCGCGCAGTTCGATGACCCCGTCACCCGCGCCGCCGTCACCGCCGAACGCGCCGTACTCGCTACCCTCGGCGGAGGCTGCCAGGTCCCCATCGGCGCGAATGCCGTTCTATGCGAAGGCCGTCTCCACCTCCGCGCCATCGTCGCCGCCCCCGATGGCTCGCAACTGGTCGGCGGCGCGTCCGATGCCCCATCCATCGAAGCCGAATCTCTCGGCCGCGATCTCGCAAACGAACTTCTCCACAAAGGCGCGCGCGAAATCCTCGAAGCCGTCTATGTCCGGTAAGGTCTACTTAGTCGGCGCAGGCCCCGGCGACCCTGATCTCATCACTCTGAAAGGGCGGCGTGCGCTCGAACGCGCCGATGCTATCCTATACGACCATCTCGCCAGCGACGCTCTCGTCGACCTCGCCCCTCCCTCCGCCGAGCGCCTCTATGTCGGCAAGAAGAAGTCCGCCCATGCCTACTCGCAGGACGAGATCTGCGACATGCTCATCGAGCGCGCCAGCCGCGGTCTCACCGTCGTGCGCCTCAAGGGCGGCGACCCCTTCATCTTCGGGCGCGGTGGCGAAGAAGCCGAAGCCCTCGCCGATGCCGGCATCCCCTTTGAAATCGTCCCCGGCGTCACCACCCCGCTCGGCATCGCCGCCTACACCGGCGTCCCCCTCACGCACCGCGAGCACACCTCCGCGGTCACCTTCGTTACCGGCCACGCCGTTGACGCCATTGATTGGAGCCGTGTTGGCCTCTCCGAAACACTGGTCATCTTCATGGGCCTCACCCACTTCGCAGCCATCGCCAGCGAGTTGATCGCCCACGGCCGTCCCGCCGATACACCCGCCATGGCTGTGCGCTGGGCCACCCGCCCCGATCAACACACCATCGTCGGAACTCTCGCCGGGCTGCCCTCCCTCATCGAGCAGCACGCCCTCAAGCCTCCCACCACGATTGTCATCGGTGAAGTCGTCCGCCTTCGGGAAAAGCTCGATTGGTACGAGCACCTTCCCCTGTTCGGAAAACGCATCGTCGTGACCCGTGCCAAAGGCCAGGCCGAAGCGTTCTCCGCCTGTTTGCGCAGCCTCGGCGCGGATATCATCGAACTCCCAACGATTGAAATCCGGCCCGCCGCCGACTACGCCCCGCTCGACGGCGCGCTCTCTTCCCTACCCTGCTACGATTGGCTGATTTTCACCAGCGCCAACGGTGTCCGCTTCTTCCTCGAGCGCCTCGATCGCTCCGCCGCCGACCTCCGCTCGCTCCGCGCCCGCATCTGCGCCATCGGCCCCGCTACCCGCGCCGCCGTCGAAGCTTTGCATCTTAAAGTAGACCTGATGGGCAAAGACTATGTCGCCGAAGGACTCCTCGAAGCCTTCGAATCGCACGACCTCGCGGGCAAACGCATCCTTCTCCCCCGCGCCGCCGTCGCCCGCGATCTTGTTCCCGCCGAACTCACCCGCCGCGGCGCGCACGTTGACGTAGTTGAGGCCTACCGCACCGTCATCCCTGAAGAAACCGCCGCCCAGGCAGCCGCCATCTTCCAAGCCGCTCACAAGCCGGACTGCATCACCTTCACCAGTTCCTCCACCGTGCAAAACTTCGTCGCCGCCGTCGGCGCCCAGTCACTCAATCAAGTCAAAGTCGCATCTATCGGCCCCATCACTTCCCAAACCGCCCGCAGCCTCGGAATCGAAGTCACAGTCGAAGCCAACCCATACACTATCGAAGGCTTAGTCGAGGGCATCCTCAACATGTTTCCGGCAGGGTATTCTGGGCGTAGCTAACCATGCGCCGTGTGCTGCCCTACCTCTCGATCGCCATTTTGATTGGCCTGATCTACGACGGCATAGTGTTCTATTCCCGCTGGAGCAACAACCGTGAAGTGCAGCGCAAGCTCGCAGAAAAGCAAGCCGAAGACGCCCGCCGCACGCTTGACCAACTCCGTGATCTCAAGTCCGAGCTCTATGCAGCTCCGCAGCAAATCAAGCGTGGAGACCAAACACGGCTCTGTTACGCCACCGTCAGCGCAAAGACCGTCCGGATCGATCCTCCCGTAGGCGAGGTCTGGCCCGCGCTGGGACGTTGCCTGGAAGTGTCCGCGCGAAGTACCACCGTGTACACTCTCGTCGCGGAAGACGGTTCGGGCCATCGCGTAACCAGCACTGTAACGGTCACCGTGAGCCATTAGCCGTGTTACGCTCGTCCTGAAATGCCTTCCTACCCCTCCATCCGTGATCTCGATCTCAAAGGCAAGCGGGTATTCATCCGCGTCGATTTCAACGTCCCTTTGGAGAAGAATGCTCAAGGGCAGATGGTCATCACCAGCGACAAGCGCATCAAAGCCTCGCTGCCCACTATCCAATACGCCCTCGATCACGGCGCGGCGCTGGTCCTCGCTTCCCACCTCGGCCGCCCGAAGGGAAAGCCCGATCCCGAGATGAGCCTTACCCCCATTGCCGCGCGCCTCAGCGTGTTGCTGAATCACCCGGTGAAGATGGCTCCCGATTGCGTCGGCCCGGAAGTGGAAGCCGTGCTGCCGAAGCCCGGCGAAGTGCTGCTGCTCGAAAACCTCCGCTTCCACCCGCAGGAAGAGAAGAACGACCCCGAGTTCTCCAAGCAGCTCGCCGCGCTCTGTGACATCTACGTCAACGACGCATTCGGCTCCGCCCATCGCGCACATGCTTCCACCGAAGGCATGGTCAAGTTCGTCAAGCAAGCCGCGGCCGGTCTCCTCATGGAGCAGGAGCTGAAGTACCTCGGCATGGCCACCAGCCACCCCGAGCGACCCTGCATCGCCATCCTGGGCGGGGCGAAAGTTTCCGACAAAATCGAGGTCATTGAGAACCTAGGCAAGGTCGTCGACAAGCTGCTGATCGGCGGCGCCATGGCCTATACGTTCCTGAAGGCGCAGAATCAGCCCACCGGCAACTCGCTCGTCGAAGCCGATAAGATCGATCTCGCTAGGAAGCTGCTGGCCGATTTCGGCCCCAAACTGATGCTGCCCGTCGACCACATCGTGGTCTCCGAGATTGCGCCGGGCGCGCCGCACGAAGCCGTTGCAACTATCCCTGATGGCAAGATCGCCGTCGATATCGGCCCCAAAACCATCGACCAATATTCGAAGGTTCTTGCCACCGCAAAAACGGTTATCTGGAATGGCCCGATGGGTATCTTCGAAAAGCCGCCCTTCGATCAGGGCACCGTCGCGATCGCCAAAGCGGTCGCTGATTCCGGCGCAACTTCGGTAGTGGGTGGCGGCGATTCCGAAAAAGCCGTCAAAGCCGCCGGCGTCTCGGGCAAAATCACCCACGTCTCCACCGGCGGCGGCGCTTCGCTCGAATTCCTCGCCGGCATCGAACTGCCGGGAGTGGCCGCACTCGCCCGCTGACTACAACAACAAAAGTTCGCGTTGAATCTCGCCTGTCACTCGCGCCTCGCGCTCCCCCACAAACATGTTCACTTCCGAGCGCACGCCAAACGCAGGCAAATACACGCCCGGCTCGATCGAGAAGCAACTCCACGGCGCCACCCGCCTCTCGTCGTGAGTCTCCAGGTTATCCATATTGGCTCCATTGCCGTGCACTTCCTGCCCGATCGAGTGTCCTGTGCGATGCGTGAAGTACGCCTCATAGCCGCGGCTCTTGATGAATCCGCGCGCCGCGTCGTCCACCTGGAAGCCGCGCAAATCCTGGCCCGCCGCTACAGCCTCAGTCACACGCGCAATCGCCGCATCCCGCGCGCCCGTCACCACTCCGAAAACGTTACGCATCTCGTCCGTGGGATTGTCGCCGCAGTAGCCCGTCCACGTGATGTCGTAATACGTCGCTCCTGGCCGGTTCAGCTTCGCCCACATATCCAGCAGCACGAAATCCCCACGCCGGATCGGCGCAGAGGCCTCTTCGGTTGGCTCATAGTGCGGATTCGAAGCGTTGGCGTTCACCGCCACAATCGGCCCGTAATCCGTCACCAGTCCGGCTTTGGCAAACGAATCTCGGATGAACCTCTGCAGCTCGTACTCCGAAAGCGCCGCGCCATTCCGCGTGCGCTCGCGAACCAGCGCAAATGCGGCAGCCCGCACTTTGTCCACGCGCCGCCCCGCTTCCAGGTGCGATTCGAGCGCTTCCGGGGTCCACCGCGCTTCAAACGCCTGGATCAGCTCGGCCGAACTGACAACCTCCACGCCCAGGCTCCGCACCAGCTCCACCGTTCCCGCGTCCACCATGGCGACATAGGGAATCGCGCACTGAGGCGAATATTGCATCGCCACCCGCTTCATCCCGCCGAGCAACGCGCGCAGTCCCTCGATCTGCTCCGTCCAGCTTGCATAGGGCGTCTTCTTGCCGGGAAGCGTCGCCAGCATGCCGCTCTCGATGCGGTGTTCCAATCCCGCCGGTTCACCCTGGCCCGGAATCAGGTAATACCAGCGCCGCGTCGCCATCCGTGACGCCGGAAGCCCAAGCACTCGGTACGCCAGCGGATCGCGCTGGTGATGGTCGAAGAACAGCCATCCATCCAATTGTTGCGCGGCAATTTCCCGCTGAATCTTTTCCAGTTCCATGCGATATCCTTAGTCGATGGTCTCTTTCCGTACAACTTCACTATTCCTGGTCCCGGCCGCGCTGCTTGCCGCCGCCTCGCTCGGCCATGCGCAGACGCAAACCTTGTACATTCCCCAAATCGCTGACGGCGGAAGCTGGCAAACTACGCTGGTCATCACCAATACCAGTTCCGCGGCAGCCTCGATCAACAGCATCAATTTCTATCAGGAAATCTCCCCTGGCGTGGGGCAGGCCAACTGGAACGTGGGCTTCAAAGAAGGAGCCGTGCCCACCAGCGTTCCTGCGGGATCTACGATTTTACTGCATACCTTCGGCACCGCCGCCGTGACAGCTACCGGTTGGGCCGCAATCACCGCCGGACCGGGAATCCAGGCTTACGCGATTTTCACGCAGCGGATCGCGGGACGCCAGGATCAGGACGGCACAGGCAACGCGATACCCGCTGCCAGCCGCTTCCTGGTTCCGTTCGATCAGACCATCGGCTCGGTTGTCGGCTTAGCCATCGCCAATGTCAGCGCTTCGCCGCAGACGATCACGTTGGCCGTGCGGACCACGAATGGAAGCGTAACTCAGGCCAGCATACCGGTTGCGGCTTACGCCCATTTCAACTTCCCGCTCAACAGCCTCAATCTGGCTCCCAGCCAACTGAGCCCCGTCATAAACGCTGCTTCGGGCCAGAGTGGTCTTATCGAGGTCTATACGTCCAGCGCCAGCCTCGCCGTTCTGACGCTGCGTTTCAACATCACGGCATCCTTCACCGCGGCTCCCGTCTATGCGGAATCCGGCCCGCCGGTGATCGGCACCACCACGGGTACTCCACCCGCTCCGTTTAGCCAACTGTTTGTTAACGGCACTTGGACCCTGAGCAGCACCGCGCCCGCATTGATCATCAACATTACCCCGAACAGCGATGGAACCTACAAAGCCGCGGTGGTTTCCCCGTCGCCGGCCCTGCTGGTGTCCTTTCCTAGCGGGACACTGTCCGGCCAGACTCTTA
>DATBID010000488.1:0-4642 GCA_036557125.1 Bryobacteraceae bacterium | reverse complement strand
TATCAAAGCGGGCTCCAGCAACAACGTTTTCACGTTTACGGGAAGCGCTGCCGCGCACAAGGCAAACCTATCTATCGAGAACCTCAGCTTCGTGCCGCGGGCGAACGTCGACGTACCCAAGGCAGTGGTTCTGAATGCGACTTACGCCGACAACGTGTCGATGCTGCACAACGTCTCGACGGAAATTCAGCTGCTGTGCAGTAATCGCGAGTTTCCTTATTATCAAGTTGGCCCGACGTGGCTCAACCGGAACACGACGTTCTCGGGCAACGTGTGCAGGAGCCGGCAGTGGAAGGACGATGCCTGCGGCGAGTTCGCATATGTCGACGGCGTGACGGCCCGGAACAATACGATTAACGGTTTCCGCGATGCACTGTTCTATTGGGGCGGCGATGCGGACCGGACGGGAGCGGCCGGGAACCCGCGGTGGGCAAGAAATGTGAACTTCACGGGCAATTCGGTTGACGGCAGCAACGCCGGCGTATGGGGTTCCATGGGACAGGGAGTTACGTTCTCGGCGAACACGGTGCGGAACGTGCACGACGTTGGCATCGATTTCGAAGGGACGGTGGACGGCAGGGCAACCGGAAATACGTGTATGGAGGCAATCAACGGGTGCGCAACGACGTTCTTCCTGAATCGCAACATCGTCTTCTCGGGGAATACGATCACGCAATCCAATGCCGCGCATCCGATGCTGCGACTCTACGGCTCGAAGTTGCGGGGGAAGAACGAAAACATCTCGATTACGGGAAACACCTTCTACTGTGCGGACAGCGGACACAAATGTGTCATCGATAACCAAGCGGGAAAATTTCGGGGACTTTTTTGTTCGGGGAACAGCGTTTTTCGCGGGAATGTTGGGCACTTTAAAAATCGGGGACACGCCTGCTGATCGAACACTGCGGCGATTTGGACGGCAGCCCGGAGTGTCCCCGATTTTTTAACCGTGGTTTTCGATAGTTGACATTTCCGCTCGGGTTCCCTTAGGATCGCAAAATAGGCAGGTAAGCCGATGTCAATCGAATCTCAACAGTTAATGGCCCGGATGGGCACTGCGGCGCTAACGCTCTGCACTGTTGCATTCGATTGGCCCGCCACCGGCGCTGACTTTCTTGCCCGGCCCGATCTCGTCGGCTAACTCAGCAGACCCGGGCCAATTCATCCAGTAACATTCCGTGGGCGTAAATGCGTACGTGCGTACGTGCGCACACTCATGCCCGCTTTTGCGAACTCAATTTTTTTTCGGAGGTGCCAGCCATATGCTGTTAAGACAATTCATCGTTAACGATAACGAAAGAGCCATTGTAAGTAAAAACGGCCGGTTTGTCTCCATTCTGAGTCCGGGCACTTATTGGCTAACGCCGCTGGCGCCTGCGGAGATCGAATCATACGACCTCCGCAATCCGGTTTTCCGGAGCCGTTGGGAAGACTACGTGGTTCGGGAGCGTTTCGACATCGTAGCGGCACACTTCACTATGGTCGAGACGAACGACTCGGAGATAGCGATGATCTTTGTGGATGGCAGTCTCTACCAGGTGTTGTTGCCCGGCAAGCGGGTGCTGTTCTGGAAGGACGCCGCTTTGGTTTCGGCCGAGGTGGTCAGCATCATCGACTCCGAGCTGCCGGAGGGGACGCTAGCCCGGAGTGTCCCCGATTCTTAAGACTAAGTGAACACCATGGCGGGTTTGCGTACGGAAGCCTGGCGCAGGAGAGCAGCCGCAGCCAGTCCGGCGATAAAGAAGCCGACGATCTGTATGAACATGTAAGCGGCGGTGTAGCTGCCGGGGAAACCGTACCAATTCCAGTAAGAGATGTTTGTAGGCAAGGCGGCGAGGATGCCGGCTACGGTAACAAAACCTACTCGCGCGATGTAGCTGGAGAGGCGGGCTTGCGACAAAAGAAAGACGGCGAGCAGGACTTCAATCAATTCCGCAATGAATTCGGTGATGAGCTGGCCCGAGGTAAGCGCCTTCGCGCCGGGCGGGTGATAGATCAAGAGACCGGAGGGATTGGTTGCGAGTTTTTCGGCGTAAAGCTTCATCGCCGCAGCTTTTTGCTCGGAGCTATCGCCGGACTTCCAACCGGAAGAAGGAAACAGGTACATACCCGACGTTTCGCCCAGCCTGCCATGCATCTGGGCGAGGAGGGCCGGCTCGTCGTTAGTGATCTCGTGTATTCCGGCGGTCGAAAGCGGAAGGGCAAGATGAGCAATCGAGGTCCAGATGAACATGGCAACCCCGCCGGCGATGCCGGCGAGAAAAAGACGACCGGTAGACATACATTTCCTCCCGATGTGAATACGAATAGCGTATCCAAATTTTGGAGGAAGTTCGCGTCACCGATGGACCCAGGCCCATGGCTTAGGCTCAGCCGTCAGATTTTTATCGCCCGGAGTGCGAAGATGCCGGCAAGTCCCAGGAGGAACAGGGTAGCGGGCTCGGGAACATCGGCGGGTAAGACCGGCTCGGGGGTAGAAATGAATGGAGTACCTGGTTCAAATGCGGTTCCCGGCTGTAGAGGTGAACCGCCGCTGAAGTAAGGCGCCGCGAGACCCGGAGCCGCGGAATACGGCTGCAGCAGACTCAAATCTCCCAAATTCAAATCTGCGAGCCTTACCGGCGTGAATTGACTTGTGGGGGGCAGCAAGTCGGGAATTTCCAGGATCACGTCAGGCGCATCGAACGCTTCGGCCCGGGGCGGCGTTTCAGACGTTCCGGCGCCAGTTGAAGAGGAGTTCAACACCTTCGGGTCAGGCTCAAAAGGCGTCGTCCTGGCTTGCGCCGTCTCCGATAAGCGGTTGCCGCAGCGCGTCCGTGCGTAGTGGATTCCGTCTGTCAGGAGCGTCTCGCCCTTCGGGATCAGCAAGGGCTTCTTAGTCCAGAAGATCTGGCCAGCCATCCGGAAGGACACATATTCGCGCCGACCCTCCTGGAGCACCACGACCCGCACCCGATCCAGAGCAAAGTCGCGATAGTGCTCACGAACTAGTGCATCGCTTCCAATTGAGGTTCGTAACTCACGGCGGTCGTGTGCGCCACCGGGAATCACAGAATATGGATACATCCGGCGCGATGGCCGCGCTGCTGCGATACCTCCTGACCCCGGAACAGCCACACCCGGAACAGCGACATGGTTGCCGATTGTATTCTTTGCCTTGTGTCGAAGGGCGACGATGATTGAAGCCGTAGTAAGGACGCAGGCAAGGCTGAGCAGTTGGCGCATCAATCGCATGCGTGCTCCTTTCCGCGCTACGAACCGCCACAAAAGGAGGTCCCAAGCTGCTTATCGGCTTATGTAAGTGGAATAAGAGTACGAAGTGTAGGGCTCAGTCCAGGGGGGACACGCAGGGGGACAAGACGAACTGATCGCCAAGCTGAGTTGCGGAACGGGCAATTGTTCCGGCGGGAAACTCGAGTACCGAACAGGCCAGCAAGCACATGGAGATGCGCCAGGGGACCATGCCGCGCCGGAGTTTGCGCACCCTGTTCTTACGATCGAGATAGACAAGATCGATGGGGAATTTCATGCACCACGTGTGGACCGATTCGCAAGGGACAATCCACAGGCCTTCGCCGGGCGCAAGACCGTCACGGCCCAGCAGTCCCTTTCGTCTGGAGTGGCTATCATTCGCTACATCCGCGGACTCCGCCACGAGAGTGTCGCGCGTTTCATTTCGGACGCGGATCTTCCGGCAAGCCGGGCGAGACGCCGGGCGCAGGCCAAAGGGCCTGCCCCACTTGACGTCATTCGTATTCCTGGACAGCAGGCCCATGAGCCGCTCGCCTAATGAGGCGCAGGAGCAGCGGGCGCGGGCGACGATTGCATTCCGGACGATTGTCCGGAGCCGGACGAGCCGTATACGGAAGTGGTGGAGTCCACGGTCAGAGGCTTTTCGGGCTCCAGGCTCTTCATCAGAGTCTCGAACGGAATGGCCGGCGCGGGCGGCGTAACAGGAACGGGATCCGCCGCGCTGTGACCGGGCGTCGCGATGTCTGTCCCGGTGTTCGGTTCCATAAACGGCACAGGATACTTCAACCCAGGTAGGGGGTGTCCTGCCGGAATCGGATGGACGATCTGGGGCGTCACGATCACCATCAGTTCCGTGTTCTGCTTGGTTCGCGATCTAGATTGAAAGAGTTTTCCCAGAATCGGTATGTCCCCGATAAACGGAATTTTGTTGAAGGCTTCGGTTTCGCGATTGTCGAGGAGGCCGCCGATGGCAAAGCTCTGGCCTTCGGACAACTCGACTTCGGTATTTACGTTGCGAACGGAGACCGCGGGCACCGTGAACCCTTGTATGGTGAGCCCGTTGGCGTAATCGAGAGCGCTCACCTCCGGTGCTACCTGCAGACGGATGGTTCCACGGGGTGTAATGGTGGGAATGAAGTTGAGTCGAACGCCGAACTGGCGGAATTGAATCGTAATGGCATTGGTTCCACCGGCACCGGCGCCCTGTACAACCGGGTACGGAAACTCGCCGCCCGCCAGAAAGCTCGCCTGTTTACCGTCTTCGGCCAACACGTTAGGCTCCGCCAGGACTTCCAGGAGGCCTTTGGTTTCTAAAGCCTGAATCGTCGCTCCAAGGTTGAGGTCGGGACGGAACAAGAACAGGTTAAGAGCGTTCGAAAGAGTGGCGGTC
>DATBID010000487.1:0-4930 GCA_036557125.1 Bryobacteraceae bacterium | reverse complement strand
CACCATCATTTCGAGGGCTCCGGGGAAGAGGTCTCGCGGTTTTGGCGTTCCCATGTATGACTCCTTCAGGCCGGCGCAGCGATTCGTTCACACCTGTCCGCTCCAGGCCTAGAGCAAACTAGTATAGTCAGGCCGGGATGTCAAGACAAGATCCCTGGTTAAAGTTCAGGGGTGATCGGGCGACGCCGCGTACCCCGCAAATGCCGCCTAACATCCGATGCGCCGGTGGCCGGCCTCGGTGATCGTGGCCGTTAGGAACCGGACATAACTGTCATAAGGTCCAGTCGCGAATCGGCGAATCTTCAAAATCTCCTGTAACCACGCCCATCTCTGCGACCGGCTTGGGCCAAATTTCACCGTGTAATTTCCGGTTGGCGATGAAACCACTCGCTTCGATTTCGCACATCTGAAATCCGTAATATAGCCCCATGAGGCTATCACCCAGCGCAAGATAGACTGACGTCGCAACAAATCAATTCAGAGGAGGATTCGCCTGCTGGACCCTATCACATCCAGGCCGAGGAACCGGAAGAAGTCGCGAAACCCGCTCGGAACGGATCGAGCAAATCGGGCAAGAGAAGTTCGAAGCGGGCCGCGAAAGAAAAGGTCCTAGCCGAAGACACCATCGACGATGAAGTGCCATTCTGAAAGGGGCTATGGTTTTTGTGTTCGATAAGCCCAGGGCAGAGAGTCTGTCCTGGGCTTTTGATTTTCTTCAAGCGCGTTCGCATTTGAAGTTCATGGGAACTTGAGGTTAGATGGTTTGACGCCTTTCTTAAATCCCTGTTCTCCAAAGTAGCTCGGTTGATAGTCCCCGACATAATTGACGTCGCTCCGGGCGCGGATGCGCCTCTCTAGGCCAAGCGCCCAATAGACGGCGTTTACTGTAAGCCGGCGCAACCCTTCGCTCTCAAAATCGACTGCGGAACCGATCGTGCTACATATCACACGCGAGGTCTTACCTCCTTCAGCCGTGTAGTTTCGAATCCATACCAGCGGCATCATGGGATCGTTTTTCGGACCAGCCACTGGTTTATCGGTCGGCCCCATCCCCTCCAAAACTTGCCCGTAGACGAGCACCTGCGCGTCCGCCGGCAGATTGAAAACCCCGTAGACGTCTGTCGGTCCCCAGATATCGCCGACGCCTTTCAGGATCGGGTGCGATTTGAGCCTCGTGTTAATGACTCCGCGGGTGCTTTCCTTACCATGTTCTCCATGATGCCCGCCGGATCGAGGCCATGTGGCTCCCAGGACTTGCTGACCGAATCCGCCGACCCACTCTTCGCTGCGCCAGTCCCATTGGGTGTACGGGCTCTGTTTATTCTTTTCGAAAGAGAAAGCATGAGTGGCTGTGCGAATCCCAAGGATCGGCTTGCCGGAGCGCAAAAAGTTATCGAAGTATTTCATCTGCGCGTCCGGCAATTCCCGGAACCGTGTGAACAACACCAGCATATCAGCGCGTTCAAGTTCTTCCAGACCGACGATGTTGGAACGGTTGTTGGGATCGATTGTGCCGTCGGTTGGGTTAAGGCTGAACAGAACCGTGCATTTGAACCCATGTCTAACGGCCAGGATTTTTGCCAGCATCGGGAGCGCCTCTTCAGAACGGTACTCTTCATCGCCGGCGATCAGGACAATATGCTTACCAAGGCCCGGCCCTGACTTGCCGTTGTAAACCAGGAGGTCTTGCGCCTGGCTTTGAAGGTTGAGAGCGAAAAGGCATAGAACTAGAGTCACGATCTTAATCATTGCTTGCATCCCGTAAACGCATTTGTAATTGACCATAGAGAGCAATCCAAAACGATATCGAGTTGGGCCGCTAACACCTGACTCAGAATTGCCGTGTGTCCAAGCGCTTCAGGCGCCAGCAACCAAGTTGGTACCTCTGTAGTCTAATTCGGCGCGTAGAGTCTCCACAGGATCCACGGCTGCGGCTCTTTTCGCCGGGAAGTAACAAGCGGCTAGCGCCGGCGCCAACAACACGACGGGCATGACGGCGTATGTCATCGGATCCAGCGGCGTCACGCCGAACAGCAGCGACTTCATCAGACTGGATAATGCGACCGCTCCCCCAAGTCCCAAAACGCAACCGGCGCCGCAAAGGATCACGCCGCGCCGCAGAAACATGCGGCTCACCGCCCGTGGCGCCGCGCCCAGAGCCAAACGGATCCCGACCTCTCTTCGCCGCTGCGCTACCGTGTATGCGATCACGCCGTAGATGCCGACGACTCCGAGCAGCAGCGCCATTCCGCCCGCGATCCCCAGCATCACCAGTGTGAATGAGGTTCGCGCCATCGACCGGCCGTGCAGCTCCGCCATGGACTGCACGGCCGCCACGGAAAGATTGGCATTCACGGACCACACTGCCTGCTCCACCTGGCGCAGAAACTCTTCGCTCCCCGTGCGTACGCTTCGGAGCGTGAAGGTTGCATTGCGGGTGACGGGCGTAAATGCGTTGGAGCCCAACGTGGGCCAGTACACGGTCGCCGGGGCTACGTCTTGCACGCCGTTATCATAGACGTCCTGCGCGACGCCGATCACCTCGCGAAAATCCCCGCGGTACCTAATGCGCTTACCGAGCGCGGCGCGCGGATCTCCCCAGTACTCACGCGCCAGGTTCTCAGAGATCAGGATCACAGGCCGCCGCTCCATTAAATCTGCCCACTCGTAGCTGCGGCCAACGATCAGGCGCGTGCCCATGGCTTCCAGGAATCCAGGTGAGATGTCCTTGAATCGCCGCATCGGCGGGAACTCCCCCGGCATCTGTGGTCGGCCTTCAACTTCTATTCCGTCCCAATTCGGCGGCTGCCCATCGGTTGGTATCGTGCTGGCAAAACCCACCGACGATACGCCCGGCAGCGCCGCCAGCTTCTCCTGGATCTGCTGCTGAGTGCGCGCCACTCGTTCGGGCTCGGCAATCAGGGCCTGTGGAATGGCGATCCGCAGTGTCTGAATCTGTTCCGGTCTGGTGAAGCCCGGCTGCACATGATTCAACGCCTGAAACGTGCGGATCATCAGCCCCGAACAAACCAGCAGTACCAGCGCCAGAGCTACCTGCGCCACCACCAGCGCATTCTGCGCCCGATGCTTCTGCCGGCTATCGGTGGCTGATCTGCCTCCCGCCCGCAGGGCCGGACCGAGCTTCGGCCGCGCATATTGCCAAGCCGGGATCAGTCCCAACAGCAAACCTGCGGTCAGCGAAACGCCCAACCCAAAACCCGCCGTCCGCCAATCCATGGAGATCTCATTCAGCCGGGGCAAACTCGCCGGACCAATGGCCACCACTGCCTTCAGCAGCGCTGCGGCAATGGCCGCCCCAAACAGCTCGCCTAACAGCCCCAGCGACAGGCTTTCCGTCAGCAGTTGGCGGACGATCTGCCCCCAACCGGCGCCCAGCGCCGCGCGCACGGCCAATTCCCGCTCCCGCGCTTCGGCCCTCACCAACAGCAGGTTCGTGACATTGGCGCAGGCAATCAGCAGGACAATCCCCATCGTCCCCATCACCACCCACAGACCCTGTTCAATACGCCCGACAACGTCTTGCCGAAGTGGCCGAAGGGCCGGCGTGATCCTCCATTGCTCCCAGTCTCGCGGATTGACTCCCCGGGGCGCGGGCCACGAACTCATCCATACGGGAACCATCCGCGCAACGTCGGCGCTGGCCGCCTCCGGCGTAACACCCGGCTTCAGCCTCGCGACGCTCCGGAGAAAAAAGCCGGGCAGAATCAGTTGCGCGCGATTGAACTGAAACGGCTGTATCAGTTCCGCCTCCGTGTCTACCACGCCGAACCCGGCCGGCATCACGCCCACGATCTGCGCCGGTTGCGCGCCAACGGTCAGGCTCTTCCCGATCACCGCCTGGTCCCCGCCGAACCGCCGTTGCCAATACCCATAGCTCAGCATCACTACGCGGGCCGCGCCGGGCGACTGATCCGCCTCCGCTAGCCAGCGCCCAGCCGCTGGCTTCACGCCCAGAGCCTCCAGCACGCCTTTCGTGACAACTATGGCGCGCACTTCTTCCGGCTCGCCCTGGCCCGTAACCGTGGCCGCCGCGGCGGTCCACGCTCCGATGGCTTCGAAACTCCGGTTATGGTCCGCGTAGGTAAAGAACATGGAGGCGGAAAGCCGCAAGTCGCCCGAGGCGCTCATCAACCCTGGGGCCCCCGGCGCGGTGTGCTGTACCGAAATCAGCCGGCCTGCCTCCGGATATGGCAAGGGCTTCAGCAGTACACCATTCACAACACTGAAGACTGCTGTGTTGGCGCCGATCCCGATGGCCAGGGTGAGAATCGCCGCGGCGGCGAAGCCCGGACTCCTGCGCAGCGTGCGCAGGGAAAGCCGAACATTGCGCGCGATTTCCTCGAGGAACGAGAGCGTGTTCATGCGGTAAACCTCCTCAGTCACATACGTTATGTTGCCAACCTTGCTGCGGGCCGCCGCCTGAGCGTCCGGCAGATCCATGCCGCGCCGGATGTTTTCCTCCGTCTGCATTTGGAGGTGAAACTGGATTTCTTCATCGATACGCTGGCCCAACTCCCGCCGCCGGAACAGGGCGGAGAATCTAGAAGCCAGGGAACGGTACTTCGCCATGTTGATCCTCTCCATCTGGCCTACCCGGCGCCGCCGAGTACACGAGCGATGAACGCCGCCATTTGCTCCCAATTCTTTGCTTCGAGCGCCAACTGCTTCCGGCCATGCCTGGTGATGGAATAAAAGCGCGCCCGGCGGTTGTTCTCCGAGATGCCCCACTCCGACGAGATCCAGCCATTTTGCTCCAGCTTCATGAGCGCGGGATATAGGGTCCCGTATTTCATTTCCAAAAGATCCTCGGAGACCTGCTCGATGCGTTTGGCGATGCCCCAGCCGTGGATCGGGCCGATCGTATCCACTGTTTTGAGTACTAATAAATCTAGGGTGCCCGGCAGAATGT
>DATBID010000486.1:0-18941 GCA_036557125.1 Bryobacteraceae bacterium | reverse complement strand
AAAAGACCCGCTCTACCTCCACGCCCTCCGCAACCGCTTCTTGCGTACACCCAACGTAGTCGTGCAGCGCATCGATCCCGAGCGGCCCGAAGACCTCGCCGGCCTGGAGCGCTGCTTCGATACCGTCCTCTGCCTCAACGTGCTCGAATACCTGGAATCTCCGGAACCGGTGCTCGAAGCCCTGCGCGCCACGCTCCAGCCCAGTGGAAGAATTCTGATTCTGGTGCCCCACAATCCACATTTATACGGCGCGCTCGATCGCGGCCTCGGCCACAAGCGCCGCTACACCGCCGGCCAGGCCCGCGTGTTGCTCCAATCCTGCGGCTTCACCGTGGAGAAGGTCTATAACTTCAACAAAGCCGGAACGCCGCCCTGGTGGATCTACAGCAAACTCACCGCCTCCAAAAGAATCGGCAAGCCCGTGCTGAAAATCTTCGACAAAACGGTCTGGATCTGGAGTCACATCGACGCCCTGATGCCCTGGAATGGCCTCTCGATAATCCTGGTAGGCCGCAATACTGCGGAGCGATCCACGGACTCGCTGCTGTCACCGACGCGCATCAAGCAGACTTCAGCCTCCCGGCCCGGCTAACCTCATACACGAGCTCGAGCGGATTTTGGTTGTGAGGAGGTCAGACAGCGGAAACGGTGGTGAGGGTTCCGGTGTAGGCCTGGAGGACTTTATCCACGGTTCCTTCCATCATCAATTCGCCGTGGTCGAGCCAGATGGCGCGATCGCAAAGTTCGCGAATCATGGCGGCGCCGTGAGAAACGCATACCAATGCTCTGCCCGCCCGCCGAAATTCGCGGATACGCTCAAAGCATTTGGCCTGGAAGGCGGCATCGCCCACAGCCAGCACTTCGTCAATCAGCAAAATATCGGGATCGACGTTCACCGCCACGGCAAAGGCCAGGCGCATCATCATGCCGCTCGAGTACGTGCGCAGGGGTTCGTCGATGAAATCGGCGATTCCGGAAAAGTCCACAATCGAATCGAACGCTGCCTTGGTCTGATTGCGGCTCAAACCAAGAAGGGAAGCATTGAGCCGGACATTCTCGCGGCCGGTGAGATCGGGATGAAAGCCGGAACCAAGCTCCAGAAGGGCGGCAACGCGGCCGTGCACTTCCACAGAACCGCTATCGGGAGTCGCCAAACCAGCCAGAAGGCCCAATAATGTGCTCTTGCCAGCGCCATTGGGGCCGATGACCGCCAAACTCTCGCCGGTATTCACTTCGAAGGAGACCCGCTTCAGCGCGTAGAACCGATCGCGTGCCCCACCCCGGAACAGGACGGCAAGATGTTCGCGCAGCAGTCTATGCCCCCGGTACCGCGGAAAGCTCTTCGAAACATCCTGAAACCGGATGACGCTCATAGATGGTCGTAGAAGCTGGGTTTAAGATTGCGGAATACCGCCCAGCCGATGAGCAACATGGCGATGGAACAAAGAGCGAGTTTCGCAAGCAACGAGCCGGCCGGTGAGACGCCATCGAGCAGGATATTCCGCATGGCCATGACCATTGCAGCCACCGGGTTGAACTCGTAAACGTTCCGATATGCCGGCGGGATCATGGAGAACGGGTAAAAGATCGGCACCAGCCAGAATAAAACGAGGTTGGTCGACTCGACCACATAGCGCATGTCGCGCACGTAGACGTTCAGAGCGGAAGTGATTAACGACAGCCCGCAGACAAAAACAATCGCCAAGCCCAGCACGACCGGCAGCCACAACCAATGACGGTTGGGCATTTTGCCGCCGAAGGCGAAGACCATCACGAAGAGCAGCGCGAGTTGAATCACGAGATGCGTGCAATTGGAGAGGACAGCAGCCAGCGGGACGACTTCGCGGGGGACCGGGACGCGCTTAATCAAGTGACTGTTTTCGACCAAGGATACGGTACCGCCGCCCCAGGCGAGAGAAAAAAAATTGAACGGCACGAGACCGCACAGGATAAAAACAGCAAAGTGCGTGATGGAGGGGTTGGGAAAGATCTTTGTGAAGATGAACGTCATTACCGTCATCATGACCAGGGGATTGAGGAGTGACCAGAACACGCCCAAGGACATGTTGCGGTAGCGGACGCGAAAGTCTTTGGCGATGAGGTTCCAGAGAAGAAATATGGTGTCGCCGCGCCACATGAATCGCCCGTTCCAAAAACTTCTGTGTACAACTTAGACGAAAAAGGAACAGACAGTATAGCACGCGGGAATCAAGATGACCGCGCGCAACAAAACTCGCTTTTCCACATGTCCGGAGCTATAATTTGTTTCCATGATCGGCGCCGACTACGACTTCGTCTCATTGAATGACCAGAAGCCGATAGATCAGGTCGAGAGGAATTGGGCACGCGATGCGTCGCGTCTTGTTGGAACGCTGTTAAACCAGCGCGAACATTACATTCTTCAACGCGGACTGGACGAGACTTTATGGATGCCTACCGCAAACTGGCATTCAGGACAGCCCTTTTATGATTACGCTAGAGCATTGCTCGACGATGATACGGATACAATAGAGCTTCTGCGGCTCTACGCCCAACAGTTTTCGGGGTATGCCCTGTGGTCGATGTCAAAAGGAGAAGGGCAGGCATTACCACCTCACGAGCGCACAGCTATTGAAGAAAGCGTGCGCTTAGCGAAGCTCGATACAGAGGCCATCGCTCGCTACCGGGAGCTATGCACCAAATTACCGGACTATTTAAAAATTAGCCCTCCGAAGAAGTTCGGTGAAGTCGGTTGGTGTGTAGATGGAGTGCTGGTGAACCACGACACGGCCGCGTATTGGGAGCGCCTTCTATTACTGTACCGAAGCGGCTTCCTAGACCGCACCTCCGGGAATGCGCTGCGCAAAGGATCACGAATACTCGAGATCGGCGGGGGATATGGCGCGCTAGCCTGGTACGTTCAGGAAGCAGAGCCTGAGGTTTCCTACACACTGCTGGACCTCCCCGAGTCGCTAGCTTATTCGGCTGTTTACTTGGAAGTTTTGCATCACGGGCGTACCCGTTTTTTGGCAAATTACCAGTTTCCCGAACTCGTGGAGCGCGGGGAGAAATTCGACTTAGTCATCAATACGCTATCTATGTCCGAGATGTCCGTGGGCCAGGTGCGCGCCTATTGCCAAGGCATCAGGAAACTCCTGGAAGGAGATGGTGCATTCTTTGAACAGAATCAGGACAACACCAGCGTCGGATGGATCAACGCCCAGGGTATCATCCGGGAATATCTCTCGATGGAATCTACCAAGCCGTTTGAGGATCTGCCCCTGATTCACGGCGCGGCGCACGTATGGCGTGTGCGTGGGAGCTAATCTCTCCCGTCTGCTCTGCCGGACCTAAAGGCAATTTAGATTGGCTCGCTTACAAAAATTAGAGGGTACGATCACCAGGATTGAACCGAGCCGAAGTTTTACGGATGGAGTCTACTGCCGAGTGGTTGAGTTCAGCGGCCCTACCGGCGAGCGGCGAGAGATTAGGAAGGTGCTCTTTACGGTAAAGCTCTGCTCTGCTCTGAAGCCCCAGATATCGGGTGTTTTCTATTTTTGGAATGCGCACTGTTATGCATTTCGTGGCGCGGACGAATCGATCGAGGATATCGAAGGCGCCCGGGCATCGTATTTCAAAAGAGACGCCCGCTTGTTGCTGCTCATGGCAGTATCGCTGATCCTGCTCCCGGTGGTCGTCTTTATCGCCGGCAAAAAACTGCTGCGCGGCGGGTCCGCGGCGCAGATGAGGGCTTTTCTCGCCGGTTGAAATGCATGCGTTAATTTGTGCTGTTTGTCATTCCGATCAATACCGCATTCGGTATCCCGAACAGATTCCGCCCGCTGAGATTTTGAACTTCTCCGCGCGGAGAAATCCGCAAAGATACCACGCCAGGATAGTCGAATGCTCCAAGTGTGGTTTGGTGTACTCGAATCCATACTTCGACGATGAGGTCCTGCGGCCACTTTACAGAGAGGCTGCCTATATAGATGAACAACAACTGGAGAACATGAGCACGGACTATCTCCGTGAATTCAGGAGGGCAATAGACCCGGCCGATACTTCTGCGCGAATTCTGGAGATCGGCTGCGCCAACGGCTTTTTCCTGGAGAAACTGCAGCAAGCGGGGTTCACGGATGTCTACGGAGTGGAACCGGGAAAGGATGCTGTGCAGAAGGCCTTGCCGCCACTTCGTAGCCGCATTATAAACGACTTTTTCCACCCAGGCCTCTTTCCGGAAAGCTCGTTCGACGCGGTGTGTTGTTTTCAAATCTTCGATCACATTCCGGACCCGAACCGCTTCTTGTCCGATATCCGGAAAGTTCTAAAGCCGGACGGCGTGCTGCTGGCGATCAATCATAATATTCGCGCCTTCATCACGAAACTGTTGGGCGAGAAGTCGCCCATGTACGATATCGAGCACATCTGCTTGTTTGACAAAAAGACAATCCGCCGGATTTTCAGCTCCAACGGATTCGAGGTGGCGCACGCAGCGAATCTCAACAACTCCTACACCCTGGCCTACGCGGCCAAGATGTTTCCTTTCCCGGACAGGGTTAAAAGGAGGCTGATTTCCACTCTGGAAGGGAGCGCTTTGGGCCGGTGGAATTTCCGGGTTCCTGCCGGAAACATGGTGACTGTCGGACGCAAGCGCAAGTGATTGGGCAGCTTAACGCCAAAACCAGAGCTCGCGCCAAAACTGAAAATAATAGGCGGCCCCCCAACGCCAGATCTGGAGCTTGCGCTCGCCGCCGATTCTTGGGGGTTCGCCTACTCCGATTTCCGTAATCTTCATTTTCCGTTTGGCGGCGCGGGCGGACATTAAAGGTTCCCAACTGATGACCGTTCCGAAAAGGCGCTCGGGCAGGGCGTATGACTCCTCCTTGTGGAGATCGAGCTGATAGATTAATTCCCTGCGGAACGCACGGTAGATCACCATCGCATCCGTGTATTTGCCGCCGTGCAGCAGGTTAACAGTAGTGGTAAAAAGCCAGTTTCCGAAGGCGGTAATCAGATCATCATCCTGGCTCTTCGAATCTCCGAGGTACCGCGACCCGATAACCAAATCGTAGCCTGAGCGCGCTTTGTCGAGAATTGCCGGTATCGCTTCAACAGGGCAGTTTCCATCGGGGCTAATGGTGAGAACGATGTCGCCCCGAATCAACGGCAGTACCTCCAAATAGGCAAATCGGATGCCGCGGCGCTTTTGGACATAGACATCGAATCCCATAGAGCGGCACCATTCGATTGTGCCATCGGTCGAGCCGCCATCCACGATCAGAATCTGATCGCACCAGGAGCGCTCAATTTGCGGCAGGATAGCTCGGACACCGTCAATTTCGTTCAAAGTCAACGCCAGTAGTGTCGTGTTCATTGGCTCTGCTGGGAGCGGAGATACTTGGCGGCGTATCGCATTCCGACCAATGTGGTGGCGGCAACGGAAATCAGCAGAACAGTTCGAAAGCCAGCCTGAAAGTTGCGGTGATCGATAAAACTGCCCATGGAATAACCGGCCAGAGAAACAATCATCCCCGGCGGCAGGAGAAACAGGACAGTAGCCCAGATATAGGTGGTGGTCCGGATCGAGGTAAGCCCCAAAATGTAGTTCAGGGGACCGGCAGGAAAAACGGGATTGAGCCGGAGAAATGCAATGAAGCGCCAGCCGCTTTTTTCGAATTCTTCCTGCAGCCATGAGACCAGCCTGTTGTCAAACCGTCTCGCTAGAGGTTGGCCGAATAAAAATCGCGCGGCACAGAATGCGGCAATTGCCCCCGAACCCATCCCTGCAACGGCAATTACACCGCCCAGGATTGGCCCCCACAAGGCGCCAGCCGCCAGGTTCAATGGAAGTGTAGGCACCGCGAACACAACGGATACAGCGTAAGCCGAGATAAAAAGGAATACGAAAGCAAAGGGATGCGCGGTGCGATAGCGCAAGATGGTGTCCAGTTGCAGGAGACCTTCTTTACGCAGCCACCAGGCGATCCCAACTGCAACTACACACGCTGCCCAGATAGCGATCCACTTTTTTTCGTATCGCTTGCTGTTGGAAGGGCTGCCGGAATCTGTAGAGCGGCACGTTGTCGGGCCCTGCTGGACCCAATGCTCGTTAACCTGTCCCATGCAATTGCCTGCGGATCAGCTCGGCTAGACTTGAATAACCCAATTCTACTATGCATTCGCGAATATAATTAATCGGCTTGCCCGGCTGTACCTCTACATGCGAGAATACCTTTTCCACCTCACAGCAATTTCGGAGGCTCCTCGCCAGCCGGAGCGAAGCTTGGATGAACGTAACCGAATCCAGTAGTCCCCTTGCTTTAAATGAGCCGCAGGGCATGCCGCTGGACATCCGTACACCGCAGTGGATATTGGTCAGTGCTGTCCTGGCTGTATTTACACTAGCGTTCCTTCCGACGTTGATTGTCGACTACGTTCCCATGGACCAGTGGCGTGCTTTTCGGTATTCGCTCGTGGACCAGGGCCCCCGGGCGCGGCTGGACGCTTGCCTCAACATCGACCCCGCATATTACACGGCAACTGGTCGGCCTCTGGTGTGGCCTGGCGAGTGCATAGAACAGGCGCTCGTCGGCCGCATTGCCGATTTCAAGAAACTCCGCCCGTATTGCTTTGCGATCGTGATTTTGTCCCTCTTCGGCCTTGCGTACACATTGCGGCGAGTGACCGAGGATCGCGCCTCGGCTTTTATCATCGCGGGGCTTGCTTTGTATTCGCCTTCATACTGTTTCATGTACTATCAGGGAGCGACCGCGGCGCCGGTCTTGGTAGCGGCGCTGCTTGGGTTTTTGTCCGCGGGCGTTCTGATTCCGGTGAAATTCGACAGCCTTGCAGAAATGCGCCGCTCCATTCCAAGAATCCTGGCTTCCGTCGGCTTGGTTGTTTTGGCCGATCTTATGTACCCGGCTTATGCAGCCACGGGAGTCGCTATTCTTACTCTGTATGCGGCTTTTGATAAACGATTGGACTCCTATTCGAGGTTCAGACGGTTTCTTTGCGGCATAGCGGTGTACGGTGTCGCCTCCCTGGGTTATTTGGTTCTAAGTAAAGCGATTATCTTTGTCTACTTCCGTTGGAACCCCCAGCGCGCACCTGTTTTACATGCTTTGGAAGGCAGCAAGTATGCGCTCGCGCTCTCGCTGACTCCGGCGACCGTAATCACTAAGCTCAATGTGATGTGGTTCTATTTATCGAACCGTTTGCCACTGTCTTCGTTTTACGGGGTACCCGCGATTTTGAAGTATGCAATTCTTGCCGGACTGGTTATCGCAGCTATAGTCCAGGCGCCGGCTTGGAGCGCGCGGAAGCGTTTTCCTGCCGTAGCGCTATCTCTGGCGCTGTTCGGACTCCTGTTTGCGATGCTAGCTATGGTTGCGCCCTGGTTCGTAAGCGGCTTCGTTGACGATCTCGGAGGGCGGCAGGCGCTCCCCTGGGCGGTCCTCATATCGTGCGGCCTTGGGCTATTGTGGCTACACTTTTTTCGTGTATTGAGACCGCAGACTGCCCCCGCAACGCTCAGCTATGTACTCTTTGGCCTGCTGTTTTTCCCGGCTTCTGTGCGACAGCTAAAGTCCTCCGTCGACCAGGTAATGATGTCGAATGTGGAGGTCCGGTTTTTTCGGTCAAGTGTCAAAGGGCTGGTGGCTTCCGGCGAGCTCAGTCGAATCCACCACCTTCATGTAATACGTCCTGATAATGCTTTGCATTATGACGGTACCGTGC
Source organism: Bryobacteraceae bacterium (assembly GCA_036557125.1). GTDB lineage: Bacteria > Acidobacteriota > Terriglobia > Bryobacterales > Bryobacteraceae > PSRJ01. The sequence goes on along the minus strand of DATBID010000486.1, from coordinate 11,222 downwards.
GTCGACGCGATGATGACGAAAGCGTTCTCCCGGCAGCGGCGGCTAACCCTGAGCACATCGCGACCATCTTGACCGCGGTTCTTCGAGAGCTGCTGCCGCCGGCGGAACTTACCAAACTGAAGATCTACGACTGCCGTTTCGATCAACAATGCGCATCAGCAGTTTCCACGTCGGGAGGGTTGGCGTTAACCCAAGGCTACGGGTCTGACCCCGTACCACAGGGACCTGGGTCTGCCGTAATCGACTTTCGGCTTGCGGAGCTCGGCCCGGTGAAGAGTGCGGGTGCGGCGTCCGTCGGCCGCCCTGCCGTATCTGTGTATCCTGCCTCGATTAAGTCTCCGGGAGAGTTAGCGTTTGATGATAACCCTAAGACGTTTTTTGAGTCTCTCCAGGGTTTTCCTGTCAGCCTGATAATCAAGAGCTCCAAGGCCTGCCAACCGGTGGCTTCGTACGTACTGACATCCCATATTGCGACGGACGAGATGGCGACCGCATGGCGTCTGTTCGGCAGAAATAGCGAAGCCGATCAATGGGAATTGCTCGACCAAAGGGAGGGCGTCGGCCCGTGGGCTGGATTCGAGAGCCGGAAGTTTCTCTTAAGGCAGAGAGTGTGTTTAAACGACCTTAAGTTCGATTTTCTTCGATCAGGGGACGCTCAGAAATTACGGATCAGCGAAATAGGCTTCTCCGGAAATGCCTCGGACGGCAAGGCGGTGGAGCAGCACGCATTCGACGCGATTAGCGCGTCGTCCGTGCTGCTTCCCTATACTGCCGATGGACTGCTGGAAGCGAAACAACCTGGGTGGCATGCCGCTCCGCCAGTTACTTATCCGCAGGTGCTCACCTTTTATTTCAAAGAGGCGCGGCAGGTGGAATCTGTGAGCTTCTTGCCGCAAGATCAAAATACCGATCGGGGGCCGAAATCTATCGAGGTTGAGCTGAGTGATAGCGGGTTAGCCTGGCGTAAGGTGGCTACCATTGCCAACGCGTGCACCTCGACCGGCGTGTGGAGCAGCCATCGCCTTCGGAAATCAGTTTTGACACAGCACATTCGGCTCCGGATCTTGACTAATTGTGGCAATCCATCATTACTGACACTGCGTGGTGTCAAGTTTACGCCGTAAGGCGGGCTCCGAGAGGCTTATTTAGGCGGTTTGCCTAATAACCGCAGCAGGATTCCCCCGGCAGCGATCAGTGTCCGCCAGGTCCGGCTCTGATAGATTCCCGTGACACCGAGTTCTACTGCGGCAAGCCGCCGCTGCAATCTGGTGTATTCCCAGCGTATTCGCGTCAGATCGGATTTCCAGCCAGGCCCTGGCGCTCCTGCCTGATACATGTTGCTGTCTGCTGCTTGTGCCCAAAAGTTGACTTCTTGTGCCGATGCGTCAGTGATACGGGCTGCGAGCTGGCGGGCCTCGCTCAGAGTTTCCACCCACCCAATGTCCGGGTTATCGCCATCGATGGCGAGATCGATAGGTCCCAGCTCTTGGGGAACCACGGCAAAGCGGCGGCCGAATTTGCAGATATTGCAGACACCCACCGCTTCCACCAGCCGCGGGTTGTTGCTAGTAACTGGATTCCGGCTCGATAGCGGCGTTTCCAGCGGGCGCGGCTTGGAGTGAACGGCCGTTGGACTCACGCGGACCGCCGTCCTACGCGCCTCGCGCAGGGTGTCAACCCATATGACGGCGGTGTTCTCGCGGTCCGTTTTCAGTTGAAAATCGATGGGGCCCAGTTCCTGGGGCACTAACGCAAAGCGTCGGCCTACTTCACAGATATTAAATGCTCCCAGTGTTTCTACGAAGCGCGTATCGTAATTGTCGAGAATGTCGCGTATTTCCGTGAAGGTTCGGCCAGGAATAACCAGCTCATGCTCAAGCCAATCTTTTTTCTCGGGATCCACAAGGCCCAGCTTGTGAGGCACGCCATAAAAACTTCCGTTGATGCGATAAATGTCGTGGCCCTGATAGGAGGCAAACAACTGCTTGGCGCGCTGCGGAGCGGCGATTGGGCTGCTGACGTGTCCTCCCAACCGGGACCGGTTGAAACTCTCCGCATAAACTGGATCGATCACACCTTCTTCGAGGTCAGGAGTAGCTGGACTGATTGCCGTTCCGAGGCGCAGCCGGCGGATAGCTTCGTTTTCTACTATTGGCTGAATCCGGCCCGAGTATAAGGCCTCAAATGCGGTGGTAGACATGTTCCTGCCATCGTGGGGTCCGAGATAATTGGCTATGCCATCGGAGCCTGGATGCCAAGTGTGGTACAAATATTCCTCGGTGTCCCATACCATGCGCCGACCGGCATTCATCAGCCGAAAGGTCATGTCATAGGGACCGCAGATATGACCGAGGTAAGTCAGGTCTTCATCGGCCCCCCCTATAGCAATCAGATCCTCACGCCGGGCGCACATACAAGCGCCATAGTTGCGTGAGTGCATTGGATCGATGTTATCGAGTATTCCCTTTGTCTTGCCATCAACGTTATTTATGCATCCGTCGCCCAGCACGTCTTCGAAGGAGGGATAGTTAAACGGATAAAAGTCGCGGCGCACGTTGCGGAACTCGTCCAGGTGATAGACGATCAGTGGGTCGCGATCGAACGCATCGACAATGGTGTGCATGAATGAGGGCTTCACCATCGCATCGGAATCCGCGAACACCGCGATTTCGCCCTGGCTCGACACGATTCCCACGTTGTACATCAAGTGCTTGTGATAGTAGCAACTCGAAGGCATTTCCAGGAGAATCCACGTATCGATCTCGGACTCGAACTTTGCGGCTGCCTCGGAGCGGGTGTCGTAATACTCGATCAGAACGACTTCAAAGGCGCCTCGCGGCAGAATCTGCGTTTTGAGATAGTACAGTAGATGAAAGCTTTCTCGAACCCCCCAATCCAAGAGGATAAGACTTATCCGGGGCCGGGCTTTCACGCTTTGCTTCAGAATCCGCATGCCTAGTCCACTCGTGCGTTGCTTCGTAGAGCCAGAATCATTTGAAGGATGAGTATCCAGTATAGCCGCTTGTGCCTCGGAAATCAGTGGCGGTTTTGAGGGCGTCTAAGTCTTTTGGTCATCCTGCAAATCGATTCGCGCCCGAACTTCACCGGCCGAGTCGCCAATCAGGAAATCCCGCGGGGCGTACCAGTTTTGAAGCGCCTCCGCCCCTGCGTCCCAATCGATTTCGCCCAACGTCTGCCGTGGCGCATAAATCTTCCCTCGAAACTGCACGAGGTTGAAGCCGCGGTGGTCGCCGATTAATTGCGGGGGATCGGGGCAGCCGGTTTCGGCGCCTTGCGCGTGGTTGTCGTAGTCAGGGATCGCTACCAGGAGTTCGTCTTCCTCGGAGAGTGCGCCAATCGGCGGTACGCTTCCGTTTTCTCTATCGATCCGCAGCCTGATATCGCCTAAGAAATTACTATGCAGTTGCCTGGCGGTGTCTGACTGGGTGGCTTCGAAGATGCCATCGCGTAAACGGATTCTCCAATCATCCTCCCGGTCCTCTATCCACACGGAGTCCTGTGCCGTCTGCTCAGGTGGCCGCCAAACCGGTTTGAGGCCAAAGGCCCGGCTCAAGAACGCTTCGAGTCGAAGGTGTCGCCCGGCGAAGAGATTTTCCAGAAAAGGGCCCGCCCACGCCGGCAGCGCCGCGTCGATTCCCGGGTTGACCGGCGTTGCCCCCTCTACTGGAAGTTCACCGGCAAGTCCCAAGAATTGAACGAGGTCGCGAAGGTATTCCGAGGGATGTGCCACGGCTTCCTCAAAATAACGAACATGAAACTGCTCGATCGGGAAAAACTGTAGCCAGCGGCGTAATATGCCCTCATAATCGGAGGGAATCAAGGCATAATCGGCTAGAAAATCCGCTGCGATCTCCGCTGCGGGTGCCTCGCTCAAGGAATCGTTCGTACGGTTGCAAAATGTCATTTGGCGATAACGCCAGGAATGACGTGTAGATGACCAGGCCCGTTCCGGCAGCCGGCGAGCCAAAAAGATCAACTTCAACTTCGGCACAAGCTTTTGGATGGCGCGGATTGCGATCGAAGGAAGCGCCGCATATCCTGGGGAGAACTCTCCCTTACACCGGCTGCCGGCCGCTCGAAAGTGTTGTGCATATTTCTCGATATTTTCGAATTGCCATTGCCGATTGAAATGGTTCAGTTCCTTTTGAGGTGGGATGAAAATTGCAGGGTGAAGCCCAAGATGAGACGCCAGCCAGTGAGTGCCGGTTTTTGGGGGACCGATGCCTAGAAAGTCAGGCAACGAAGCCTCCAGCGGAGGATTCGGAATAGAGCTTGCATAAGAAACCCACACGGCGGCTGACTCTACATCCGGATACTGAAAAGCCTCCCGGCCCAGGGTCTTGGCGGCCTGCGCCAGCAGAGGTCCGTGCAGGCGCAGACCGGCACTCTCCTCCAACCCGTTACTTCCAATAACCCCCAGCTCTTCTACTTTTCTACGGACTTCTTCGATTCCATCCCCGGCCAGCAACACCGGCGGCAGTTCGCGTTCGCCGAGCCGCTCTTGAAATAAATTGGTCGGACCGAGTGACTTTGCTATGGCGAAATACTGTTTGACGGGATTGGGCAAGAACCGCTCAACCGATACAATATTGTGATCGCGTATCTCCCCGACAAGGGTAACCGCGCCGGCGCGGAGGTCTGCGAAACTCGCCTGGATATGCACCGGCATGCGGATATCGCTTACGTCCAGAGCGGGCACCGCCCATTCCGCTTCGCAACCGCGCGCAGCCCAAAAGCCGTTCCAGACACCTACGGACGCAAACTCTTCGGCAACAGCCGCCGTTACGCCAGGATGATAGTAGATTTGGTGAGCGTCCGAAAAGACGTAGTCCCTGCCGCTCGCGACGGTTTTGCGTAGTTCGTCCGGATCGAGATCCCCGGCCTCCAACTCCAGATCGTCGCCACAGATGATGCCGTCTTCCCGCAGCAAGCGTTTCGCTTCTTGAATATCATGCAGAACATCTGCGAATCGGTGGGATCCATCAATATAAACGATATCGAAGCTTTTGGCCGGTAATTGCGGAAGAATTTCGCGGGAGGTGCCGCGACGGACCGTCACCTTTTCCACAATGCCGGTGCAGCGAATATTGTGCTCGAACAATCGGAAGATCTTATCGTCCTCTGTCGCGGCATTCATTTCGTGGTAAGTCTCATCCGTATCGTTTTCCAAATCGAAGTACGCTTTCCACGGATCAATACAAAAGATAGAGGCCCGGAACTTCGCTGCTTCTATTGCCAAGGCCCAAGTGACAGTGGAGGCCCCCGCCCAGGATCCAATCTCGACCAAATTCATTTCCTCCAATACGGCTGCGCATTTCCGGGTTGCAGCCAGAGAGGACACTAAGGGGGCAAAGTACTGATGGCGCTCTGGGACACCTTGCAAGGCACGTAATTCAATGCCGAAATACGGCTGGCCTGAGAGCAAGGCTTCCGCCAAGGATCGAGGGGGCATCCGAAAACCCGATCATAACATCGCTGGCTCAGCCACAGGCTCCTTCAGCTAGAGCTTGTTAACGCTGTTGCTGCTGGAATTGGTGACCCAGATATTGGCGCCGTCGAAAGCGGCGCCATTTGGGGCCAGACCCACCGCGAACGTGCCTTGGACGGAGCCATTGCTGGCCAGCAGCTTGGAAACCGTGTTGCTGCCGCTATTCGCCACCCAGATGTTCACACCATCGAAAACGGTTCCAGCGGGGTTTGTACCCACCGCAAACGTCCCTTCGAGTGCGCCGTTACCGGCCTGCAACTTGCTGACGTTGTTGCTGCCGTAATTGGCAACCCAGATATTGGCCCCGTCGAACGTGACGGAACGGGGTTCTGTCCCTACGGGGAATGTGCCTAACAGAGTGCCGTTGCTAGCCTGAAGCTCGGTGATGTTGTTGCTGCCGTAATTGGCAACCCAGATATTGGCCCCGTCGAAGGCGATTCCGCAGGGGTGCGTCCCGACCGTATAGGTGCCCAGGATAGTCCCGGTGCTTGCCTGAATCTTGGTCACATTGCCGCTTCCGAAATTCGTGACCCAAATGTTTGCTCCATCGAAGGCCACTCCGCAGGGATTTGCCCCAACTGTGAAGCCGCCGAGTCCTGTACCATCGCCGGCGCGCAGCTCAGTGACCGTGTTGCCGCTGTAATTGGCGACCCAAATATGGATGCCATCGAAGGCGATGCCTTGCGGGCCGGCCCCCACTGGGAAGGTACCCAGAGTAGCGCCGGTTTTGTCGAGCTTAATTACCGTGTTGTCACTGGCATTTGACACCCATATGGAGGAGCCATCGAAGGCGATTCCGGAGGGATTCGTTCCGGTTGCAAGCTGGGTAGTGAGGTTGGCGCTGTACCAGCGGAGCAGTGCGATAGCTTGGGTGTTTGCTCCAGATGTGCCCATCGATCCGTTTGAGGCCGCGGTTGTTTGCTGGGTGCCGTCGGGAAAGATGATCCCGTTTCCCGTGCCGTCTAGCTTCAATGTGCCCGCAACTTCCAGCTTGGTATTCGGGGTTGTCGTGCCAATCCCAATATTTCCGGCGGGTAGAATCGACAGCACGGGTCCATTGACGCTATTCGTGCCATAACGATGGATTTGGAAAACGCCCGAGGAAAGGTTGTAGAAATGCGTGCCATAAGCTCCCTCCTGCATGTACAGCGCAGCGCAACAGTGGTCGCCGCGGTCGTCCACCTGCAGCGAGCCTGCGATCTCCAGTTTCTGCGACGGGGCTGCCGTCCCGATTCCCACGTTGCCCGCTTGGCTAATCGATAGCGCCGAGCCGCCCAAGCTACTTGGATTAATAGAAAATAGGCCGGTGCTGTTTACGCTCAATTGCTGATTAAGGGGCCTTGGACCTCTGCCCTGAAGAATCAGTGACGCAGTTCCCGGGTTTGCATATGAATCAATAAAAGCGACGGGATTCGCCCCGTTCACATACAAGTCAAATCCATACGCCTGCGGCGCATGCCCCGATCCCACCGCCGCCTGACCTGCCACGGCAATATAAGCGCCGTTATCGGTAATAATCGAATTCCCCATATCCCCCGCGCCATCAGTAAACTTCACCAGGGAGTTGGCAGTTGGCGTTGCTGTGATGGCTTTAGGCTTGAGTTCTTTGGGATTGGGCAGGGATTCCGCAGGCGTGCCCGAGGACTCCGCCGCCGCCCGCATGTACGCCGAAGCCGGCAGCCCTCCCAGTGTCTCTGCATCCTCGGCCTTCAATGCATACGGCACACTCACCAATTGCACTCTGGGTTGCTCCACCTCCCCCGGCCGGTTGAATTGCACTCCTAGCCAACGCGGTTCTGGCTGGCTGAAGATTTCCTGCGGAATGCCCTCGTTCTGGGTCGATCCCAGAAGAACCGTGTAGTGCCCTTCTGCATCAACTGGCACGTTTTGGGTCTCCTGCCAGAGTGGGGTTCCGCCCTGCTCTTCCCGGTAAATCGAAAGAGTGGCGCTCTCTATGGGCGCCCGCGGCAGACCGTTAGCGGGTTGAAACGTTCCGCTAAAGCGGATCACTCTGGGGACGGTTACCGCCGCGGCTACTGATGGCTGCCGTTGAGCGGATAGTGTGCTGACGGCAGCAGCAACGCTCAAAATAGCGGCCGCTTTGCGATAAGCTGCGCTTAGCATGTATCCTCAGGCGAGGTGATCGGCGGGAAACCAAGCGGACTTTAGGGTAGGAACCGCGGATGTCAGGTACAATGGCCTTTTGCCGTTTTACGGCAGAGTCCCACAGACGATTGCCCGTTCGCAGTGCGGCCACGAATTCTATGCCCATTACTCCGGTCGAACCCGATCTTTCCCGTCTCTATCGCAAACTTCAGTTGATCCGCCGCGCGGAGGAGGAAATCGCGCGCATTTATCCGTCTGACAAGATCAAAAGTCCTGTCCACTTGTCTATCGGGCAGGAAGCGGCCGCGGTTGGCATTTGCGACCCGCTCCGCCCGGACGACGTCGTCTCCGGCACTTACCGGAGCCATGCCGCTTACATCGCCAAAGGCGGCGACCTGCCGGCCCTCTTCGCCGAACTCTACGGTAAGGACACCGGCTGCGCCCGCGGCAAAGGCGGCTCCATGCACATCGTCAACATGGATCAATACATCCTGGGCACTTCCGCGGTAGTCGGCACCACCGTGCCCATCGCGCTCGGCTACTCCCTGGCTTTACAGCGCGAAGGCCGCGGTCGCCTGGTTGTCGCATTCTTCGGCGATGGCGCTACGGAGGAAGGCGTCTTCAGCGAGAGCCTGAATTTCGCTTCGCTGCATAAATTGCCCGTGCTGTTCGTTTGCGAAAACAACGGCTACGCCATTCACGCGCCCACTTCCAAACGCTGGGCCACAACGCGGCTGTGCGAGCGTGTCGAAACCTACGGCATTCCCGCGCATCAGGTCCGCGATTCGGATGTGCTCACGCTTTGGAAACTGGCCAGCGAAGCTTATACGAGTATTCGCCAGGGGAACGGACCGGTATTTATCGAGTGCCAAACCTATCGCTGGAAAGAGCACGTAGGTCCTGGGGAGGATTACGACGCCGGCTATCGCACGCGCGAGGAATTGGGGCCCTGGGTGGAGAACGATCAGGTGCGCATCATCGGAGAGAAACTCGATCCTGCCGTAAAGGCCTCCATCGATGCTGCAATCGACCGCGAAATCGCCGAAGCCATCGAGTTCGCCGAAACCAGCCCCTTCCCGGATCCCAAGGAACTCTATACCCATGTCTACGCCTAGCCTCGCCACAAATGCCGGCGTTGTCGACGCGCCACGCGAGCGCGTCCTCCGCTATGTGGATGCTCTATGCGAAGCCGTCGCGCAGGAGATGGAGCGCGACTCGCGCGTCCTGCTCTTCGGTCTGGATGTCGACGACCACAAGGCCATCCAGGGTTCCACCCGCGGCTTGCAGCAGCGCTTCGGCCCACAGCGCGTCTTCCACACGCCGCTCTCCGAAGATGCCATGACCGGCGTGGCGATCGGCGCCGCCATGGCCGGCCTGCGCCCCATTCACGTCCACATCCGCATGGATTTCGTCATGATCGCCATGAACCAGCTCATCAACATGGCGGCCAAAGCGCATTACATGTATGGCGGCTCCGTGCGCGTGCCCATGGTCGTACGCTGCATGATCGGCAAAAGCTGGGGGCAGGGCGCGCAACACTCTCAGGGCCTGCACGCCTTGTTTATGCACATCCCGGGCTTGAAAGTTGCGGCCCCCTCCAATGCGCACGATGCCAAGGGCTGTCTGATTGCCGCCATCCGCGACGATAACCCCGTAATCTTCGTCGAGCATCGCCTGCTCTATTTCAGCGAAGCTTATGTTCCCGAAGCGCCGTTCACAGTCGAACCGGGGCACAGCCGAGTGCTCACTCATGGCGATGACATCACCGTCGTAGCCATCTCCAACATGGTGATGGAATGCCTGCGCGCGCAGGAGATGCTGGCTGATGAAGGCATCCACAGCGAAGTCATTGATCCTATCTGGCTATCGCCGCTCGATATCGAACCGATCCTCGCTTCGGCCGAGCGCACCGGCAAACTGCTCGTAGTCGATAACGGCTGGCTAAACTGCGGAGCCAGCGCCGAGATCGCTGCTCGCGTAGCCGAGCGCGCCGCGCGCCCCGTGCAGATCGCGCGTATGGGATTTGCGCCTACCAGTTGCCCGCCCAGCCCCACTCTGGAACACGAGTTCTATCCCAATCCCGCCACTATCGCTTCGCGGATTCATGAAATGGTGCGCCCCGGCGTGGCCTGGAAACCCGATCAGCAGCGGGCCAAACTCACCTATCAGATGCAGTTCCGCGGGCCGTTCTAGGCACCCTCCTCACCAAATCACCTTGATCCCCGCGTAGCGCCGGAATACTTCATCGGAAGTCACCACGGCAATATCTTCGGCCAGAGCCTGCGGCAATAATCTGGCGGTCAAACGGGTCGGCATGGTGCAGCGGCAAATCGAAAAGCCGCAAAGCATGCACGGTGGTGTAGGGAAGGACCCGCACTTTGAGATCGGCGAGCCAGAGCACCATCGTCTTTAGAGAAGCTCAGCTTGCCTTTGACCCCTTTAATAGCAATCTCGGAAAGCGAAAGAGCGCTCAGTTCACGCGTGTTCTCTTCCTTCCCCAGCGCTGCCATCGCCCTCCGGGAAATCCGTTCCGGGGTGCGCACGCTCCAGAGGAACGTGACCGTGTCAAGCAGCAGCCGCACTCAATAGCGCCCTTCCAGAAAAGTGTCCACTTCCTCTTCCGTCATGGGCTTCCACCAGTCCGGATCGATTTCCTGAATCCTGTCGCGGAACCTGCCAAATATTGGTTTCCTGGGGTTCGCGGCTTTCGTGCGCTCCAAATCCACTACCGGGACACCGCGCCCGGCAAATCGTTACCGGCTCCCCGTTTTCCGCCGCTTTTATCAGTTCAGGCAGCCGCTTCCTGGCATCTGCAATGCTCACCCGCATATAGCTATAATCGCTCTTCACTTCATTCGATGTTCTACGAACTCTCCGCTTCCACCTGGGGACCTGAAGAAACCGAAGCCATTCGCCGCACCATGGAGCGCGGCCGATACACCATGGGCGAAGAGGTCGCCGCCTTCGAGCGCGAGTTCGCCGCCTATTTCGGCATGCGGCACGGCGTTATGGTGAACTCCGGATCGTCCGCCAACCTGGTCGCCGTAGCCTCTCTGTTTTATAAAAAGGATCGCCCGCTCTCCCGCGGCGATGAAGTCATCGTCCCCGCCATCTCCTGGAGCACCACTTACCACCCGCTCTACCAATACGGTCTCAAGCTGCGTTTCGTCGATGTGGACCTCGCCACCCTCAACATGGATGTCAGCAAGCTGGAGCGTGCCCTCACGCCCCGCACCCGCGCCATCGTGGCCGTAAGCATTCTCGGTAACCCCGCCGCCCTCGATGTCATGGAACGCTTCGCCCGCGACCACGGCCTCTACCTCATCGAAGATAACTGCGAATCCATGGACGCCGAATTAAACGGCCGCAAAACCGGGACCTTCGGCCATCTCAACACCTTCAGCTTCTTCTTCTCCCACCACATTTCGACCATGGAAGGCGGCATCGTCCTCACCAACGATCTCGAACTCGATCACCTCCTGCGCTCCCTCCGCGCGCACGGCTGGACCCGCGATCTGCCTCCCGGCTCTCCCCTCTATGAGCGCCGCGGCGACGATCACTTCGAGGCGTACCGCTTCATCCTCCCCGGCTATAACGTCCGCCCGCT
>DATBID010000485.1:0-6465 GCA_036557125.1 Bryobacteraceae bacterium | reverse complement strand
CACGCCCATTTCGTCCGGAAACCTCGTTTCCGGAGCACCAGGTTCGCCAATCGCGAGTACCGTGATAGGGTGACTAGGGCGTTTGCCCGATTGACTTAGGTGCCCAGTTAGTTCGTACTGTAGCTTCTATTACGAATTTTGGCAAAAACTGTATGTAGTACGGGGTTGTGGGTCGCCTTCGCTAAAGGATCTGCGAGGGCTATTTACTAACCAGGCGTGTGTTTGTAAGTACATTACCAACGAAAGTTGGGGTTAAATCAAATCTATCCAAAGGAGCATATACGAACCATGATGACACCTTTCCATAAAACCATGTATCAGATCGGGCCTGTAATGTTCTCGCTGGCTTTAGCGTGGAACTTTGCGAGCGGAGCGCCTCTCGTCCAGCCAGGCGCGACAAATCGCACAGCCCTTGTGATCACAGTGGTAGATCCAGCCAGCAATTTTGATCTATTATCCGGGCCGGTCAACGAGAAGCCGGTCGATGAGAATGTGCGGCTGGCGATAGGTCCTACCTTTCCTCCGCCTGTAGACGAAGATCTGCGGCTGGCGATCGGCCCCACTTTTTCCCCACCCGTAGATGAAGATCTGCGGCTAGCTATCGGTCCCACCTTTCCTCCGCCTGTAGACGAAGATCTGCGGCTAGCTATCGGCCCCACCTTTCCTCCGCCTGTAGACGAAGATCTGCGGCTAGCTATCGGTCCCACCTTTCCTCCGCCCGTAGATGAAGATCTGCGGCTAGCTATCGGTCCCACCTTTCCTCCGCCTGTAGACGAAGATCTGCGGGTGACGATCGGCCCCACTTTTCCCCCGCCCGTAGACGAAGACCTGGGCATTGCAGCTTAGCACGGGGATGTACTGATTTCCAGTTTTAATTAGAATCTTCCGGGGTCTTAACCAAAATAGTGATAGGGTTTTAACAATTCTGCCCTTATCATAAGGAACAGGTGGGTGAAGTTCTACAATATTTGGGTTGGTTGGTGGGCTTGCCGCTGGAGCTGCTCATCATCGCGGCGCTCCTGCGTGGACCGTATCGCCGTTTTCCGTTGTTGCTGCTGTATAGCCTCGCCCTGTTTCTAACGACTGTAATCGAAATTTCAGTTAATGAGGCATATTTTGCAGGAGTGCGATTCGGCATCTCGCGCGCGACCTATTATTGGGTGGACGAAGGTATCCGCGAAGGGCTCTTATTTGCGCTAGTGCTTAGCCTGGCGTACCTCGCGACGGAAAAATTGCAGTCGCGCAATGTGGTTCGGACGGCACTGATTGCGGGAGGCGTTCTTTTTGCTGTCGCGTCTTTCGTCATTCACCATCACAATCAACTCGCCGCAGGCGGCGGGCACTGGCGATGGATGACCCTCTGGGTTCGCGACATCACTTTTGCGGCGGCGATTATCGACTTGGGCGCCTGGGTTTTGTTGATCGCCTCCCGGCATAAGGATTTGCAACCGCTCCTGCTCACCGGCGGCCTGGGTGTCCAGTTTGCAGGCGCCGCTATCGGTGAGTCTTTGCGATTTTTGTTTCGGCAGTTTCCTTTATTTGGGGATATCGTAGAGGCTACAACCAGCCTGGCGGGGATGTGGATCTGGTGGCAAGCATTGCGGTCGGCTCCCGTGCCGAAGGCGGCTCGGGTCACGATTTCACCCCGGCGTGACAGAACGGGCGCAACGCGCTTGTGACACGTTGCGCCCGTTTTCTTAAATCGCTATCGCTAACTACTTACTGATTGGGAGCTCGGCTCGCCGATCCGGGGCCAGAGTTCTGGTTCTGGTCGAGTGAAGCGGTGACTTGGTCTGCAGAGTAGACCTTCACCTCCACCCGCCGGTTCTTGGCCCGCGCTGCGCGGTTGTGGCCCGTGTCTACCGGCTTTTCCTCCCCGAGGCCGATCATGTGGATCCGGTAAATCGGGATGTCGTGCTGCGCTACCAGATACTCGACGACGCTATCGGCGCGCCGCCGGCTAAGCGCCTCGTTGTACTGCCTGTCGCCGACGTTGTCGGTAAAGCCCTCGACCGCAATAAAAAATCGCCGGTCCGGTTTGATGTCGCCGGCCAGCTTATCCAAGTCCTGCTTTACGTCCGCGCCTAGCGTCCACTGGTTGAACTTGAACGGAACAGTGGCCTCGGTCTGCAGCTTGTAGTCGTCGATGTTCGACACCACCTGCCGCAACGACTCCAGACCACGGTTGGCCTGAGTGGCCTGATCTCCCACCTGGTTGGCCCGGTTCAGGGCGTCAGTGGCGTGCTGGTCAGCCGTAGCAGCATGTTGATCGGCCGCGCCGGCGTGCTGATCCGCTGTGGATGCGCGCTCCTGCGCGGCGCTAATGCCGCTCTGCGCCTTCTCGTCAACCTGCTGTACCTCTTTTTTCGTGTCCTGAATGTCCTGACTATTCTTGTTGGCTTGCGTGCCTACCTGGTCCACTTTCGCTTGAACCGGCGCTACTGTGTTCTTGACATACTTGTGCGTTGCACACCCGGCGGATAGCAGAGCACCCGTCACGAGACCCGCTGTGGCAAGAAATACTTTCATATGGTGTCAAACCTCGATGTCGCCCACATGCAATCGAGGAGCCGTTTGCGTTAAATCGTGCAATCTGAAGCGCGGCGCTCAAACTGCGACAAACTAACCCACACCGCGAATGTAAGGATTACAGCCGTTGTGTGTTTTCTACTGCACGCGCGCGGCGGGTTTTCGAGAGGCGCTTTCGAAGTGGAGAAATCCCCCGGACCTGATTACGATAGCCTGGCAAGTCCCAGGCGACGTTATCGTAAATTTCACCTTCGGGGTCGAAGTCCAACGGCCAGAATTTGCTTTTTTCCATAAGAGCCTACCGGTTGGAGGGAACCTGTTCTGATTATACCATTCGGTAGGCCTTCGGTAACTCCTTGAAAACAATGGCGATATCGCCCCTACTTTAAGCAGTTTAGGCGGGCAACGACCAGCGGCAGCCGTCCTCGGCACTTCGAGCGGCTGCAAGGTGATCGAGAAAATAATGATGCGGAGTCTGGTTCCTTAAACGCCCACGAGCTTGCGGCCGTGCTCCCACAACTCGCTGGCATCCTCAACTACCTTCCGGCCCTCATCGTAAATAGTCCGGATGCGCTCAACCATATCTTTGGTCGCATCTGAGATATCGCCGGTCCGGCTGGCGAAACGATCGGCCGCATTCTTGGCCGTCGACCATGGGTCCCGCCTCCGGTTGCGGCTTAGCGCGAAGCCCAGCCCGACGGCCGCTCCAATCGCCACGCCGATCCAGATCGCTTTGTTCTGCCCATTCATTTCCATGACAAAACCGTCCTCCCCTCTCAAGTGTAATTTCCCCTCGGGGCGAAGCCACAGCGCGCCGTGGCGCCTTGGTGTGGCTGAGTACACAACACGCCGCACGTTGGTGAACACGGGGACGCATGGCAATTCTATTTTCGGGCCTGCATATCGAATTCTGCCGGGGCGAGGCAGGACCCTATTGACACCGGCGATGGCCCATGTACAATCCAAAGTGGAACAAATTCACAACGGAAGTGGCGGAAAATGTTTAAAGCGAAACGGGCGCGCGCCGAATCCGCGCCGGTGGCGGAAGGTTACAACAGTCTGGAGGTCGCCCGGATTTGCGGCGTCAGTCTCCGGCAACTGCAATGGTGGGATGAGCGCAACGTCGTTTCGCCCCGGCAGGATGGGCACAAGCGGATCTACTCCCGCGAAGAGCTGGTCGAAATCTCGGTTATCGCCGAACTGCGCCGCAAAGGTTTTTCTCTCCAGAAAATCCGCCGCGTGCTGCGGTTTCTGCAGAAGGACGTCGGCAAGAGGCTGAATGAAGCCCTCTCTTCAACCAGCGATATTCACCTGCTCACCGACGGCAAGTCGATCTATCTCGAAGACGCCCCCCACCGCATCATCGACTTGCTCAAGAATTCGCGCCAGCCTATGTTCCTGGTCTCGGTCACCGACCAGGTGAAGCGGATCACCGCGGCGGAACGCAAGCCGGCCAGGTCGGACCGTCCGGCCGCCTCTCGAAAGGCTCGCGCCGTCTAAGCTTGATGAACAAACCGAAAAGTACACCGCGCCCGCCAGCGCCTCCGGTGTATCGCCCGTCTTCGCCCCAGCCGCCGACGCAGGGGCAAGCGCAACCCAAGGTCCTGCAGAAAACTCCTCTCGTGCCGCCGCCGGTCTACCGGCCGAATCCAGTCACGCCGACGCGCGTTGCTCCAGTGCTGAAGCAGTCGCTGACGCCCTCTCGAGTCCACTCCCCGGGTCCTATCCAACAGAAACCCGCGCCGCTTCGGCCCTGGCAGGCGAAATTTCCTGCCCCACATTTGCGTCCGCTGGTCGTCCAACGCTCAGCTTCCGATAGCAAGGAGCCGCTGGTTGCCGGCGTTGGCGTTGTGGACATCGCCAAAGCCGGTAAATCCGTTTGGGATGAGTGCGGCGAGCTGATCGGCTCCATCAAGGCCGACCTGACTTCGCTCTCCAAGCTTTCGAAAGAACACAAGTCCACCGCCAGCAAAGTCACCGGCATCGTCAAGGAGGCTACTGGCCTGGCCGATAAGATCACTCACTTGTTTCCGCCGCTCAAGGTGGTCACCACGCCGGCCAGTTACGCCGCCAAGATTCTGGATGCGGCGAGCAAAATCCGGGACTTGGTGAATCTTCTGGGCAAGAACCCGATCGAGGGAGCGCCCCTGCTGCTGGTGCACCATCTGCAGGAACTGCACGATAAAGTGCAAACTGAAGCTTACGGAATCGGCGGTCTCCAGAGCGATAGTAAAGTACTTCAAGTCCTTGACGACATGCAGACGGGCATTGAAAAAGTGCAGGGCTGGATGGACAAAGCCGGCGCTTCCTAGCTTCGCGATTGCGCCACAGGCACAGCGTACCCTACAATCTCTACTGAGACGAGGGTGATTACTCGTCTTTCCCCGGATGCACATTTCGGTAAAGGGCGAATATGCCCTGCACGCATTGATCGATTTGGCCCTGCAAAGGCCAGGAGAACCGGTGAAGATTGCGGACATTGCCAGGCGGCAGAAGATTCCACAAAAATTCCTGGAGCTGATCCTGGCTGGATTGAAGCAGAGCGGCTTTGTGGAATCGCGCCGAGGAGCGGAAGGCGGCTACATGCTGGCCCGGCCCGCCGATTCACTCACCCTCGGCGAAGTTTTGCGATTTGTGGAAGGGCCGCGCGCCGGCAACCGTTCCGGAAAACCGCGCTTGCGCCGCCGCAGCGAAGACCCGCTTTCCGATGTCTGGGAGCGAGTGGATCGCGCCGTGTCGGAAATTCTCGACAAGACCACTTTCGGGGACGTCCTGCGCGATTGGACCGAGAAGCGGAACAAGTTTGTACTGAACTGGGAGATCTGATTGCGAATCTACGAAGACTACACCTACAGCGTCGGCAACACCCCGCTTGTTCGTCTCAATCGCGTGACCGATGGCGGCAAAGCCATCATCCTCGGCAAGGCGGAGGGGCGCAATCCCGCCTATTCAGTGAAAGATCGCATCGGAGCATCCATGGTGTGGGATGCGGAAAAGCGCGGTGTGCTGACGCCGGGCAAGGAATTGATCGAACCCACTAGCGGCAACACCGGCATCGCGCTGGCATTCGTCGCTGCCGCCCGGGGCTACGCCATCACGCTCACTATGCCGGAGACATTCTCCATGGAGCGGCGCAAGGTGCTCAAGGGGCTCGGCGCTAACCTCGTGCTCACCGATGGCTCCCTGGGAATGGCCGGATCGATCGCCAAGGCCGAGGAAATCGTGGCCTCGGATCCGGACCGCTACGTGATGCTCCAGCAGTTCCGGAATCCGGCCAATCCGGAAATTCACGTGCGGACCACCGGGCCCGAGATCTGGGAGGACACCGGCGGCGCGGCGGACGTGCTGGTGTCGGGGATCGGGACGGGCGGGACGATCACCGGGGTCTCGCGCTATTTCAAAAAGGTGCGCGGGCGGCAGATCCTGTCGGTAGGAGTCGAACCGGCGGGAAGTCCGGTGATCTCGCAGCGCCTGGCGGGACAGCCGCTGCATCCGGGGCCGCACCGGATTCAGGGACTCGGCGCCGGTTTCATCCCGGAGACGCTCGACCTCGAACTGGTCGATCGCGTTGCGACGGTGACCGACGACGAGGCGTTCGAAATGGCGCGGCGGCTGCCCAAGGAGGAAGGCATTCTGGCCGGTATCTCTTCCGGCGCGGCGGTGGCGGCAGCGGTTCGATTGGCCAAAGAGCCCGAGTTTGCGGGAAAGACATTTGCGGTCATCCTCCCCGACGCCGCGGAACGCTACCTCAGCACGGCACTGTTCGAATAAGGCGTCCGGATTAGGATTGTCGGCGTCCTCGCCGGTATTCCGGCTGGTCGGGTATGCCGGCGTGGACGCCGGCATGGCCGGCCAGGAGGCCGGCTCTACATCTTGGGCCGGCGGGTCAGCAGAGATTTTGAGAAGGGTAAAGCGGGCGCATTTTAGGGGTGAAAA
>DATBID010000484.1:0-7933 GCA_036557125.1 Bryobacteraceae bacterium | reverse complement strand
CTCTTCATGCAGGCGCACCTCATCGTCATCGTTCAGCGCTACCGCGATACCCCCCTGCGCATATTCCGAAGACGATTCCTGCAGGCTATCCTTGGCAACCACCAGGACAGTGCCGCGCTCCGCGAGTTCGATGGCCGCGCGCAGCCCCGCTACTCCTGCACCGATTACCAGAAAATCCGGGTCCATCCGCTACTGATGATAACAGCGTAGAGCCATCGCACTCGGCTATTCAACCGGGTAAGGTCCGTCCACAAATGCATGCGCGTGATACGCTTTTGAGCCGACCGCACGCGCCAGTGGACTGCGCGGGTCTCGCCCGGCCCGGAGAAGATCGATTACGTGGGCAAAATCGTATCTCGGCTCCCAGCCAAGCTCAGTCCTCGCCCGTTGGTTGACATAGACCCGGTCGATACCCGGAAACATCGACCATTTCCGGCTGGCATATACTTCTTCGTAGCACGGCAAACGCCGGCTCACCACGCGGGGCGCATTCACCCGCAGTTCCTGCAAATCGTCGCGCGTGAAGGGGGTCGTGGCGCTGATAATATAGCGGCCGAATCCGATCGCATGTGCTCTTTCGAGAGCCAAAAGGTGCGCCGTAACTACGTCCTCGATGTCCACTCGCCGGTATAGAAATTCGTTGACTTTAACATTGCCATCCTCATACGACTCTCGAATCTCCTTCCGGTCATCCTGCTCCGGAAAGAAACGGGATGTCCTCAAGATGAGACAAGGCAAACCAAATTTTCGGTGGAATAACTCGCAAAGATCCTCTGCGGCCGCTTTGGTGACGCCGTATATATTCTTCGGTGCCGGCGTCACTTCCTCGTTGATCCAGCCGGCCGGCGCGCCATCGAGCGGAATTAGCGCCCGCCCGAATACGCTCGTGGTGCTGGTGAAGAGAAATGCCCGAACCCCGGCTGCGGCCGCCTCCTCCAGCAGGTTGAGAGTGCCAGATATGTTCGTGTCGACGAACTGCTGGCGCGTATGTGTGGCCACATGCGGTTTGTGGAGCGTCGCCGTATGGATCACGGCATCTATGCCTGCCATCGAATTCTTCGCGAATTGGCGGTCCATTATGGAGCCAACCGCGTCCGTAAACGGTGAGTTTTTGATATCAAGCCCGGTAACGGTCCGGCCTGTTTCGAGCAGCGTGCGCAATAGCGCCTCGCCCAGATGTCCGGCGCTGCCAGTTACGAGGATGGCCATCCCTTAGCAATTTTGCCATGCTAATGACTCAGGCCGCCTCCGATGCGGTAGCGCGAGTCTTCGGTACCCGCGGATCCTTCTCTCTGGGAGGGCTGGAAGCTGAGGAGCGATAGCGAAGCCGCAGCTCGGCGAGCGCGATCATTAGCAATAGCACGGTAAGGGCCGCAAGCGCCGAACCAGCGGGCGTGAGGGTTCGCTTGAGAGGGGCTGCAGTCACGCCATAAACCAGCATTACGTGGACCCAGTAAACCAGCAGCGACGTTTTGCCCAGGCTTCGCATCCAACTCCAGCCTTGGCCGGCAAGGTACTCGGTCCAAAGATACGCGCCTGTGAGCGTGACGAGCATGATTCCCAAGCGGATGAAAATCAGGGCCGGACTGTTCCTCCAGAAGTCCGACGCCGCATAGACAGAAAACGGGAGATTCCCAAAGTACTCGGCGGCGATGAGGATTCCCATGCCCGCGAGCACAAGCCAACGCATCAGGCTATCCATGTGGCTGCGGCTTTTGGCGTCCCCCGCGGCCTTTACCAGGGAACCCGCGGCGGCGCCGAATCCGAGGTAAGCGGCGCAAGGGAAAAAGGGAAATTGTGCCCGGTCCGGGCCAGGGACGGCGTAATAGCGGAGAACCGCGGGCACGCCACTCCAATCGAGGCTGCTCACTATCGGAGCGAGCGAGGCCACTAGCACCGCGCCTGCGATCGTAAAGCGCACCCTACGGGCGGAATCCCAAAAGGCAGCCAGGGAAAAAAACGCCATAGCCAAGCCCATGCAGTTGAGAATATCTACCTTAAGGAGATCCGTGATGTTCGGCTTCGGCAGACCGAACACAGCATTCGAAAGACGGAACAGATAAGCGATGAGCAGAATGTAACCCGCCCGCCGCAACGCCGCCATCCAGCGCCGCAAGGGAGTGGCGCCGCGCTGCTCCAGCCGGTCCATCAGAAAGCCGGTAGTCATGCCGGCCATAAAAAGGAATAAGGGCGCGGCCATGCCCCCTACGAATTGGGTAAAAATGTAGACGGCGCTATTGCGCTGGTCGAGCCGCGTCAGTGAGTTGAACACATGGCACTGGATCATGACGACTACGGCGAGTCCACGCATCCAGTCCAGAAAAGGCAACCGGGTCACAAAAGGATGAGACCTTATGATAACCGCCCTCACACCCCCGCGGGAGTCCTTCGGCCGGTCGGTGTGGCAATCCCGGATTTTCCAGAAATAGGAATAGACGATACGTTTCGATCGTAATCGAGCCTCACGAGTGGCAGGTTAACTGCAAAGCCATCGCCCGGAGGTGGTAAATGCTACTCCGATGGGCCTTGATATTTTTTATCCTGGCAATTATTGCGGCAATTCTGGGATTCGGGGTTGCGGCTGCTACGTTCGCGGCTGCCGCGAAACTGCTCTTCTATGCCTTCATCATCATATTCGTGCTGATGTTGATCGCCCACCTTGTGCGCCGGGTGTAGCGGCTATCGGCGTTCGAACCGCCCCATATACTGCGTCTGCGCCACAACATGGTCTTTGGCGGCCTGCTCCAGCTCCATCTTCGTGCTTCCTTCCCGCAGGCTCAGCGTAGGGACGTTGAGGGCATACAGCTTGAAGAAGTAGCGGTGCGCGCCATGGCCTTTCGGCGGACACGGGCCTCCGTAGCCGAGCTTTTGAAAATCGTTGCGGCCGCTCACTCCCAATGTCCCCGGTTTCAATCCCTGCGCCAGATTGTGCACCTTCACCGGGATGTCCCACAGCAACCAGTGAGTCCAGGTACCGCCGGGAGCATCGGGGTCCTCCAGAGTCAGGGCGAAGCTGCGCGTTTCTCCGGGCTCGCCGCTCCACTCTAATGACGGCGAAATATCCGCGCCCTTGCAGGTGTGCAGTTCGGGAATCCAGCCGCTTTCCGCAAATCCGGGCGAGAACAGTTGAAAAGCCATGAGAGTCTTCTAGCGGCTCATGGTAGCGCACAATACGCTTCCCCAGTTTACGATTGGTACTCTGGTACTTTCGATGCAACAGCGCATTTGCCCGGCTTCCGCCCTCTCCGGCAGCATCGCTCTGCCAGGGGATAAATCGATTTCCCACCGATATGCCATGATCGCTTCGCTGGCCGAAGGCCCCACGCGAATTTCCAATTACTCCACGGGCGCCGACTGCCACTCGACGCTGGCTTGCTTGGGGGAGCTAGGGATTGAGATCGGTGTTGAAGGGACCAACGTGACGATTCAGGGGCGTGGGCTGGAGGGGCTGCGATCGCCTGCTGGGGAGCTTGACGCCGGCAACTCCGGCTCGACCATACGCATGCTTTCGGGTATTCTGGCCGGGCAACACTTCGCCAGCCGGATCGGCGGCGATGAATCGCTTTCGCGGCGGCCGATGCAGCGCATCATGGGTCCACTGATGGAGATGGGGGCATGCATCCGTGCCCGGGAGGATAAATACCCGCCCTTGGATATTGCGGGCGCGCAGCTTCACCCGATCGATTACACCTTGCCCGTGCCCAGCGCGCAGGTGAAAACGAGCGTTCTGTTTGCCGGGCTATTTGCGGAGGGCCGGACTTCCGTTACCGAGCCGGTGCGCACGCGTGACCACACCGAAATCGCGCTGCGGGAGTTCGGCGCGGATATTACTGTCGAGCGGCAGAAGATTGCGGTTACCGGACGACCTGTACTGACGGGGCGCGAGCTGACCGTCCCCTCCGACCTCTCTTCAGCGGCATTCTTTCTAGTTGCCGCGCTGCTCGTGCCGGGTTCGCGGCTGGCGATTCACGGAGTAGGCCTCAATCCGACGCGATCGGCACTGCTCGATTTCCTCAGCGGGATGGGCGCGCGCATCCGCATTCCCAATCTGGAAAGCACGAACGGCGAACTGGTAGGCGATCTCGTAGTGGAGCACTCGCCGGTTCGTGGTGGCACGATCGAGGGCGCGCTGACAACCGCGCTGATCGACGAGATTCCGATTCTCGCGGTGCTTGGCGCGGCTTCGGAAGACGGGCTTACGGTGCGCGATGCGGGAGAACTGCGCATCAAGGAGACCGACCGCATTCGCACGATCGTCGAGAACCTCCGCCGGATGGGCGTGCCTGCCGAGGAGTTACCGGATGGCTTCGTCGTTCCCGGGCGCCGGAAATTCCACGCTGCGGAGTTCGAATCCTACGGCGATCATCGCATTGCGATGGCATTTGCCGTAGCAGCGCTGGCCGGCGACGGCGAATCGGTGATTCGGGATGCGGAAGCGGCTTCGGTCTCGTTTCCGGAATTTTGGGAGACGCTTCGCCGTTTGGTGGTATGGTAAACAGTATGGCGAGCACCAAGATCACGATCACGCTGCCAGACCGCCAGCTTGAGGAGATCCGCAAGCATGTTGCTGCCCGAGACGCTTCGAGCGTTTCTGGTTTCATTCAACGGGCCGTGCAGAAGTCCCTTGAGAATGAGGCCGCTCTCCAGGCCATGCTAGATGAGATGTTGCAGGAAACTGGCGGTCCGCTCACAGCGAAAGAGCGCACTTGGGCAAGGCGGATGCTCGCGCCCCGAAAACGAAAAGCCAAGCCGAGAAAAGCCGCTTGAGCGGCATCGTCTTCGATGCCGGCGGGCTAATTGCGCTGGAACGGAATGACCGCCGGGTCGTCGGCCTTCTGACGACAGCTCGGAAAGAAGCGGATCAAGTCATCGTCCCGGCCACCGCTCTCGCGCAGGTCATCCGGAACCCAGCCAGGCAGGTACGCCTCTGGCGAATCATCCAGTCCAGGGGGACTGAGGTGGTTCCGCTGGATGGAGCTCAGGCCCAGGCAGTTGGCGCATTGCTCGCACGCACCGGCGCCTCGGATATCACTGATGCCCACGTCGTAATTTGCGCTCAAGCGGCAGATTATACGGTGATAACGAGCGACCCGCTCGATCTGAAGCGGCTGGATCCAAAGCTTCGGCTGGTCGCGGTGTAAGCCGGGACGTCACCCCGCCCGAAGTTCCACAACCAGCGCGTCCAGCGCGATCGTCCTCTGAATATTGCGGCGAATGAGCTCCACAATCTCATCCACCCGCGCCACCGCCTTCCGAATCCACTCGAACTCCAGCTTCGCCGCTACAGCTTCCAGTTCGCGCCGAATATCCTGATTGCGAATCTCGCGGCCGCCCTCGCGCAGAATCAGAACATCGCGCAGCAGGTCATAGAGCACCTTCAAGTACGATTCGAACTTTTCACTCTTGCTGCGGCCGATGGTTTCCGACACCGGAGCCCACGCGCCCAGCGGGGCTGCGCCGGCAGCCGCTTTCAGCAGCACCAGCATGGCGGCACGGCGCTTGTCGAAGGCCTCCAGATCCAGCGAAACCGCAACACCGGGGCTTCCGGCAGCCAACGCGATGCGCCGCTCGGGGTGATCCAGTTTGCGCGCCTGTACAAACCCGCGCAACTCCTCCTTCGCCAGTGGCGCGAAGTGGAAGGGCACGGAGCGGGAGCGGATGGTC
Source organism: Bryobacteraceae bacterium (assembly GCA_036557125.1). Classification (GTDB taxonomy): domain Bacteria; phylum Acidobacteriota; class Terriglobia; order Bryobacterales; family Bryobacteraceae; genus PSRJ01. The sequence continues at coordinate 2,269 of DATBID010000484.1, read as the reverse complement.
GGCAGCAAATCGTAGGCGTTTTCGGCGGTCATCACCAGGACCAGGTGATCGGGCGGCTCCTCCAGAATCTTGAGCAGCGAGTTGGCGGCCTGCTCGTTGGCTCGATCTACGTGATCTATCAAGAAAATCCGCCGCTTGCCGTGGTGCGGTAGGAACTGCGCGCGCTCTTTCAGCAGGCGCGTCTGCTGAATGGAGATCTGGCGCAGGGGGCCATCGGGCGTGAACGTGACGAAATCGGGATGCGTCGCGAACAGCAGAGGATCTTCGTTCCGCTTCTCGGAAGGCCAGCGCTCGCGCGCGGCAATGGTTCCGCGGTTCTCTTCCAGGCTAAGGTCGTCGCGCTCGATCATCTCCCCGTGGCCCAAAAGCCGCGCGCCCAATCGCCGCGCGAGCGTCGCTTTGCCCACTCCTTCCGGACCGGAAAACAGCAGAGTCTGCGCCAGGCGGTCCTGCGCGATCATCTGCTCCAGTGCCTCCACCACGTGCCGGTTGCCCCAGAAGTTTTCAAACATAGGCTTGAACGACCTCCCAAACGGCGCGCTCGACTTCCTCGACTGAGCCGGCCGCCGGGATGTGCCGGACCCGTTCCGGTTCGCTCGCCGCCAAGGCCTGATACGCTTCATAGACCTTACGGTGAAATTCCTCCGATTGCTCGTCCATACGGGTTTCCGCGCTGGTTTCGGCAATGTTGCGGACGCGCGCTCGGGCCAGGCTCGTTTCGGGCCCGGTATCCAAAAGCAGCGTAAGGTCGGGCCGAAGTCCGCGGCAAGCGATGCGATCAAGCGCCCGGACAGCTTCAGCCCCCAGGCCCCGCGCACACCCCTGGTACGCAAGCGTCGAGTCGGTGAAACGATCGGCCAGCACGATTTCGCCGCGCGCGAGCGCCGGCAGAATCGTTTCCTCCACGTTCTGCGCGCGCGAAGCGAAATACAGTAGCAACTCGGCCATGGGACTCAGCTCCTGATTGCCCGCATCCAGCAGAATCTGGCGGATCTTGCGCCCAATAGCTGTGCCTCCCGGCTCTGTGGTTTCGAGCACTACGCAGCCTATCCCGCGCAAACGTTCCGCCAGCCGCCGCAATTGCGTGGTTTTACCCGAACCATCCATCCCCTCAAACGTGATGAAGACGCCGCGCCGAGCCATCGGAACTCCCATTCTAAGCTGCCATTCGGCAGATGGACACGAGCGCGCGGGCATCTATAATATAGGCGTGCCAAAGGGTAAGGATCTCGAGTGGCGCTTGCAGCGCACCGAGCAACAGTTGCGGCTCTTCCAGAAGATCAGCCGCTTCATGGTCCGCGAAATGAGCCTGCAAGAGGTTCTGCAGGGAGTGGTTGCGCTCGTCGTCGAATATACTCAGGGCGATTCCTGCTTGATCTATCTGCTCGATAACGATGAGCTGGTGCTGTGCGCGTCCAACACGCCGCACCCTTCGACCATCGGGAAAATCCGCCTCCGGTTGAACGAAGGCTTAACCGGCTGGGTAGCCCGCGAGCGGCGGCTGCTGGCCATTTCCCGCGAAGCCTATCATGATCCGCGGTTCAAGAGCTTCGGGGAACTCCCCGAGGATAGCTTCGAGGCCTTTCTCTCGGCCCCAATCATTGCCCGTAACCGCGTGGTCGGAGTCATCAACGTGCAGCACCGCCTGCCGCATCAACACACCGGCGGCGAAATGGAAGTGCTCACCACCGTCGGCGAGCAGATCGGCTGCGTTCTGGTTCTGGCGCGTATGGCGCCTACCGCCGTCGAGAGCGTCAGTCACGCGGAACTGGTGCTCTCTTCCGGGCCGATTCGGATGAAATAGCTCGCCGTTTCGATGCCCTATTACCCGGCTCGCAAGCTCACCATTCTCGCGCTCGATCCCAGCGTGCGCGACAACGGCAAGCTCCTGCGGACCCAAATCGAAATTCCGAACGAGTTTCTAAGCCCCGGCCCGCGCGGTTTCCGCGTGCATGTCATCGATTACGATGCCACCACCGGATCCTGGCGCCCGCCGCCACGCCTGCCGGCCAAAATGAACCTGGCTTCCGGCCCGCCGCCCGACCCGTTCGAGGCGGCCGGCGATGACGAACTGCTGGGCAACCGCGCCTTTCACGCCTTCATGGTCTATGGCATCGTGATGAAGACGTTGGCGCGCTTCGAATTCGCGCTCGGACGCCGCATCGGCTGGAGCTTCGGCGGGCATCAGATCCAGGTAGCGCCTCGCGCCTTCGAAGATGCCAACGCGTACTACTCCACCGACACCCGCGGCCTGCATTTCGGCTATTTC
>DATBID010000483.1:0-3163 GCA_036557125.1 Bryobacteraceae bacterium | reverse complement strand
CCGTTGGGGCTGCCTCCGCAGCCGGAACAGCCGGGGTCGCCGGTAACTGCGCCGCCTCCTCCGGAGCCGCCAACCGAGCCGCCACGGGAGCCATTTTGGGGCTATTCGGATCTGTTTCTGTTTATCGGTCTGCTGCTCGCCGCCGCCGTCGTCAGCCTCGGCGCGGTGTCGCTGACTTTCTCTCTGCTGCCCGCCCGCGATCAATCCCGCGTCGCCGAAGCGCTGATTGCTCAATCGCTGATTTATGTTCTGGCATATAGCGCGCTGGCGGTGCTGTTTCGGATCCATTACGGCCGCCCGTTCTGGCGTTCGCTAGGTTGGACCAGTCTGAAGCTTCCTGCGCCCCTCATCGTATTGACGGGCGCCGGCACGGCTATCGTGGTCGCCTACCTCGGCGCGCTCATCCGTACACCAACCACTAACAACCGCATCACGGAGCTGCTGGAAAACCCCAAGTCGCTAATTTGGTTGGCGGTTTTCGGCGTCACGCTAGCTCCCATCGCGGAAGAACTCGGTTTCCGTGGCTTGCTGCAGCCGCTGCTAGTTCGCAGCTTAGGCCCCGCGCCCGGTATCATTGCGGCCGCCATCCCATTCGGTCTGCTGCATTTTTCCGAATACGGCAACTCCTGGCGGCACGCGCTGCTCATCTCTCTTGCAGGTGCGGCTTTCGGCTGGATGCGCTACCGCACCGGTTCCACCAAAGCCTCCGCCCTGATGCACGCCTCCTACAACGCTCTGGAGTTTGTTGCTTACCTCGCGCAGCGGAAGGAATTCCCTCATACATGATCGAAACTATTCAGTGGACCGGCGATCGCGTCGTCATGATCGACCAGAGAAAGCTGCCGCTCGAAGAGAAGTACGTCACCTGCCCGAGCTACGAAGACGTCGCCGAAGCTATCCGCAACATGACCATCCGCGGAGCGCCCGCGATTGGCGTAGCCGCTGCCATGGGTGTGGCGCTGGGCTTATTGCATGCTTCCGAAGACAGCCTCGACGCGCAATTCGAAACCATCTGCGCCACGCTGGCAAAAACTCGCCCGACCGCGGTTAACCTCTTCTGGGCCGTCGATCGCATGCAGCGGCTTTACCACTCGCTCCGCGGCCAGCCAGTCGCCGTCATTCGCCGCTGCTTGGTCGAAGAGGCCCTCCGCATTCGCGAAGAAGATATCGCCATCTGCCGCGCCATCGGCCGCCACGGAGCCCCCCTGGTGCCCGACGGCCAAACTGTGCTCACCCACTGCAATGCCGGCGCCCTGGCAACCGCGGGCTATGGCACGGCGCTCGGCGTCATCCGCGCCGCCGTCGAATCCGGCAAGCGCGTGGATGTGTTTGCCGATGAGACTCGCCCCCTCCTCCAAGGCGCGCGCCTCACAGTCTGGGAGTTACAACAGGACGGCATCCCCACCACACTGATCACTGATAACATGGCCGGGCACTTCCTCAAATCCGGTCGCATCGGCTGCGTCGTGGTGGGCGCGGATCGCATCGCCGCTAACGGAGATGTCGCCAACAAAATCGGCACTTACTCCGTAGCCGTGCTGGCCAAGGAGAACGGCGTGCCCTTCTTCGTTGCCGCCCCCATTTCCACGCTCGATCTCACGCTGCCCTCGGGCGATGCCATCCCCATTGAGCAGCGCAACGCCTCCGAGGTCACTCACGTGTTCGGCCAGCCGGTCGCACCCGAAGGAACCAGCGCCGCCAATCCTGCTTTCGATGTCACCCCCGCACGCTACGTCTGCGCCATCATCACCGAAAATGGCGTCGCCCGCCCACCTTACCAGGAATCCCTTAACAGAGCCGCGACCGTCAGGGAGCGGTGTTAATTGGTGAGCAGACCGGACCGCTATGGTAACTTGAAGCTCATGCTAACTCGAAAACGGTTAACCACAACTGCCGCACTGCTGTTCGCAACCGCCGGCTTTGTCGCATCACTCGGAGCCGCCAATGCCAGCCGCCGGGCGCCCGGTTTTTCCCTTCCTGATTCCAAAGCGCAGCAGCACGATCTGGCCGATTATCGTGGCAGGCCGGTAATTCTCGAGTTCATGCAGACCACCTGCCCGCATTGCAACGCCTTCGCCTCCGTACTCGCCCAGGTGCAGCAGAAATACGGTGATCGCGTGGCCATTCTCTCCGTCGTCAACCCCCCTGACGATCAGCCGAAAGTGACGGCATTCTCGGCCAACCACAAGGTCACCTATCCTATCCTGTTCGATTGCGGACAGGTCGCCTATTCTTATCTGCGTACCCCATCCTTCGATATCCCGCACGTCTACCTGATCGATGCCAACGGCGGCATTCGCGAAGATTTCGGCTACAGCGACTCGACCAAAGACATCTTCGAAGGCAAAGGTATCTTTCCGCACCTCGACGCGATGCTGAAGAAATAGGTTCCCCTTTCCATTTGTTGTTAGATTGGAAAGAGCGGCATGAAACGTTTGCAGGCAATCCCCCGGTTTGCTTTTACCGCGCTGAGCTTCCCCGCCTGGCTCTACGCTCAGAGCCAGGTTTCCGTGGGACTCCCGCCCGATTGGGATGCCGGTGTAATCATCGGCGAAATGGGCAACCACGCTGCGCGCCTTCTGCCTACGCTTAATAAAATCGATGCCAAGGCGTGGGCGGCCCAAGGCGCTTCGGAAACTTATGCCGCGCAGCTCCAATCCGCCAAAGATCAGGCGGCCGCCATCGCTGCCGAAGCCAAAACTCTCTCCCGCAATCCGGAAAAGCTCTCTGGCTGCCTGGAATTTTTCTTTCGCATTCAGGGCTTGGAACAAATGATCGATTCGCTCGAAGGCGCGGTGCGCAAATATCAGAGCCCCGCGCTGGCCGACGAACTGACGGCCCAATCCGCCGAAAACGGCACCAACCGCAATCGCTTCCAGACTTATATCGTCACGCTCGCCGCGCAGCGCGAACAGGAATGCGCCGTGATGGATAAAGAAGCCCAAAGGTGCCGATCGGTCATTGCCACCGAGCCGCCCCCCGCCGCTTCAACAGGAAGGAAGAAGTAGTCCCACACATGGCTTTTTATTGTAGTATCTGCGGGGAAGAATCCATACACATCTGCGCGCGCTGCACGAAGGACACGTGCCGCAATCACCTCTGCGAGCGCTGCCTGCGCTGCTCCGATTGCTGCGAATGCGAAGTGGCGCTGGAAGAACCCGTG
>DATBID010000482.1:0-3458 GCA_036557125.1 Bryobacteraceae bacterium | reverse complement strand
GGCCGCGCCCGCGTCCTTGATCGCCTGCCACGCCGTATCGGACAGATCCCCGCAATGGTTGAACGTGTTGTCCGGGCCGACCAGCTTCTGCTCGCCGAATCGGGCCAGCGCGCCGCCGAGCTGCTGCCCGGTCATTTCGCTGTGGATGCGCAGGCCGAGCTTACGCGCCAGCGCCCAGTATTCAGGAACGAGACGCGCAAACATCCCCAAGGTCACAAGCTGATCGCTTGAACTGAAGTACTGCTTCTGCACGCGAACGAGATCGTTCGGCCAATGCTTGTCCCACTCGCCAGCCTGCGGCGCGCCCGAGGCATGCACGGCTCGGATGCCGGAGTCGAACAGCGCCGTGATCGCCGCATCGGAATGGGCCGGCGTGCGGGTGTTGTGCGAGTTGTCGATCAGGCATGTAATGCCAGAATCGATGCAGCCGAGCGCGGTGACAAGATTGCCGACATAGATGTCGTGCGGGCGGTAGTGCAAGGCAAACGAGCTGTGCGTGGCCTTGTAGTAGTCGGCAAGCGTCGGCGAATTCGGATTGATCCGCCGCAACTGGCCTTGCCAGGCGTGGCGATGGGCATCGACGAAGCCAGGGACGATGATGCAATTGGCAGCGTCGATCACCTCCGCTTGACCGGGATCGAGATTGGGCGCGATCGCCTCGATCTTTGTGCCGCGGATCAGCACGTCGCCGCGGACAAGATTTCCGACCTGGCGGTCCAGGCTGACGATGGTGCCGGCCTTGAGCAGGATCCCGCGCAAGGGATCGCGGTCCTTCGCCGTCAGCCGCTGCAGCGCGGCGGCATCGGCTTCGGCAGCATCGGCCGTGTGTGCAAGAAGAACCGTGGCCCCTGCTCCCGTTGCGAGCCCGGCACCGGCCTTGAACAACCACCGGCGCGTGAGCGATCCCGCAAGGCGCGTGGAATTGCCCATCGTTTCCTCCATGGAAATCCGTGAGCGGCAACGGTTGTTGTGATGGAATGGCCGCTCGGAGCCGAATGAACCTTTCGCACACACAGCCTCAAGTCAAGCGGGGCGCTGCCCGGGCTTCGGACGCGGCCGCCCCCGAAAGGGACAGTCGAGCTGCGCATCCCCAAGCTGCGCAAGGGATCCTACTTCCCGGCCTTTCTGGAACCGCGTTGCATGGCCGAGAAGGCGCTCACCGCGGTGGTGCAGGAGGCCTACGTGCACGGGGTCACCGCCAAGTTCGGAAAGGCCATGGGTCTTCACGACTTCCGTCGGGCGGCATCGACCTTTGTGGCGATGGATGCACCTGACAAGATTGGTCTGATTCCAGGGGTGCTCCAGCATGCCTCGCCAGAGGTCAATGGACGGCACTACAATCTCGCGCGATCGATGGAGGCGGCGCAGCGCTTCGCTGCACACCTAGCCATGGCCAGAAGCAGGCTTCGGCCGCTCGCACGCAAGAATGAGGGATAATCCATGCGTGCCGTTATTTACGCCCGATATTCGTCAGACACTCGCCGCAACATATACGGACCGTGGCATATCGGGCGCGAGCCATCTCCGCCCAGGCTATTAAAGACTGCTGGACGGCGCGCGGAAAGGCGCTCGATCGCATCAGTCGCGATCAGGAGCATGTCGCGTCCTTCTTCAAGCTGATGAGCTTTGCCGGCATTCGTGCAGCGCACGTTCTGACTGCTGACAGACACCTTGCCGGGTGCAAATGCGCGCCACCTTCGTGGTCTTGCGGGCGGATCACTCCAAATCATCTCCGAACGCGATCCCGATTCCGAACGGCATTTCCTCATGAATATGCCGCACATTTCCCCTGGTCCCCTTACGAAAGCGACCAGTTGTGTGGTGAGCGATTCCGAACTTCCTGCACCACAGCGGGATGGTCCAGCGCGAAACCCCGAATCGCAGGGCGATGTGCTTTTGAAGAGCGCAGTCGGCTTCCAGCTGGCGTAGAAGTTCACGATCTGGACAGCCATAGACGCGGCGGGGCACATCGTATTTTTTGCACCACCTGTAAATTGTTCGTCGGGTGAGGCCGAAAATCGCAGCCACTGTCACGGCGGATTTGTTGGAAAGCGAATCGATGAGGGTCTGCCGATCCATGGCCCCATGGTGTTGAATTGTGACGGTGTATCTATTCTTACCCTCATGTATCAACGATACGAGAGGGGATGCCTGCGCAGACGTACCCCCGCAGTCGCATTTAGATCAACGCTGCTGCGTTTTTCGCGCCCCCTCCCGGCTTTGCGATTCGCCGTGGGGGACCAGGACACCTCTGTCAGGTTAAGTTTTAGCTAATGCAGACCATTCACGCCAATGCGTTGGGTGCACCCCTCTCGGGCCCCTATCGTTCAAGGGCGACACGGGCACCCCTTGTGACCTCTCGAAAGTCCGCGAGCGCTTGATCAGGAGTCACTGCGTTCAAGTGGGGCTCCAGACTGGCAATCGCTTGGAGGACCTCTTGAAATAGTTCGAACTTGCGGTCCCTTTCAAAAACTTGAGCTACCCACGGATCGTTGTCCATTCTCCTACCCTTCCGGCCCAGCAGCATTCGTCGTGAAGCTCTTCGGTCCACGAGCCCTTACTGCCTTCGCCAGCTCTTCGCGAAGAACGCCACCACCGCCGCCTCGCGTGTCGGCTCGTAGCCGTGCGTCGGCGCGCGGCGGTGATGAAGGGCCCGGTCCCTCTCCGCCGCCGCTGGCAGCGGTGGTAACGGCGGTGGCGTCAACAGCCTCCAATATCGCGATCGTTACGGGCGGCACATACGTCCACGCGATCACCGATCAGGAACATAGCCTGCCGTCGAAGCCTGCAGGGGCATTGTCGATCACGCTCTCTTAGGGCGCGTCTCCTCCTGTCAACCGGACATCCACTGCGAGCGGTACGTGCTCGGCGGCCGAGCCGGCGGGTTCGACGAGCGCAATTCATCCGCGCGGGTATCAAGGTTCAAGGTGAGCCACGCTCTGGCCGGCGGTCGCGTTTCTGCCCTGGCCCCGAGCTTCGCGTGAGAAACCACACGCCGCGACCACCCTCCAATTTGCCGAAGATCGCGCCCTTGATGCCGTCCACGCCGGCGGACGCAGAGGACATTTTCCAGGAAGCATGCACTGCGTGCCTTCCGCGCGATCGGTACCTTCTCCGGCGGCAACGCCCGGGCCTGGAGTCGACTATTGGGTAGTGTCCGATCTAAACGCTAGCCTGTCTTATTCATGAGCGGCGAGTATGACCTCGAAGAACCCACAGCGAATCGACAGCTTCGCGAATTTCGCGGCTTTCTGGCCCGTGGCAGGCTCGATTTTCGATAGGCGCGAGAATAGAGCTATTCATGACCGTCATGAATAATACTAATCCTCAGGAAGTCTGACTCGCCTGTTCTCGAATCGCCTTCGAAATGATTCAAGGTGGCAAACGGAGGGTCGTTTGCCATGGGGCGGGCCATTGCGGTACGGACGGACTATAGGAGCGGTGACGTTCGGCGCATC
>DATBID010000481.1:0-4795 GCA_036557125.1 Bryobacteraceae bacterium | reverse complement strand
GAGCCTGATGGACGTTCACAACAACAATATCTGGCTGGTGGAAGCGATCGCGAGAGCGGCGACTGACAATCACTGGCCGCGGGTGGACGTTAAGTCCGGCAACACGGGGCTGGGCGTCAACGGCGGTTTTCAGGGCACGGTAAAGAGTCCCATGAACAAAGGCAGGGCTTACGGTATCCCAGGCGTCGGACTGGCAGGCGACTGGCCTGGCGGCTGGACGCAGACATACGCGCAGGTGGACACAGAGGCCGGTATGCACGGCTTCGACAGGGACTATTTTGTGCAGCAGGTAGCCGGACTAACGCAACTCGCAGGCGAGTTCATGCTGGTGAAACCGGTCGTCATTGATCTCGGATGGGGCACTCTCAAGTCGGCTCTCGTAAAGCTCTCGGACGCGGCGTTCGTCGAACCCCACGCGGCAAAGCTAGAGCGCCAAGCACTCGTAAATCAGTATGTCGCCGCGTTCCGGCACACGGAAACCGGCGCTCTGGGCGATGCCCGGACCGCACTCAGTAGTCTGTCTGAAAAGATTTCAGGCTCGGTTGTGAGTGAGCAGCAGAGCGGCCTCCGTGCATTAGTGGAGCATCAATTGGAAAGACTGGCCTAAACTGTGCGGCGCCATGCATACAGCAATCGCCCAGAGCGCGATGTATAATCACCGAAACTATGTGCCGGCCTAGAGTTGTCAGGACTGAGATCGGTGCCGTGGCAGTCGCCTTTCTAATTAGCGCGGCCACACCCGTTTTCGCACAATGGATCAATTATCCGACGGCGGGAATGCCACGGCTTCCCAATGGCAAGCCAAACCTCTCGGCGCCGGCGCCGCGGACAGCCGATGGCAAGCCAGACCTGTCCGGCATATGGGGGTGGGAAGACAACCGGCCCTGCCCGCCTGAAGGTTGCCCGGATCAAAAGGTCGGCCAAGAGTTCATCAATATCGGTTGGTCTCTCAAAGGCGGGCTTCCGTATCAACCGTGGGCCGCCAAACTCGTACAGGAACGCAGAGCCGCAAACTCGAAAGATGATCCCCAATCGCATTGCCTGCCCCGCGGCGCTCTCAGAATCCATACCGACGGACTCTTGAAAAAAATCGTTCAGACGCCGGACTTGCTCGTGATTCTGACTGAGCGAAATGCCGGCTATCGGCAGATTTTTACTGACGGACGGCCTCTACCGGCTGACCCGAGTCCCTCCTGGAACGGTTATTCCTCAGGTAAGTGGCAGGGCGACACGCTGGTGGTCCAGAGCAACGGATTCCGCGACGGCATCTGGCTCGATGCCTCGGGAAGTCCCATGACTGAGTCTGCACGGATGATCGAAGAATTTCAGCGACCCGATTTCGGAACGCTGGAGATCAACATCACCGTAAATGACCCTAAGGCGTACACTGCTCCGTGGAAAGTGAAGCTCAGGCAACCTCTCGTGGCCGATACGGAGCTTCTGGATTACATCTGCCTGGAGAACGAAAGGGACAGTAAACATTTCTCCAGATAACGTTCCCGCCTATCTCATCCCGAGGCTGTCTCCCGGCTGGTAGACTGGCTTGGGGGTTTTCGCTGTGAACCGACGGCAATTTTCATACTGTCTCGGTGCTGGGGCGCTGGGTGGGGCCGCACTCTTGAAACGCGGAGCGGCAGCCTCCCGCTCCGAAAAAAAGGACTGGGCGCATGAGCACTTGAGGGGGCTCGGGGGCCTGATCCTGCCCTCGTTTACTCCCGATTTCAAGAACCTGGATGAAGAAGCCGTCAGGCTCGATGTCCGCCACAGCATCCGCCAAGGCTTTACCTCCTGCACAGTTTCGCCGAACGGCGCCAACGCCGCGCAAACCCGGCGAATGTGGGAGCTCGTGCACGATGAAACAGGAGGAAAGACCGGCATGGGCGCTTTGGGCGGCGACCTCGCATACCTTGAAAAGATGGGCTGCTCGTACACCATGGTCGCGTACCCGCGGCGGGCAGAAGCCCAGACGGAGGATGAGGTATATAGCCACTTTCGGAAGCTCATCGATTCCACCTCGATGGCGGTGGTCCTGTATGGTTCACCCGTGGATTCGCTGCGGCGGTTTCATCCCAGTGGCATTCCTCTGAACGTGTTCGATCGTTTGGCGAATCATCCAAACGTGGTCGGGATTAAGTTGACCCACCCGATGAGCGCCGCCCTCGCTTTCGAGATTTGTGAACGGCTCGCCGATCGTCTAATAATCGGTCCTTGCAACTTCGACCACATCCCCGTTCTGGCCAAACTCTACCGGAACGTTCAGTGGAGCGGCCTGTGGATCACAGATTCCCTTCAGTCACCGGAGAAGCCGTACGCGGTGGAAATGATGGATCTGGTGATCAAAGGCCGGATGAGCGACGCCCTGAAAGTGTACTGGCAGATGGAGCCGCTGATCCAGGGGATTTACGATTTGCAGGCGCCCTTGTTGCTCCACGGAAGCCATCCGTGGCAGCACATGAAGTATTTTCAGTGGGTCACAGGAGGCAACGGCGGCCTTCTGCCGTTGAAGCCCGCACCGTATCTCCCGGCTCTTGATGCTGCCGGACGCGAAATGATCAAGAATAACTTTCGGAAGGGCGGCATTGTTCCCGTGGATGCGCCTGAAGAAGAGTTTCTGGTTGGTAAAGCGGCTTATGCGCGGGGTGTGCGCGCACCAGAGCTTGCCAGTACACCGCTCTATGCGTAGGCGAAAAGTTAGGAAGGGCCACCGGCGCGAAGCCGGTTCGGGCCCCTGCCGTCGGAACGAGCCGTCTCGTCCACGCGGATGATTGTCCATAGCGAATGATCATTGTCTTAAACGGCCCACTCGGGATTGGAAAGTCCACCCTCGCCGAGGCGCTCACCGAAAGCATCGATGCGTGCGCAATGCTCGCCGGCGATTACCTGGTCGCGGTTAACCCGCCATCGAAAACCGCGCTCGAACATTTTCACTTAACAATCGAGGTGCTCGTCCATCATCACCGGCGTTTCGGCTACAGGAACTTCGTCATCGAACATATCTGGAGGGCTGAATGGGAGCTTGCCGATCTTAAGCGCCGTCTCGATGACACCAAATTCCATTGCTTTCTGCTCACGCTTCCAATTGAAGAAAACCTGCGGAGGATCGAACGCCGGCAGACAGCACGCGCGATTGACGAGCGCGAGTTCGAGTATTTCACCTTGCCTCAGGAAAGACGGGCACTCGAAGGATCAGGGCTCGGCACGCCATTCGATGTCTCGGCGCCGCCGGCTGAACTGGTGTTGCGGATGTTGGCGCTGGTAGGCCAAAGTTAACGGGTTCGCGGGCGGTCCGATATTCGATCCCTTCAACGCAAGCGTTGGGCGCGAAGCTTGGCCTTCTTCAGGCGCCGAAATCCGTTGGACTGTCAAACTTGGGCTAGAATTGGGCAATGCGGAAACGCTGGTGGATCGCCGGTGGTGTGCCGGGTCTTGTCCTATTGGCCGGCGTTGCCTACTTCCAGCGTCCCCGGCCCGGGGGGGCCAGCCACTCCCAGAGCCCGGCCACCGCCGCGTCCGGCTACGTCGATCCGGCTTTGTGCGCCACTTGCCACCCCAAGATCGCCCAGACATACAAATTCACCGGCATGGCCCGATCCTTTTATCGTCCTTCAGCCGAGAACACAATCGGTCTGCCCCACCAGAGCCAACCCTATTACCACAAAGCCTCCGATAGTTATTTCAGCATCTTCGAGCGCCAAGGCCGCTTCTACCAGCGCCGATACCAGATCGGTTTCGACGGCAAAGAGACCAACATTATCGAAAAAGAAATCGACTTCGTGATGGGCTCGGGTAATCACGTGCGCGCCTATCTGAACCGCACCAGTCGCAATACACTGGTGGAACTTCCACTTGCGTGGTATTCGGAAAACGGTGGCTACTGGGCCATGAACGCGGGGTACGACCGCCCCGATCATCCCGGCTTCCGCCGAACCATCACTTACCAGTGCATGTTCTGCCACAACGGCGTTCCGGAGATTCCTTCTACCGGCGGCGACCCCGTCGTGGAACCGGTGTTTACAGGCCGCATGCCCGAAGGCATTGATTGCCAGCGCTGCCACGGTCCGGGCGCAAAGCATGTCACCGTGGCGCAAACCGCCGGGACCACACGGGAAGAAATCCGCGGGGCCATCGTAGACCCCGCCCGCCTGAGTCCCGAACGCGAGATGGAAGTCTGTCTGCAGTGCCACCTCGAAACTACCAGTTACCGCCTGCCGAACGCGATTGTGCGTTATGAGCGAGGGCCCTTTTCGTATCGGCCCGGAGAGCCGCTCGGCGATTTCGTGTTCCACTTCGACAGCGTACCGGCCAATGAGAAATTCGAAATCGCCGGCCAAGGCTACCGTTTGCGGCGCTCGGCTTGCTTTCGAATGAGCGCGGGCCGCCTGCGCTGCACGACGTGCCATAACCCCCATGACATCCCTCGCGGCGAGACCGCGGCGCAGCACTACAACCAGGTCTGCCGCCAGTGCCATGGAGCCGCTCTCAACCAACTGGTGGCCGCGGGCAGACATACGCAATCCACCGAATGCGTTGCTTGTCACATGCCCAAGCGCCGCACGGACGATGCGGTACACGTGGTTATGACGGATCACTACATCCAGCGCCGGAGACCGGCCGGTGATCTGCTGGCGCCGCTCGTAGAACGGCGCGAAACCAACGAGAACTCCTATCGCGGACAGGTTGTGCCGTACTATCCTCAGCCGTTCCCCACAGGAGCGGAGAGCGACTTATATCTCGCGATGGCGCAGGTAAGCCAGAATAGCAACTTGAAGCAAGGCATCGCCCAGTTGATGACGGC
>DATBID010000480.1:0-3080 GCA_036557125.1 Bryobacteraceae bacterium | reverse complement strand
GCAGAAGTTGACGTTCAAAGGGATGTCAGCGACGGGACGGTAACCGCGCAGCGCCACAGCCTAGAATGAAAGCAGCATAGATGTTCAAGCTGATGGCGTTCGCGGCGCTGGCGACTGCGCCGGTGTGGGGGCATCATTCGGCGGCGGCGGAGTACGACGCGTCGAAGCTTCTGATTCTCACCGGGAAAGTCACGAAAGTCGAGTGGATGAATCCGCATGTGTATTTCCATATGGAAGTGAAGGACGCACGCGGTGTCGTGACCGATTGGTACCTGGAGATGGCGAGTCCGAACGGGATGCGGCGGCAGGGTTGGCTTCCCGGGACGATGAAGGCGGGAGATGTTGTCAGAGTCGAGGCGTGGGCGGCGAAGGACTCGTCCGCGCTAGCGAAAACGCATCGCGTGAAGGTGCCGGACGGGCGATGGCTGTTCGCGGATTTCGGCGGGCCGCAAGGGCCGGCGGGGGTGGAGGCGCCAGTGGAGGGGCGGAAGCATTGATTGATCCCCGGGCGCTTCAGTGCGATCCCTGCTCCCGGCGTTGTAGCGCGTCACGCATCCACTGCGCCATCTTCTCGTCTTTCGCAGCGACCGCTGCCCAACCCACGGCGGTAGCATTCCAGCGATAATCGACGATCGTCATATCGATGCCGCGATCGATAAGAAATTGCATGGCCTGGTAGTTCTTGTGCCACACCAATTCATGCAGGATGCTGGCTGGCTCATGCGAGCACCAGTTCGTATTGATATCGGCGCCGCGCTCGAGAAGAAAGTCAGCGACGTCGAAGTGGTTGTTGAGGACTGCCCATGCGAGTGCGGTGTCGAGAACGCGCTGTGCATTGGGACGCTCGCCGAACCAACTGACGAAGTCCGAGCAGTAATGGGCATTGTTGATCGGAAAATGATTGGCGAGGCCGCCGAGGGCGGGTTTGCCATCCGCGCCGAACCAGCGTTTGACGCGTGCGAGGTCTCCGTTCCCGGAGGCGTGCGGCAGATCGTCGGGAAGCGGCCAGATGCGCAGCAGCAGCGGAAGCAGATGGGCCTTCGCATACGTGAAGGCGAATTCAATTGCCTGCGATTGCGGCGGCACGCGGGTGTGCAGCAGCGCCGGCTCAAGATCAAAAAGCGCGTTGATCAAAGCTGCGCGGTCGCTCAGCACGCCCACTTCAATCAAGCGGGCTTGGAATTTCACGCATGCCTCTGACAGCAGCCATGGTTCGCGCCGCAATCCGTTTATAAAGGTTGTGAGATCGCCGTCGCGCATCGCGTGATCGACCTGTTGCTCGACGAAAGCCCGCCACGGCCCGTCGGGGTCTGGATTGTGGACATCGGGCTTGTTCGCGATGAAGTACTGGATAAAACCGGAACGCCCCGGACCGCCATCGATCCGCCTGCCCATTTCGGGGTCGAGCGTGATGGCCTGATCCAGCAGCAGCGCCGCTGCCGTCTCGCGCTGGAGATGGCATGCATACAGGAACGCTTCGTTCACCGCGGCCAGATTGTTTGCATTTGTCTCGAGAAGGGCCCGAACGGCATCGACGTCGCCGAGCGCAGCACAGAACTTGATTGATCGGGGGAAAAGACCTTTGCGGTGGAAAAGATCGATGAGGCCTTTGGCGCGGGATTTGATGACGTCCTCGCATACCGACGGCACGACGACTGCGCCGGCATCGAGCAGGAGCTCGGCGCATGCCTTGCGTGTGAAGTGCTTCTCGCTGAACGGATCGCCGCTGTCGCCGTAGGAATAAGTAGCCATTCCGAGCAGGCCGCCCTCGCTATCATCGGCCCGCCACGACAACAGCGCCGGGTAATCCGCCAACAAGCGGCGCAGACGCTCGACGTCATTGTCATGGATGATGCGGCGGGCTTCCGATGCGGCCCACTCGAGCCCTCTGCCGAGGCGGTGTTCTACTTCTTTAACCAGGTCTTTCCAGCCTGGAAACCCATATTCGCGCGCCAGCACCAACAGGGCATCGCGCTGTGACAACGGCAGCTCCGCTTTCGGCAACTGCGCACGCGCCCGGGCGATGGCGTCTGTATGACCGGCAACACTATCGCGCGCCAATTTCTTGGCTTGCTTGCGAAGAGATTCAAGGGAAGGACGAGCAGGAAGTTTGGATGTGCTCACGGCAATCTCCTTTCATGAGCGCCTGTCACCCGCTGATCCAGGCCGAAAGAAGATTCAAAGCACAGTGTTTGAATCAAAGCAGGTGGGATTATTCCCTTGCCGCGGGCCGGAGGTGCCCTGTCGCACGCTGTACCCAGTATCGGCTCGTACGAAAGGGACTGTCAAACGGTGCAGGGGTATCCGGCAGGTTACGGCGCAGGAGTCATGACGGGAAGAAGACGCGTCAATGAGGAGGCAACGGAGGGCGCGTTGGGCGCGGAGAGCATCGTCGAGTGAGTGCCTGCTGTCTCGACAATTCTGAGAGTGCGGGCGTGCTTGCTCCAGATCGCGTCCAGAGGCGGGCGGCCGTGCTCGTGCTCCACGGCAGTGAACAGAGTCAATTCGCCCGGATAAAAGCCGGGGCGATAGCGCGCCGATGCGATCAGCGCACTTACGCCCACCTTGAGAACTCTACGCGGCGCGCACTTCAGAAAGCCGGGCAGCGGCTGACCGTCGGGCAGCTCCGGTGATGAGTAACTTCGCAGTTCTTCGCAAATACCTTTTAGGATTCGCCAGGCCACTGCAGGCCACCGATGAACAGGAGCGGCTCCCGCGGCGGCACTGAAATGAGCCATTCGCCGGCGCACCGTAGAGAGCCAGTGACGGAAGGGCCATCTCCGCTGGCTCATTGTCGTGTCGAACAGGCCCACCAGGCCGACATTCTCTCCGGCGAGCATGAGCCGACGCGCCATTTCAAACGCGACGAGCCCACCAAAGGAATAACCGCACAGGTAATACGGACCGTGCGGCTGCCACAGCTTCACCTCTTTGAGATATTCGGCAGCCATCGCCTCCACGGTCGCGTGCGGCGGTTCCTGGCTGGCTAAGCCACGGGCCTGGATCCCGATCACGGCCCCGGAGTAAGCCATACGCCGGGCTATCGGAAAGAGCCCTGCGACACTCCCACCAACGTCGTG
>DATBID010000479.1:0-2510 GCA_036557125.1 Bryobacteraceae bacterium | reverse complement strand
CGGCTGCGCCGTCCATTGCACAATTCGCCGCCGAGCCGAGCTCGATTCAGCGCGGCCAGTCTTCGACGCTGAGATGGCAGGTGAATGGGCAGACCACTAACATCTCGATCAACCAGGGCATCGGTGTGGTGCAGGCCACGGGCAACTCGCGGGTGACTCCGACCGATCCGACCACGTACACCCTGACTGCCACGGGGCCCGGCGGAACGACCACGGCCACTGCGACCGTTTCGGTTACCGCTCCTCCTCCGCCGCTTCCACCGCCACCACCGCCGCCTCCGACAGTCACGCTGGAAGATCGGCTGCGCGAAGTTCAGGACGCTTATTTCGATTACGACAAGAGCGACATTCGCGGCGATGCTCGCGACGTGCTCACCAAAGATGCCGACGCCCTCAAGAGTATTCTGAAGGATTTCCCGAACGCCAGCATCGTCTTGGAAGGCCATTGCGACGAGCGCGGTTCGGCGGAGTACAACCTGGGACTGGGAGACCGGCGCGCGACGGCAGCCAAGGATTTTCTGGTGCAGCTCGGCGTCCCTACCGACAAAGTGCGTACGATCAGTTACGGCAAAGAACGGCCTCAATGCACCGAACACGACGAATCGTGCTGGCAGAAAAACCGGCGCGCCCACTTCTCGCCCGGGCAGTAGGCTGGCTCGGTAGTATATAGATAGAAGTGCGAACGGGAAAGCGGGGCCGCCCGGCCCCGCTCCCAGTCAGGAGGATGGCATGAAGTCCCGAACCCTGAGCATCCTCGCATTGCTGGCGCTACCGGTCTTGGCGCCGGCAGCCAGCCGCGAGATCCAGGAACTCCAGCGCGATGTCGGATTGTTGCAGGACCAAGTCAAAGCGCTGCAAAAATCGCAAGACGACAAGATGATGGGGCTCACGGAGAGGTTGACCGCGCTCCAGGTATTGGTTCAGCAGTCGCTCGATGCCGCCAATAAGGCGAACACCGGCGTGGCTGTGATCCAGAACGCCTCGTCGGGAAATCTCAAGGATCTGGAAAATAAAGTGGTGGCCCCAGTGGCCAGCATGGGTGCCCGGGTCGACCAGATGTCGACCGACTTCCGAACCTTGCAGCAGGCTGTTTCGGATTTGACTACATTGCTCGGCAAGCTGCAGGCGCAGATGACCGATATGGGCAATGCGGTAAAGGTGATTCAGACGCCGTCAGCGCCCCCGCCGTCCTCTACGTCGCCTTCTTCTCCCGGTCCGGGTGCGGCCTCTAACGAGCCGCCCGCTATACCGGCCGCGCAGCTATACGCCAATGCCTTGCGGGACCAGCACAGCGGCAAAGTCGACCTGGCCGCGCAGGAGTTCTCCGACTACCTCAGGTGGTATGGCGATACGAGCCTGGCGCCCAACGCCCAGTTCTACATCGCCATGATCCATTACGCCCAAGGCGATTACGACACAGCCTTGAAAGAGTTCGATACGGTGCTGGAAAAATATCCGGAGAAAACAAACAACAAGATCCCCGATTCTCTCTACTACAAGGGAATGAGCCTGGTCAAACTGGGACGGCGCACCCAGGGGGCCGACGAATTCCTGGAGTTGTTGAAACGCTTCCCCAATCACGATCTCGCCCGCCAAGCCTGCTCTCAACGGGTTGCCATGGGGCTGAAGTGCGTCGCCCGACGCACCCCAGCCCCCAAAGGCTCCCGCGCCCGCACTACCGAATAGTCCCCTTCTTTCGTCCTTTCCAGCAATTCAAAGCGGCAATTCCCACCCCCGGTGGTCATGGTATTCTGAATAAACCCAAACGTAACCAACGATGCCTCCGACGTCGTCGTTTCCCCGCATTTGCATCGCGCTAGGCATGCCGGACGTCGGGAGCCTGTTGGCTCACGCGCGACGGGAGGCGGAGGCCGGTGAGATCTTCCTCGAGTTCCGGCTCGATTATCTCCCTGATCCATGTAAGGGCGCGGAGGTCATCCGCGGCTTTCTCGATCAGTTCCCGGATTGCATCCTCGTCGCAACCTGCCGCAGGCATCAGAACCACGGCAAATTCAACGGCAGCATCGAAGAACAGCTCTCGGTGCTGGATCTCGCGGTTCGTCACGGAGCGCAGGCGATTGACGTGGAAATCGAGACAGCCGAGGTGGCGCCGGAGCGGTTGACTCAGTTTCGCGGGCGCGCCCAGGTGATTCTCTCCTATCACAACTACGAAGCGACTCCGCCCATGGACACGATCGTCAACCGGATGCTGCGCGTGCCGGCCGACGCCTATAAAGTGGTGACAACCGCGCGCAAGCCCTCCGACAACGTTCGTGTTCTGGCCGCCGCCAAAGCACTGCCCAAGCATCGAATGGTCGTGCTCGCGATGGGCGAATTGGGTTTTCCTACGCGCGTGCTCTCGCCTGTTTTCGGAGGGATCTACAGCTACGCGGCTCCTCTTTACTCGGAAGGCACCGCGGCCGGCCAGGTCAGCGCCCGGTATCTGCGGCATCTTTATCGTGTCGAGAAATTGACGAAGGCGGCAAAGATTTACGGGGTTATCGCCGACC
>DATBID010000478.1:0-3001 GCA_036557125.1 Bryobacteraceae bacterium | reverse complement strand
TGAGCGTGTGATTGAAGCTGTTCTCAAATAAAGTGACGGTCTGAGTAGTGGGCCTTTTGAAAGAGATTATGCGGAGAGGGCCGAACTTTGGCAGAATACGGACCACGATAGCGAGAACGCGAGCCAAGGCGCCAGGTTTCTGGTATTGATCTCCCCATTCCTTCTCAAAACTGGCACGGCGGATGTTGTAGATGAACCGGCGGCGCGTCAGCCCAGGCTGGGCCTTCACCAGATCCTTCTTGTGCAGATCCCAGGCAACTTTGGTCGCTTCGGGTATGAATTTGCTGACCGTGCGGCGATACGTGCCTATGGCGACGTCTTCATCTTCGAAAAGGTCGTTCATCTCGATGCCATAGGTTTCGCGAAAGGCCCGCTCCAGCAGCGGCGCATTTACTTGGAAACCGATGAAATCGTGATACGCCTGCGGGGCGTAGTGGTTCCGGGCCACTTCCAGGACGTCGAAACCGAACTCCACGCTCATGTGGGCGATGGGATCGTCGGCATAAGTGACGAAAGGCCCGAATTCTTCGCGCAGCTTGGGATACTCTATCCCGACCGAGGGATTGACAGCGATGCTGTGGCCTTCAGTATCGGACGTATAGTGAGCGAGGGCGCCTAACGCGAATGCATATTCGTTGAGATCTTGCGAATCGCGAATGAGGTTTAGTACAAAATCGCCGCTGCGGACGTAGTGCAGAAGGTCGCTAAAAAACTTGCTTCCCGAGGGGTAGTAACCCATGTCTTGGATGATGCAGCCGGCGTAAGCATAGGCATGAGCGTCGCGGAGCTCGTCGGGAGACGCATTGGGAAAGCGTTTGAGTAGGAGAGGCTTGAGATTTTGGCCCCAGGCAGAGTCGATGATAGCTTCATGGGTAAGGACGGAATAGGCAGAGGCGGCGGGCAACCAGACGAGGGTAACCACGAAGGCTATGGCGCGATACACACTGCGTGGCGCTGCAATCGCCCTGCCGTGAAGCCACCAATATGTATACGCGCTCACGCTCAGCCGAAGCCGATGCGGGCCCACGGCTTAAAGCGCCGACAGCTTATCGTTCAGATCGGCCAGCGTGCGATTCAGCAGCTCCCGGTAACGTGGGTTTTGAGCCGACTTGAGATCTGTGAGGATGCGGGTCCGGGATAGCAACATGGTTTCTTTTTGGCGGATCCGATCGAGAGTCTCGGAATCGGGCGTGTTTCCTTCGGGGCCTCTGGGGCGCACTTCGAATACGCCGGCCAGGGCTTCGGCCGACTTACTTTCCCAACCTTTGGCCATGTTCTTATTCTACCCGCTTGAGCCAAAAATGGGTAGCTTGCGCACAGAATAGCCTGGTTACGCTTCTGATACACTCGACCCATGTTTGAAGAGGACGAGATAGCGATTTCCCGGCGGACAGTGCTGGCCACGGCGGCACTGATTCCAGTGACGGCGCTTACGATGGCAGCTCAGGTTGCCCGGACGGCGCTCACGGCGGCTGAGCGGCGCACACTGGAGGCGCTGGTAGATAGGCTGGCTCCTACGGATGAACTGGGGCCGGGCGCGCTCGAAATGGGCGCAGCCAATTACATCGATCGCTCGTTAGCGGACTTTCTGGCTGCGGAAAGAGCAAGCATCGCCGAGGGCCTGGCTGCGATGGATGCATTCGCGCGCGCGAGTCACGACGCGGTATTTGCCGAGTTGCGGCCGGACCAGAAGGACGCGGTGCTAACGGCCATGGAGAACGGGACGGCCTCGGGATTTAATGGTGATTCTCGCGGGTTTTTCAATCGAATCCGCCGGCTGACGCTGGAGGGAATGTTCGGCGATCCGTATTACGGCGGAAACCGGAATTTCGCCGGCTGGGATTTGATCCGGTATCCGGGGCCGCGGCTGGCGGTGAGCGCGGAGGATCAACGCATGAACGCGCTGCCCAAACCGCTGCATCAATCGGCCTATGGGGCGGCACGAGAAGGCCATGGCCACTAATCTCAAGCCGGTGGATGTTGCAGTGATCGGTTTAGGGGCGGCGGGCGGAGTGGCGGTGCTGCCGCTTGCGCAAGCGGGCCTCAAGATCGCCGGCATCGAAGCGGGTGGATGGATGGACCCGCGGTCGTTTCATCCCGACGAGATCCACAACAACGTGCGCGGCTTGGTGACGTCCGTTCCTAAGACGAAGCGGGAACAGCCGACGGTGCGATTCGATGCGTCGGCGCGCGCGCGGCGGGTGGGAAACCATCCCATGATGAACGCGATCGGTGGCACAAGTATTCATTATTGGGCGCAGAGCTGGCGGTTGAAGCCCTGGGATTTCCAAACGCGTAGCGAAGTGACGCGGCGGTACGGGAACAGCGCGATTCCAGCGGGGAGCACGCTCGAAGACTGGCCGCTCACCTACGACGAACTCGAACCCTACTACGACCGCGTGGAATATGAGGTGGGCGTATCGGGGAAAGCCGGAAACCTCCAGGGGCGGATCGATCCGGAGGGCAATATTTTCGAAGGGCCTCGGCAGCGCGAATATCCCATGCCGCCGCTGCGCAGCACCGAATTCACCGAACACATGGCGCAGGCGGCGCGCAAGCTGGGCTGGCATCCTTTCCGGCCACCGGCAGCGATTAATACGCAGCCATACCAGGGCAGACCGGGCTGCGCATATCACGGCTTTTGTGGCACAGGCGGATGCCACATCGGAGCGAAGAACTCGACGGCGGTGAGTACCATCCCGCAAGCGCTGAAGACCAAAAACCTGACCATCTTCGACCATGCGCAGGTGAGACGCATTGCGGCGGCGTCGAATGGGCGCGTGACAGGTGTGAGTTATGTGCGCGGCGGGCGGGAATATTTTCAACCGGCGAAGGTGGTGCTTCTGGCATCGTACACCTATGAGAATTCACGCCTGTTGCTGCTGTCCAAATCGAAGGCATATCCGCGGGGACTGGCGAACAATCACGGACAGGTGGGGCGGCACTACTTCGGGCACTGGAGCGTGGGAGGCGTATCGGGTCTGTTTCCGTTCGATATTAA
>DATBID010000477.1:0-3730 GCA_036557125.1 Bryobacteraceae bacterium | reverse complement strand
AATGCGCCCCTAAACCTGGCGCCAGAAACGGCGGAGGCGGGGGATGCACCCTATTTTCTTGCTTTGATGAATGACGAACTGCAGAGCCGTCTACCCGACGACGACGCGGATTCGGGCTTGAATCAGGTGTACACGACGCTCGATCCGGATCTGCAGCGGGCCGCGACCGAAGCCGTTGACATGGGGATTCGGAAAGTTGACGCGATTGTGCGAAAGAAGCATCTCGCCCGCGATGGGGCCCTGCCTCAGGTGGCGTTGATTGCCCTGGATCCCCACAACGGAGCAGTAAAGGCGCTCGTCGGCGGCCGTAATTACGCCAAAAGCCAGCTCAATCACGCCATCGCCAAACGGCAGCCCGGCTCGATCTTCAAACCATTTGTTTACACGGCCGCGCTGAATACGGCGCTCGAGGGCGGTCCGGACGTCTTCACTGAGGCGACGGCGCTGATTGACGTTCCTACAACCTTTCAGTTTGCCAACCAGGTTTATGAGCCGGGCAACTTCAAGCAGGAGTACATGGGATTGGTGACATTGCGTGAGGCCCTGGCGCATTCTTTGAACGTTGCCACGGTAAGTCTGGCGGAACAGGTGGGATATGGCAAGGTGGTCGCAGTCGCGCAACGAGCCGGCTTGAACAATCAGATCCAGGCGACCCCCGCCGCCGCGCTCGGCGCCTATGATGCGACGCCAATGGAAATGTCGGGCGCTTACACGATTTTCGCTAATCAAGGGGTATTCGTGAAGCCGACTTTCGTTAACCAGGTGCGCACGGCAGGCGGCAGGGTGATCGTGAGCGGCTCACCGGAACGCCGCCAGGCGCTCGATCCACGTGTAGCCTATCTCATGGTCGATATGCTGCAAGAAGTGCTGCGGAGCGGCACTGCGGCAGGCGTAAGATCGATGGGTTTCAAGGCTACCGCGGCGGGCAAGACCGGCACTTCCCACGACGGCTGGTTTGCCGGATTTACACCCGACTTGCTGTGCGTGGTATGGGTGGGATTCGATGACAACCGCGAACTGAATATAGAAGGCGCTCACTCCGCTCTTCCTATATGGGCTGAATTCATGAAACAGGCAATGGCCTACTATCCCGGCAAGCGTGATTTCAGTTCTGCGCCAGCCGGAATCGTCGCAGCGAAAATCGACCCGGAAACTGGAGATCTTGCCGGCCTTTATTGCCCGAACCCGCGCACTGCTTATTTCATCTCAGGATCCGAACCAAAAGTCGCCTGCGCCCTGCATGTGAGCCCCTTCACGGACCTGTTTCCGGGTAGCGTCGCTGTGAATCCGCCTTCTGCGGAGGGGATAACCTCGGGAAACGCAGACCGCATGGTTCAGCCGCGGTCGCGATGAGTTGGAGGCGTGGCGCTCCCCCGATAGCGCGTCGGTCAGGGAGTCTTGGAGCGACGATCGACGCCAGCTCTCTTAAGAAACTCGCGCACAACAGACTCGCCGACCGCGGTCAGGTCCGCCGAGTTGCTCATTTTTGTGAGCAGCGCCTTGCATTCTTAAGCATGACCAGACCGCAACCAAAGGAAGCGGTGGTAACGTTGTTTCCTGGACCGGCCACTAGATCTCCTCAATCCGACGGTCGCGCCGGTCGGAAACGAACGGTCTGGACAGGATACGGAGGACAGACCGAAAGCGCGAGGTCCGCGGTGGATTCAAGCGTGGGATTTCATAGGGAATGGCCGGGCCGTTCACCTGCAACGCCACTCTGGGTGTGGCCGGCGGGAGCATTGGCTCATTCCGCGCCAGCATCAGCGGCTGGGCCGGAGGTATGAAAACACGGGCCATCAGCACTGGGCGTGCGTCGATGTTAGCGATGCGTACCTTGGGTATGCTCCTTACCATTGCCGCATCGGCGTCCAGTTGGAGCGCGTCGTCGAATGGCGGCCCAAACTGAGGAGCTGTGAGACCCTCGCTTGCATCGGCGATCTGCTGCACCGCCGGCTGCATGGCGCGAGCCATCATTTCCTGCTGTGCGCGGGTGATGGGGAGTGAAACGCTCAACACCAGCACGGCCAGGGCGGCGACGGCCGAAGCGCCAACCATCTGGTCGGAGCCGGTGAGAAGCCCCAATCTGGCACGGGCCGACTCAAAGGCACGGGTCAGAAGCGGCGCGGCCGCAGGATCGACTATGGACCGGGAACGAATCGTAACCGGCGGATTCAGAACGGCGACTTCGCCGTCCCGGATTTCAGGAAACCACTCGAGTATCGCAACCCGATCGCTACAATGACCGCAAGCGAGATAATGATGCTCGATCACTTTCGCTTCGCGTCTTGAGATCTGGCCGTGTAAGTACCGGCTCAGACTGTCATCATTCGGATGCGAGTTCGCAAATTGTTCCATGCACGACTCCTGTTTCGATGCGGTGGAACGCAAGCCCAATCCGCTGTTCAGATTAACATCACACCGTCCGGCGATGGCGGGGTACCCGAACGTGACCCCGAACCTATCTCCAGCGCGCCGTAATCGCTTACGCGCCGGTCGGGAGAAATACCTGAATCTTCAAGCATACCCCGAATTCCATTGGTTTTCCACCCCTGATCGCGCTATCATCCTGATAGACCATCGAACCGGCGCGGTAGCCAAGTGGTAAGGCAGAGGTCTGCAAAACCTTTACTCGGGGGTTCGATTCCCCCCCGCGCCTCCACGCCCTTAAGTTCTGCACAATCCAAGAAATTCTCCCGTTTGGTGTTCTACCGGCGTTTGCGCCGGAAACCGCCTGAGTGAAACCAGAACGGCTGACGAAACCCGTTCCGGAGGCCCAGCAGTGAAACCCAATCCGGCACTGAGAAACCGTGAGTCCTTGGAATCCCACAGCAAAGCTCCTGACCATATTGATTTCAAAGCGGGAACTCCGGCAACAGAAATAGCCGAGCCTATCCGAATTGTCGTACCAGTACCAGACTCTCGCACTCATATTAGGCAGTTCATCTGTCAGATTGCTAACGAAACTGGCGATTCTTACTGGAAGTTATTAAGCCCCGAAACTATGCTCGTCATTTTCGGTTTTTCGCCGTTAAATTCGCGCATTTTACTCAAAAATGAAACGCTCGCGGCCAGTCGACGCACATTGACACAAAGCGGACCAATGGTACGACAAGCTCCCGTATCCTCCCGCCCTGACGCGCACCCCGGCTTGCGCCGGAGCTAGCGCGCCCCTTCGAACGGAGTCAGTATGGCTAGACCGTCCCTATCGACAGCGGCAATCACGGGCTCATTATTACTGGGCGCCGGATTCGTCGTTCACGACGCAACCAACCACCACGCCTCTCCGGAGGCCGGAGCCGCCCCACAGGCGCAAGCAGCGCTTGCACTGGAAGCCGAAGGCCCGTGCGGCGTCATTCAGCGGTTTGTCGCCGTTCGCAGCGACTTCGAACAAACCGGCAACGCCCTTGCTCGAACCAGCCCGGAACCGGGCGAGTCCGGCGGCAGTGGCGAGTTGCCAACGCCGCGAGGCTGCATGATCCAGGGCGCCAGGATACGGTATATCATTGCCACCGTCCCCCATCCTACGCAGACGCGCCTCAGCCTGGTCTTCGATCGCTATGTGGAGAGCATACTGGCCGCCGTGAATAACGCGGGGTTCACATTTCATAGCTACTGGCTTCCCTGGACCAACTCCGAATCCTCTGAGCTCAAATCTTTGCAGGATCAGAAGACTCGTGACGCGGATATCAAGGCCCGGGAACGCGCACCGGGAATCCTGCTATTTCGTGCT
>DATBID010000476.1:0-1832 GCA_036557125.1 Bryobacteraceae bacterium | reverse complement strand
AAATCCGCCGGCAGGTTGGTGCGTTCCAGGGCGAACAACTCGTTTCGTAATGGCACGAGCTTCGCTTGCAGCCGCCCATTGATCTCGTCCCGCTGCCGAGTGTGACGGTTCGCCTCCGCCTTCACGTCGTCGGCCGGTTGCTTCGTTCCTTCCAACTCGCGCACCAGGGCTGTTTCGATCCCGAGAATTCGGTTCAGGGCGGCGACGCGTTTGGCGAGAGGATCTTCTTTCTCCATCCGGGCGAATTGGTTCTGTAGATCGGCGAGTTTCTTGCGATGTGCCTCCAGCTTCGGCTGGGCCTCGGCTGGTGGCAGCAGTGGGACGAAGTGAGCGCGAGGGAACTTCTTGGACGCGAACTCCTCGGAGCCGGCATAGGGAAACTGCGTGCTGGCGAAGATGCCATAGAGAGCGTAGTAATCCTCCTGCCGGATGGGGTCAAACTTGTGATCGTGGCAGCGCGCGCAGCGCAGCGTCAGGCCGAGGAAGGCCCGGCCGGTCGCGTCAATCGTGTCTTCCAGGGTCAGATGCCATTGCTCATAAGGGGCCGTCAGATAACGCCGCGAGAGTGCAAGGTATGTTGTGGCGATGATCCGCTCGGCATACTTTGCCGGTGGCCCCTGGCGAGCCAGAAGATCGCCGGCCAATTGTTCGCGCAGGAACTCGTCATAAGGCTTGTCGGCATTGAACGAATCAATCACGTAATCGCGATAGAGGGCCGCTTCGGGGATGGGATAGTCCGCGTTATCTCCCGCGGTATCGGCGTAGCGGATGAGATCCATCCAGTGCCGTCCCCAGCGTTCGCCGTAGCGCGGCGAGGACAGCAAGCGATCCACAACGCGAGCGTGTGCTTCGGCGGACGGGTCGGCGAGAAAAGCGGCGATCTCCTCCGGCGCCGGGGGCAGGCCGATCAGGTCGAAGGTCACGCGGCGGAGCCAGGTCCGCCGGTCGGCGGCCGCCACCGGCCGAACATCACGTTGGCGCTGACCGGCCGCAATGAAACAATCGAGCGAGCCGCCCGCCCAGCCGCTCGGATCGCGCGGCGGCTGCGGCTTACGCAGCGGCACAAACGCCCAGTGCTTGCCGGCCGCGAAGGCATCGACCCCAGGCGCCGCGGCAGGCCAGATCGCTCCTTCCTTCACCCAGCGCACGAAATCCGCGATCGTACTGTCGGGTAATTTCTGATTGGGCGGCATCTTGATCTCGGCCCGCTCTGTATGCCGCAGAGCCTGAATCAGCAGGCTGCTCTCCGGCGCGCCGGGAGCCAACGCCGGACCGCTCTGTCCGCCGCGGAGAAGCGCTTGCCGCGTATCGACGCGCAGTCCCGCGTTGACCTTGTTGCCGCCGTGACATTTGAAACAGGTTCCGGCCAGGACCGGCCGGATGCGTGTCTCAAAAAAGGTTTCCGCCTCCGTTTGCGCCCGGACCGTGCTTGCAAGCAGCAACAGAGCCAACAGCGGCGGCAAAATTCTGATCATGGTTCGATCCTGGTCCGGACGAGACGTTGGCGAAACCTTGAGGAGAAGGATTAGCCGGGCAACGATGCAGCCGATGGTAAACCGTACTTGGCTTACAGTATACTCTTCCTTTCGGTGTTAATCACGGCCCACAAGGATAAATTCAAGATGTCCAAGCCACAAGATCCGACACGACGGGAATTGCTCCTGGCCGCCACCGTTTCCATGGCGGCGTGTGCCACGCGGAGTGAATCAGCCGAGTCGCCGTCAAAGGAGAGCGGGACGATGAAACCGGAGCAAGCCTCGGGGTTCGCCAAGCTGGCCCTCAAGGGCATTCAAAAAGAATATCCCAACAAGCCGGGCGACGTACTCAACCAT
>DATBID010000475.1:0-7392 GCA_036557125.1 Bryobacteraceae bacterium | reverse complement strand
ATTTTGAGGAGTTCCCCCATCGGAGCCGGAACCCCGCCCATCTGAATCCATGCCCTGCCGTTTTGCAAACCGCGAGTGGTCCCGTCACCCGCAGCAAATAGGGGCACAGCGAGTAGGGCCAGTGCGAGAGCGATGGTTTGGAGGCGTCTCATAAGCTACGTGACCAGATCGATCCAGACTATCGGAGTGTTCGGCAGGTTACAACCATCTCTAGTACCATGTGGGCTATGGGGCAGCACGGTAACTTGCGGACAGCTCTTCTGAACCACGGACTGATTTTTAGCGCAAGCTGCGGCGCCCACTCGTAGACTGGCCGTAGCCAAGCCCGCCCAGGATCATGGCCCATAGGAGCATGCCCTACAGCGCTATGGCCCTAATTCGCCGAAACCGGAACGGGGTACGGCCCGCGCACCGAAAAGGACCTGACGTTACATGCTGTAGCAGGAACAAACGGCCAGGAGCCGTATGTCGGCATGCACGTGTCCAGTGTGGCGCCCGGATATTTCAGTATATGTGAGTCTGATTATTCATTAATGCGCTTCGCGCGTGTGCAAAATGCTAATCGGAGCGTGCGGTATTAAAATGGCGATCCCCGGGGGCGAGGGCAATACCACTCTTCACACAAGCGGCTCCCACTTTCCCTCGCGGTGTATACTGCCAATTCAGGAGCATTCATGCCGCTTCCTCCGGGCGTCAGCGCCAGGGATTTCCAAACCGTCCTTCGCCAGTTCGAAGGAGTAGTTGGCAAGGAATGGGTCTTTTCGTCCGACGAAGACGTCGAACTGTATCGCGACTCGTATTCGCCCTTCTGGCACGAGCCGGAAGATCCCGTGCCTTCGGCCGCAGTGGCCCCCGACGGCGTCGAACAGGTCCAGCAGATCGTGCGGATTGCGAACAAGTTCAGGGTTCCGCTGTGGACCGTTTCCACCGGTAAGAATCTGGCGTACGGCGGTTCCGCGCCGCGGCTTTCGGGCTCGGTGCTGCTCGATTTGAAGCGGATGAACCGAATTCTCGAAGTGAATGACCGGAACCATTACGCGCTCGTCGAGCCCGGTGTCAGTTACTTCGACCTATACCGGTACACGCAGGAAAAAGGGCTGAATGTATTCATCGATGCGCCTGATCCGGGCTGGGGCAGTCCCGTGGGGAATACGCTGGATCGCGGCGGCGGACACACGCCGCTGCGCGATCACTTCTCCACGCTCTGCGGCCTGGAAGTGGTGCTGGCCAACGGCGACGTGGTGCGCACCGGAATGGGCGCGCTTCCCAATTCGCGCACATGGCAGCAGTATAAGTATGGCTTCGGGCCGTACGTCGATGGCATCTTCACACAATCCAACTATGGAATCATCACCAAAATGGGCGTGTGGCTTTACCCCATGCCGGAAGTGCGTTTCACCGGCATCGTCAGTGTACTCAAACACGACGAGCTGATTCCCATGGTGGACACGCTTTCGTACCTGATGAATTCGAATATCGTGCAAGGTACGACGCGAGTGGCCAGTTCGCTCACGGCCCAAGCGCGCGATGCGGAACTGGCCGCGCTCCGCTCCAAGCCGGGCGGTGCGAGCATACCGGAATTGGAAGATTACCTCCGGCGGAAGAATCTTCCATATTGGAGCATCGAGCTGCCATTTTACGGTGCAACTGAGGTAGTGCCGGCGCAGTGGGCGTTTGCCAAGAGGAAGTTTTCCACGATCCCCGGCGTGCAATTTCGCGATGGCGCTTCGAACCGGCTCCCGCCCAGTCCCGAAGACTTGGCGAAGGTTGCCAACCCGGTGCCGCTCGGAGTGCCGAGCCTGGCTATCTTTTCCGCTTTGGGGCCGAACACCTATGGTCATATTGATCTCTCGCCGATCACACCGATGACGGGCCAAGCCGTGTTCGAAGTGATGGAAGTGTTCGAAAAGGTTTTCGACGAAATGGGCATTCACAATGTCGGCGTGGTTCCCGCCGGCACTTACTATCCCCGTTCGTTCTTCTTCCTGTTTACCTTCCCGATCGAGCACGACGTGGAAAAGAATCGAAAGATGCGCGCGGCCTTTAAGCGCCTGGTGCAAGTGGGGGCCGAGCACGGCTGGGGCGAATATCGCACACACCTCGCGTTCATGGACGACGTGGCTAACACCTACTCGTTCAATAATCACGCGCTGCTGCGGCTGCACGAAACGCTCAAAGACGCGCTTGATCCCAACGGGATTCTGGCGCCCGGTAAGAGCGGCATCTGGCCCAAGCAGATGAGGAAGGCGCGCGCATGAGGAAAGTCTGGCTGCTACTGACTCTGCTGCTGCCGGTCGCCGGTCCTGCATTCGCGGCAGATCAGTCTCAGCCGGATCGGGGCCGTGAGGTCTATCAGAAGTGGTGCACGCCCTGCCATGGAACCGGGCTGGGTAGGCCGGGCACAAGCGCCGCGGCCGCACACGGCGTGAAACCGGCGGTGCTGGAACAGCGTACCGACCTGACCCGCAAGATGATTGAGACGGCCGTGCGCAATGGCCTGTACTTCATGCCGCGATTCCGCAAGACCGAAATTTCGAATGCGGATCTCGCGGCGATTGTCGCGTATCTGGTGCATAAGTAATTCAACAACCCAGGAGAGCCCGTGGAGATTCGATTTCCGGACATACCGCTGTATAAAGGTTGGGGCCATCCGTATCGCGTCGAGGCCACTGTTCGCGGATTGGAGTTGGTAGAAGGTCACTTGCCCCCGGAAATCGAAGGAACATTGCTCCGTTGTGGTCCCGATCGCCAGTACCCGCCCCGCGATGGCGCCGACGTCTTTATCGATGGCGAAGGCATGGTGCATACCTTTCGTTTCTCGGGCGGACAGGTCGACTACATGAGCCGCTGGGTGCGCACCGAGCGCTTCGTGCTCCAGGAGAAGGCCCGGCGCTCGCTGTTTGGGCGGTATCGCAACCGTTTCACTAATGACCCCGAGGCCGGCGGCACGCGGATGGGAACCGCCAATACCAACATCGTGTTCCACGCGGGCAAGCTCCTCGCCCTCAAAGAAGACGACCTGCCCTACGAACTCGATCCCGAGACCCTGGAAACCCGCGGGCATTGGGATTTCGGCGGAGCCATCAGCAGCGTGAGCTTGAGCGCCCATCCCAAGCTCGACCTGGTTCACGACGAAATGCTGACCTTCTCTTATCAGGCAAAGGGCGACGGCACGAAAGACATAGTCTTTTACGCGCTCAATCGCGACGGCCGGGTCATTGATGAAATCTGGTTCGAGATGCCCTGGCCGGGCATGGTCCACGATTTCGCGGTGACGCCGAATTACGCGGTGTTCCCGTTTTTTCCGTTCATCACCGATATGGAAGCAGTGAAGCGTGGCGGATCCTTCTACCAGTGGCATCCGGAGCAGGAAACCCGGGTGGCGATTGTCCCGCGCCACGGCACGGCGCGGGACATCCGCTGGTTCCGCGGTCCCACCATGAGCGCTGGTCACATGATGAATGCGTATGAGGATGGCTCGAAGCTTCATCTCGACGTCTGCTTGTACGACGGCCCATGTTTCGACTTCTTTCCAACCCCGTCGGGCGAATCTTTCCCAGTGCCGCCGCCGATCCTGACGCAGTTCACCTTTGATCTGGCGAACGGCAATCGTGGATACACGCTGCGGCCGCTGGCGCGCATCCCCGGAGAATTGCCGCGCACGGACGACCGTTACCAGGGCCACGGCTACCAACACGGGTACATGGTGGCGGGGCGCGGCCCTGACGGCAGTTCGTCTATCGGCCATGTGGATCACAACACAGGAAAGATGGAGTGTTGGAACCCCGGCCCGGCGAGCGCGGTTCAGGAGTCACAGTTCGTTCCCCGCCGGCCGGATTCCGCGGAAGGCGACGGCTATCTGCTGACTGTGGTCAACCGGCTGGCCGAGAACCACAGCGACCTCGCCGTGCTCGACGCGCGCCACGTAAGCGCTGGGCCAGTCGCGCTATTCCGCCTGCCGGTGCGGGTGCGCATGGCGTTCCATGGGACGTGGGTTCCGGCCGAGACCTTCCGCACCTGCCGCTATGGGATGCAGATCGCCCAATGAGCGCCCCGGCGAACCAATGACAGCAGCGCTCAGGCGACGAACGATTTGGTGGGCATAGCTCGCAGTCCGCCGTTCATCGAAGCTGGCTTGCGAGCCAACTTCGTGCGAAGTCTAAATCGCGCTGCAACGTAGTGACCGAGATATCCAATGCCTCTGCGGCTTCGGCTGGGGTCAAACCGCCGAAGAACCTCAGTTCGATCGCTTTCGCGGCGCGGGAATCGAGCGCCTCCAGACGTACCAAGGCTTGATCCACGGCCAGCACCCGCTCGTCGAACTGCCAGGCCGCACCGTCAGCCTCGAACAACTCAGCCTTAATCCAGCCGCCGCCACGCTTCTTGCTGCGAATGCGGCGCGCATGATCGATCAAGACGCGACGCAACTGCTGGGCGGCAACCGCTAAGAAGTGCGCTCGGTTCTGCCATTGAATCGGCTGCGAACCACACAAACGGATGTAAGCTTCGTGGACCAGGGCTGTCGTTTGGAGCGTGTGTTCCCGGCGATTCCGGCGCATTTCCCTAGATGCCATGCGATGTAACTCACGGTACACGAGCTCCATGAGCCGGCCCCTGGCATCCATGTTCCCAGAGCGCCACTCCAGCAACAAATTTGTAATTGTTGAGGAATCTTCGTCCACAGCCTTACCGGACCCAGCGTTCGTCCACGCCGCTCGCCAGAGCCGGGCGACCTGCTAGCGTTGTCATAAATCCGAACAGCGCGAGAGCAAGCAGTGTGCAGATCGCCAGCAGTGCGGTTGGGGCGTACCATGCCGACCAATTCGTCGTGAGCGGGAAATCCAACAGCGTGAGCGCGGCGTACATGGCGGCGGCCAAAGTAAGTACGCCGAACCTTGTCAGGGCAATCGCAGTCAATCCAAAAAAAAGTAGCGAACGTCCTACGGCTGCCAAGGGACCCGTCGCGTAGGGGGCCGATACGAGCGCCGACACGAGAATGAAGATCGAGAGAGCCAACCACTTGCGCCGAACCGCCAGGAACGCCAGGTTCAGCACGAACATGTAACCCAGGCCGCCAAACACGGCGAGAGTGAGGTGCGAAAACCAAATCGCCAAAACCGCACCCCCAGACCACGGCAACCATGGCCCATTACGGAAAAGACTGGCCGATTGAAAGGGCGGCGTAAGCAAAGCCTGCGCTACGACAATGGCGCCGACTCCCATGGCGAAGCCAATCAGCAAATGTCCGCCCACCAAAGGGTCCCGAATCCGGCCGCCGAGTAGTCGGCTCCAGGAAACGAGAGATTCGGGGGAGCGTCTCCGTACTTGAGGCTCGAAAGCCATGTAGATCACCCAAAGGAGAACTCCTATCATTACCGCGCTTCTAAGCGCCTGGTAAAGGAGAGTAAACTCTGCCGCGGCGGGGGTGTGATGTGCCGGCGCCAGAGCCTGAAGCAAGACCCACAGCATTGTGAACACGGCCAGACGAAAAGCGCCACGGCGGTCGCTGCGGCCGGTGCGCGCGTTCCGCCATGCCAGGAAGCTGCATACCGCCGGCAACACCAGCAGCGAGGAGACGGCCACCGCCAGCGCATTAGTTCCCCGGAATAGCGCTGGAGATTGGCCGGATCGTATCCAAGGACCGAGTACCCGGAAGAACACTGGCCGGCCGCGAAATGCCGCTGCCTCCACGCGGAGCTTTCCATTGGAAACATTATTAGAAACCTCGGTCCAGGCGGTCTGGGCATCAAACGGCGCACCCGGTGTGAGCTCCGGCGGAGTCTCCCGAAAATTCGCCGGATCCAGATCGGCCGCGGCGAACAGTTGAGGCCAGCCGAATGCCCGTGTCGTAACATTCCCGGGAGGGCCGGCAGACGGCCGCGCATGGAATTCCAGCAGCCTGCCTTCCGAATCCAAAACGACGGCCTGCATGCCCGGTTCCAGGGTCTCTCGATGAAAAAACGAGGGGTCAGTGTCGAGCTCTGTTGTGCTCGGGTATTGGGGACTCTGTCGATACCAAAAGTAGGCCGCGGGTGGATACCGAGCGGGTATCCTCTCACGAATTTGGCCATCCTTCCGCTCGCTGGCGTAGCGGGGATAGTTCATGTCGTAATACCACGCGAAGAGAGTATCAACCGGCCGCTCAGTGTAGCCGAACGATTTAGTAATCTCTCGCGCTTTGGCGGCCAACACTTCGGAAGAGTTTTCCATCGGAATCTGGTTAATCGGATCGTGCTTCTGCCGCAGGACGCACAGCAATCCCACGCCAACTATAACCAGTGCGAGACAGGCAACTGCTACCGAAGGGCGCAGCCCTTCGACCGGTCCCGCATTGGCTACCAGTTCCGGCGCCGGTGTTTCCCCTCTCGCTAAAGCTGCCGCCAGTGGATGCCCGCCCGGCAGCGCTGCCGAGACTGACAAGGCAGAGGCCGGCCGCAAGTGCGGGTCAGGCTCCAGGCATCGCTCGATGACCCGCTCTATGGCCGGGTCCAAATCTATTTCGCCCGGTGCGATAGGCGGCCGTTTTCCGGTAAGCAGCTCGCCAAGAACGACTCCCAGCGAGTAGATGTCGCTGAGCGCCGTCACCCCCGTTCCTGCCAACTGTTCGGGCGACATATAGGCGGGCGTTCCGCTCCCCACGTCCCGGATCTGCGCGGCCATGCCGGCTATTCCAAAATCGGTGATGCGCACCTGCCCTTTGCCATCGAGCATGATGTTAGCGGGCTTCAAGTCCCGAAGGATGACGCCCTTATCGTGCGCGGCGGCCAAGCCGGCGCAAAGCTGCCGGGCAATCTCCAGAGCTTTCTCCGGCGGGAGTTTTCCAATCCGCCGTAGCAGCGAGGAGAGATCCTCACCGTCTACGTACTCCATGCTCAGGTAAGTCAGCCCTTCCGCCTCCCCGATGTCATGAACCCGGCAAACATTGGGGTGCGATACTTGGCGCGCCAAGCGCACCTCATTCCGGAAGCGGCTCAGCTCCGAGGGGCTCGCGGTAGCAGCGGCAGGCAGAAACTTCAGGGCCACCGGCTGGCCGAGCAGTAAATCATCGGCGCGGTACACCGTACCCATTCCGCCTTGACCCAGCAAATGAACGATACGGTAGCGTTGCCCCAACACGCTCCCTGGCGAAAAGACTATCCCCTCTGCCGGAGCACAGTGGCTGGTAGTGGTGGAAGGAGCATCTAGTAGCACCGCATTGCCGGCCGCGCGGTGGGTTTGTTCGAGCCATTCAGGGATGTGCTCACGCGCGCTGAGCAGCCGGTCCACCTCCTGGCGGAGATCGCTATCCCCCGCGCATTCGCGTTCGAGAACAGCGTGATGCCCCGCAGCCAAGGCATCCACCGCGGCTTCATAAACGGCACGAATTCGACGAAGGCGTTCCGGGGTCATGGG
>DATBID010000474.1:0-1764 GCA_036557125.1 Bryobacteraceae bacterium | reverse complement strand
GCAGAATCCCACCGGCGGCATTCTAACCAAGCAGGATGTCCAGGACATTGCGGTTGCCATCGGCGACCGCGAGATCATGGTGCTCAGCGACGAGATCTACAGCCGGCTGCTCTTCGAGGGCGAGCCGCACAGCATTGTCGCGGTGCCCGGCTTCAAGGACCGCACCATCATCCTCGATGGGTTTTCAAAGACCTATTCCATGACCGGTTGGCGGCTGGGCTACGGTGTGATGCGGCCCGACCTGGCGACGCACATCGCGCGACTGGCGACGAACTCGACTTCGTGTACGGCGACCTTCACGCAGATTGCGGGCATCGAGGCGATCGCCGGCGACCAGACGGAGCCGGAGCGCATGCGCCAGGAGTTCCTGAAGCGCCGCGACGTCTTCGTGAACGGGCTGAACCGGATCAAGGGATTCTCCTGCCGGCTGCCGAAGGGCGCGTTCTACACCTTCCCCAACATCAAGCAGACGGGCTGGACCTCGAAGAAGCTGGCCGACGCTCTGCTGGAGGAGGCGGGTGTGGCGGCGCTGTCGGGCACTGCGTTTGGATCGTTCGGTGAAGGCTACCTGCGTTTCAGCATCGCAAACTCAATCGAGCATCTGCAGGAAGCGCTGAATCGCGTCGATCAGTGGACGAAGAAGAATCTGTAGGCCGTTAGCGTACCCACTCATTCGCAAACCACGGATGAGTGGGGCACCCGCACCTGTCTACTGCGCGTCGATAGCTGGATGACCGGTGCGCGCCGAGGGCCTTGCCTCCCCCGGTTGTGGACTCCTGGCCTGCCTGTGTCCTGCCCCCTTCCCAACCAGCCAGTGATATCCCACGACGAGCTCGATGGTGTTGAATGCCGGGTTGTCGTGTCCCAGCGATGCATTGGAGAGATGCCAGTAGTCAAGGCTGACGCTGAGCGCCTGCTTCGGCTTCAGCGCGATCATCACACCGGGGCCGGTTGAGATGGTGAAGTTGAACGTATCCGTACGTCCGGGTGGAACGTTCTTCTGGGTGAACATGCCTCCGCCATGGAACTCGAGATACGGTCGAAAGCGCCCGTGACCTCGCGGAGCGAAATTCCACTGCAAGCCCACTGGCGAGAAGCCTCCACCGTAAACGGTCTGCGGGCGGGTGACAAAGAAGAGCGGCTGCAACTCAATGGTGTACGCCAGGGAGCGGCGATGCTCCGATCCGTCGGGGCTTTGATAGATGACGTGACCGGCGCGGAAGCCCGCCATGGTGATCTGGCTTTCGCCGAACGTCTGGCTGGCGGTCTTTCCGAAAGCCTCGCCGCCCCAGACCCCGACCTCCCATCTCTCCCCGGCGGCGAGGAAGTACCTTGAGGTTTGTTGTGCGGAGGCCAGCGCCCACGCCGACAACAGGACAAACACAAATGCCGAAAACAAGAGGCAGCGCCGAACCGACATGACTCGCTCGAGGAGCAGCAAGAATCAGAACGTTGGACGCTGCGCCTACAGCAAGGATTCGTGTCGTAACGGAGAAGTTGGCCTGCGTCGTGCTGTGCGCTTCAGGGGAACACTAAGCTTTCGTGTCGACTGCTCGACACGTGTTCATGTGCGAGAAAACGGAGTAATTTCGGAAGCGGGCAGCTCACAATGAACAAAAGGATGTTCGTGGCTAATTGCCGATGAGGAAGTCCTAAGCTACTTCGCCACCATCGCTGCAACCAGCGAATGGAAAAACTTGGCGCCGTCGGTCATGCCGAGCTCCGGCTCGGCGGCGCGCTCCGGATGCGGCATCATGCCGAGCA
>DATBID010000473.1:0-5202 GCA_036557125.1 Bryobacteraceae bacterium | reverse complement strand
GACCGCTCCCTGCGGTTGCGGCTCTGATCGGCGGCTCAGATCGTAGCAGCGAGCGTTTCGCGAGCGCTTTTTCGGCTGATAGCTGATGGCTGAGAGTTGATAGCTCCATTTGGCTGATAGCTGACAGCTTCCTCACCTCATCGCCTGTAGGCGGGCGATGCGATCTTCGGTGGAAGGATGCGTGGAAAACAGGCGCATGATGGCTTCGCCGGTGAACGGTTTGATGATGAACATGTGAGCGGTGGCCGGCGAGGCATCCATGGGAATACGCTTCGACCAGGTGTCGAGCTTCTCCAAGCCGTTGATCAGCGGATACGGCGAGCCGACATACTTGGCGGAGGCTGCATCGGCGTCGTACTCGCGGGAGCGGGAGATGGCCATCTGGATAAGCATCGCGGCGATCGGGGCGAGAATCATCATGAACAGGCCGCCCCACATGCCGCCGCGGTCATCATCGCTATCGCTGCGTGGGCCGAACCAGAACGCCATGCGCGCGAGCATCGTGATAGCCGCGGCCACCATAGCGGCTACGGAACTGATGAGAATGTCGCGGTGCAGCACGTGGCCTAACTCATGCGCCACCACGCCTTCAATTTCGTTGTCGTTCATCAGCCGCAGAATGCCGGTAGTGAAGGCCACCGAAGCGTGCGAAGGATTGCGGCCGGTGGCGAAGGCGTTGGGGGAATCTTCGGGAATCAGGTACAGCTTCGGCATGGGCAGGTTCATGCGATGGCAGAGGTTGCGCACGATCGGCTCGACCCGCCGATAAGCTTCCGGGTTCTCCGTTTCCGAGACGGGCTGCGCACGGTACATGGAGAGCGCAATCTTATCGGAAAAGAAGTAGCCCGCAAAATTCATAACGCCCGCAAAAATCAGGGCGTAATACAGGCCTTGGCGGCCGCCCAGGGACTCTCCCGCGAACAGGAAGAGCCCGCTGAGCAGGCCAAGAAGAAGGGCGGTTTTGACTGCGTTCATAGGAACCTCACCTAAGCTGCCACGGGCACCTGGCGGCTGAAGACCAGCTCGCCTCCAGCCGCACCCACATCTACTACCACAGTATCGCCTTCGATGAATTCGCCGTTGATGAGCCGCACGGCCAGAGGATCCTGAATGAGCCGCTGGACCGCCCGCTTCATGGGGCGAGCTCCGTATTGCGGCTCGTAGCCTTCTTCGATGAGGCGTTCCTTGGCGGCCGGCGTCACCTCCAGCGCAATTTTACGGTCTTTGAGCAATTGTCTGACATTGCGCAACTGGATCTCCACAATCTGGCTCAGATGTTCTTTGGTCAGGGCATTGAACACGATGATATCGTCGATGCGGTTCAGGAACTCCGGACGGAATTGTTGACGTAACGCATCGAGGAGGCGCTTGCGGGTGTCCTCAGTGCGGCTGTCTTTGCCATGCACAGAAAAGCCGATGGTATTCTTTTCCACCATGCCGGTACCGATGTTGGAGGTCATAACGATTACGGTGTTCTTGAAGCTGACCGTGCGCCCTTGGCCATCGGTGAGGCGGCCATCGTCAAGGATTTGCAGCAGGGCGTTGAAGACATCCGGGTGAGCCTTTTCGATTTCGTCGAACAGCACCACGGAATAAGGCCGGCGGCGCACCTGCTCGGTGAGCTGGCCGCCCTCATCGTAACCGACGTAACCCGGAGGCGCGCCAATCATACGGGCGACGGCGTGGCGCTCCTGATACTCGGACATATCGACGCGGATCATAGCCTTATCGTCGTCAAAGAGGTAGTTGGCGAGAGCGCGGACCAGCTCGGTTTTGCCCACGCCCGTGGGTCCAAGAAAGATGAAGCTGCCGATGGGGCGATTGGGATCGCTCAGCCCGGCGCGGTTGCGAAGAATGGCATTGGAGACCAGGCGGACGGCTTCATCCTGCCCGACTACGCGATCCTTGAGGCGCTCCGGCATGTGCATGAGCTTTTTCACTTCGCCTTCCAGCATGCGGGTGACGGGGATGCCGGTCCACTTGGCCACGATGCGGGCGATATCGTCTTCGTCGATCTCTTCTTTGAGCAGGGCGTTCTCCTTCACCGATTCGAGTTCCTGCTCGGCGGCCTGGATATCCTTTTCAATTTGGGAGAGCCGGCCGTAACGAAGCTGGGCGGCCTTTTCCCAATCGCCCACATTGCGCGCCTTTTCTTCTTCGTTGCGCAGGTGTTCCTGCTCGGCTTTCAGTTCCTTCACGCGGTAGATGGCGGTTTTTTCGCGGTTCCAGCGCTCCTTGAGGCCGGCGGCTTGGCCGCGCAGACCCTCGAGTTCGCTTTCGATGTGGCGCAGACGCTCGAGGGAGGCGGCGTCCTTTTCTTTAGTTAACGCCTGACGCTCGACTTCGAGGTGGGCGATGCGCCGATCTATTTCATCGATTTCGATGGGCATGGAGCCGATTTGCAGGCGCAGGGCGGAGCCGGCTTCGTCAATCAGGTCGATAGCCTTATCGGGCAGGAAGCGATCGGCGATGTAACGATGGGAGAGCACCGCGGCTGCGATGATGGCCGCATCCTTGATGCGCACGCCGTGGTGAATTTCGAACTTCTCTTTGAGGCCGCGCAGAATGGCAATGGTATCGTCCACGGAAGGCTCGCCCACCATTACGGTTTGGAAGCGGCGGGCCAGGGCGGCATCCTTTTCGACGTGCTTCTTATATTCGTTAAGTGTGGTTGCGCCGATGCAGCGCAGCTCGCCGCGAGCCAGCGCGGGTTTGAGCAGATTGGCGGCGTCGATCGCGCCCTCGGCCCCTCCGGCGCCCACGAGCGTGTGCAGCTCGTCGATGAAGCAGATGATTTCGCCGTTCGATTCGATGATTTCCCGGACGACGGCTTTGAGGCGGTCTTCGAATTCGCCGCGAAATTTGGTCCCGGCGATCATGGAGCCGAGGTCGATCATGACCAGGCGCTTGTTTTTGAGCTGGTCGGGGACATCGCCGCGGACCATGCGCTGGGCGAGACCTTCGACGATGGCGGTTTTGCCCACGCCCGGCTCACCGATCAGAACGGGATTGTTCTTGGTGCGGCGGCTCAGGACCTGCATGATGCGGCGGATCTCGTCTTCCCGGCCGATCACGGGGTCAAGCTTGCCCTGGCGCGCGGATTCGGTAAGGTCGTGGGCGTAGCGGGCGAGCGCCTGATATTTCGATTCAGGATTTTGGTCGGTGACGCGCTGTGTGCCGCGGATGGAAACCAGCGCTTTCAGGATGGCGTCGTGGGTGGCGCCGGCGCGGTCGAGCAGTTGGCCGGCGGGATCTTTGCGCTGCTCGGCGAGAGCCAGCAGCAAGTGCTCGGTGGAGACAAATTCGTCTTTAAAGTGTTCGGCTTCAGCGAAGGCGCGCTCCAGCACTTCGTTGAGGGGCTGCGAAAGATACACGCTGGGCTGAGGTGCCGAGGTGCGGGGAAGCTGGGCGAGCATGCGTTGCGCTTCCGACAGCAGGGCGTCGGGATGCACTCCGACCTTCTCTAAAACCGGCCGGACGATTCCTTCCTTTTCCTCCGCCAGCGCCGCCAGCAGATGGAGAGGAAAGATGACCTGGCTCTGGTTCTTTTCGGCGACAGCCTGGCATTGCTGCAAGGCTTCCTGGGCTTTTTGGGTTAGTTTGTCTGGTCGGAACATTTTCTAAGCTTTCAGCGATCAGCCGTCAGCTTTCAGCTCGCTGCTGGCTGACGGCTGAGTGCTGATCGCTTATATTAGATGCGTCAATTCTTCACTTCGATTTTAACCTGACGCGGTTTGGCGGCTTCTTTCTTGGTGAGCGTGACCGAGAGGACCCCGTTCTGATACTCGGCTTTGATGTTCTCGGTATCGAAGGTGTGGGGGATGGCGAAGCTGCGGACAAAGTTTCCGTAGCTGCGCTCGATGCGGTGGTAACCCTTCTGATCCCCGGACTTCTCGAAATTACGCGATCCGGAGATCGTAAGTGTTTGATTTTCAACGCGGACGTCGATGTCCTTCTGGTTGACGTCAGGCAAGTCGGCCTTCAGCACCAGCTCGTTTTCGGTCTCATAGATATCGACGGCCGGCGACCAGGGACGATTGGAGGACGGCTCGGTAAGCAGGCGCGAAAAGGCATCCTCGAACATACGCAGGTTCGCGAGCGGATCGAAATGGCTGAGAGACATTGGTTTAGTAGCTCCTTGAAGAATTTGTTTGGGCGGCCTGTGGCCTTACCCAGTTCTGATAATAAAATATGAGCGCTATATTGTCAAGCAAATTTAGCGGCTTGCAGGAATATTTGCTTGAAGTTTAAGATGTGCCTTGTTTTCAGTAAATTATCTGCGCATCCATGCCCTTTCAGCATGGGGAGCGTGGCACGGTTGCGATTTGCGTCGCGCAAAAATCCGAATGCGGGTGGAAGCCCGGCCCAGTTAGCCAACAGCCGCTCGTTCCCGCCGCGGTTCGAAAGTGTAGCCGAATCCACGTACAGAGTGAATGAGGGAAGGATTCGCCGGATCGGATTCGACCTTCTGGCGCAGCCGCAGGACGTAGACATCCACAGCGCGGTCTGTAATGGCGCGGTCCCGACCCCAGACTGCGTTCAACAACTGCTCGCGGCTGAAAACCACGCCTGGGCGGCTCATGAGGAATTCCAGCAGGCGGAACTCCGTGGCGGTAAGTAAAAGCGGTAAGCCGTTCAAACGGACCTGGCAACTGGTGCGGTCCAACTGCAGACCGCCGGCTTCGAGCAAGCGGGCCGGCATGATCTGATTGCGGAACTGCAATTTGATACGGGCAATCAGCTCGCGAACAAAGAAAGGTTTGACGACGTAATCATTGGCGCCCAGTTCGAGACCCACGATGCGATCGGTTTCGGAAGCCCGAGCGGTGAGGAATATAACGGGAACGGAGGCCAGCTCAGGGTCGTTGCGAATACCCTTGCAAATGTCCAGGCCGTCGGAATCCGGCAGCATGATGTCGAGCAGAATGAGATCAGGTTTCACCCGGCGGCAGAGGTCGAGCGCTCCCTTGCCGGTCTGCAAGCCGGTGAGGGCGAAACCTTCCTTTTCCAGGTTGTATTTCAACAGGGAAAACAGGTCGGAGTCGTCCTCGATGAGCAGGACTCTTTTCATGGCTGAGGTCATCTTTTCAGCACCAACTTACCGTGAGGCAGTTACAGATTAGTTAAGAGGCGGTGAATTCGGGATTAAAGGATTTCCGAAGCCCAAGCCTACTCGGATTGTTCGAAACGGTAGCCGAAGCC
>DATBID010000472.1:0-4004 GCA_036557125.1 Bryobacteraceae bacterium | reverse complement strand
CCGCACGCGAACAATTTGCTCGGTTCCTAACTTCTCGATCACTGACTTCATGCCATTGTGGCCGGCCGCCGATCCCTTCGGCTTGATCCGCAGCGCCCCCCAGGACAAGTCCAGCTCGTCGTAAACCACAATCAGGCGATCCACCGGAATCTCGTGCTTCTCCATTAGCGGCTGGACCGATGTGCCGCTCAGATTCATATACGTTTGCGGTTTCGCCAGCATCACGGGCCGCCCTTCGATCTCACCCACCCCCATCAGAGCGTGCGAATCCTTGCGCGTCACCCGGATGCCGTTCCGTTCCGCCAGCCGGTCCACCACCAGGAAACCGAGGTTATGCGGCGTGTGCGCATACTCCTCGCCGGGGTTGCCCAGGCCGGCCACCAGGAACATGGGCGATTACTTCTTCTTGCCCTTCTCCTCGGTCTTGGCCTCGGCTTTGCCCTTCTCTGCTGGAGCCCCGGCTTCTTCCTTCTTGCCTTTCTTGATCACTTCGGGTTCAGCGCCCGCTGCCGGAGTGGCCGCGGCTTCCGCCGGCGCCGCCTCGGCAGCTTCTTCGCCGCGATGTGTGACTACGTGCGCGATCACCGAATCCGGCGGGCTCATCAGCTTCATCGATCCCGAAAGCGGAATGTCGCTCGCCCGGCGGCTCTGCCCCAACATCAGCTCCGAGAGGTCCATTTCGAACTTGTCGGGAATGTCATCGGGCAAACAGTCGATTTCCACCGAACGATTCACAATATCCAGCATCCCGCCCTGCTGTTTCACGCCTTTCGGCTCGCCGTGCGTATGCACCGGAATGGTGACCCGCAAGCGCTTGGATAGATCGATTCGCTTAAAATCGGCGTGCAGCAGCGTCCCCTTGATCGGATCGACCTGCTGATCGACCATCATCACTGGAGTGGGTGCGTTGCCGTTCACCTGCAAACTGAAAATCGTGTTCGAACCGGTAGCGCTTCCCATAATCCGCAGGATTTCCCGCGGATTCACGGCCACGCTGATTGGGTCCTGGTGTGCGCCGTACACCACCGCCGGAATTTTCCCCTCGCGGCGTGTACGGTGCGCTTCGTTCTTGCCGCGCGTTTCGCGAACGTCCGCGGCCACTGTGATATCTTTCCTCACTTCTCTTTCTCCTTCGTGGGCTACCGTGGGTTCGAGTGGTTAGCTCGAAGTCCGTTCGCCCTAAAAGCTATCAGCCTTCAGCGATCAGCTTTCAGCTAAAGCCCCGTTGGCGGGGCGTCTTGGTTTTAGCTGATAGCTGACCGCTGATTGCTGATCGCTTATTCGTCAAATGAACAGCACGCTAACTGATGTCTCCTCGT
Organism: Bryobacteraceae bacterium; assembly: GCA_036557125.1. Classification (GTDB taxonomy): domain Bacteria; phylum Acidobacteriota; class Terriglobia; order Bryobacterales; family Bryobacteraceae; genus PSRJ01. The sequence continues at coordinate 2,685 of DATBID010000472.1, read as the reverse complement.
GTATCGACCGGATCGCTTCCGCCAGCAACCCGGCAATCGACAGCGATTTGATCTTCTTCGATTTCGCCGCCGCCTTTGAGAGCGGAATCGAATTCGTGAACACCACCGAATCGAGCTCCGATTCTTCAATCCGCCCGACGGCCGGACCCGAAAGCACCGCATGCGTCGCGCAAGCGGAAACTCCCGACGCCCCCTTCGCCAGCAACGCCTCTGTGCTCTTCACTAGCGTACCTGCGGTGTCGATCAAATCGTCCACCACCAGGCAATGGCGGCCTTCTACATCGCCCACCACGTTCATGACTTCGGCCACGTTCGCTTCCGGCCGGCGCTTGTCGATGATGGCCAGCGGGCAGTTCAGCCGCTTGGCGAACGCGCGCGCCCGCTCCACGCCGCCCGGGTCCGGCGATACCACTGTGAGCTGCGGAATATTGAGCGCCTTGAAATGCTCCACGAGCACGGGGGAGGCGAACAGATGGTCCACCGGAATATCGAAGAACCCCTGGATCTGCGCCGCGTGCAAATCGAGCGCCAGCACCCGGTCTGCCCCGGCCGTCTCCAGCAGCGAAGCCACCAGTTTGGCCGAAATCGGCACCCGCGGCTTGTCCTTGCGGTCCTGCCGCGCATACCCGTAATACGGTAACACCGCCGTGATGCGCTGCGCCGAAGCCAGCTTCAGCGCATGGATCATCAGCAGCAGCTCCATCAAGTGGTCATTCACCGGATGGCATGTGGGCTGCACCACGAAAACGTCCGCGCCGCGCACATTTTCCAAAATTTGAGGGTACGTCTCGCCATCCGAAAACTGCTTGATGCTAGCCTCGGCCACCTCCAGGCCGAGGCTAGCGCAGATCTCGCTAGTGAGCGCGGGATTCGCGTTTCCGCTAAAGATTTTGATGCGATCGTGAGTCATCGCGCGTATCGGCTTTGGGGCGGCCATGTTTTCTGATCGATATGAGCTTCGAGCGCGCGCCACCACCGCGAGTGGTAGCGCGTCCGGTTCACCAACGAAAAACGAAAAAACCGTTCACCTGATTTCGCATCACTCAATTTTTTCAGGGCGCCCCTCACTGCGGCATCGCTCGGGAACAGCCCGAATATCGCCGAACCGCTTCCCGTCATCAAAGCCGCCGAAGCCCCGGCATCCAGCAGCCGCTGCTTCAGCCACTTGAGCCGCCTGTGCTGCTTGAATACCACAGCTTCAAAATCGTTACAACCGGCCCTTGAGACACCCCTATCCCAGACCAGGGACTGGAAACTAACTATTTTATTTTCCTGTGACTTGGTTGTCAAACGCCGGGTTGCCGCATGGACGTCTAGCGCCGCGTAGGCTTCGCCTGTCGAAACCGCCACGTCCGGCGCCACGAGCAACCCAAATTGTGCCGGACAATCCGGCAGCGGATAGAGCTCCGTCCCGCGCCCGATGCCCACCGCCGCTCCTCCCAGCAGAAAAAACGGCACGTCGCTACCTAAGCCGGCCCCTAGCTCGCACAGCCGCTCGAGCGGCAGAGACCGGCCAGTCAAGGCATTCAATGCCAGCAGCACCGCGGCTGCGTCGCTTGATCCGCCGCCTAATCCGGCCCCCATCGGGATGCGCTTTCTGAGGTTAATGAATATCTGGCCGCGGACCTCCATTGCCTTTATCGCTGCCTCCGCTGCCCTCAAAGCCAGGTTGTCCGGAATGTCCTGGGAGTCGAGCAGTTCGATCTCGGTACTCCTTCCTGGGAGAAACCGGACCTCCAGCATGTCCGCAAGTGAGATGGTTTGAAAGACGGTGCGGAGTTCGTGATAGCCGTCCGCCCGCTTCCCGAGCACCCGCAGATCGAGGTTGATCTTAGCAAGGGCCGGAACACGCGCCCGCCGCACCACAGGCCGGGCATCTGTCATTTGTCGTATTTGAGCAGAGAGAAGACGTCGTAGCCGGCCAGCCGCTCGCGGCCTTTTAAGAAGGTCAACTCGATGACAACCCCGATTCCGGCCACTGTGCCGCCTACGTTTTCCACGATCCTCGCCGCCGCCGCCGCCGTCCCCCCTGTCGCCAGCAGATCGTCTACAATCAGCACTCGATGCCCGTGCGAGATGGCATCTTTGTGCATCTCCAGGCTGTCGGTGCCGTACTCCAGTTCGTAGCTGACGCTGACGCATTCGGCCGGCAACTTCCTTGGCTTGCGTACTGGCACGAATCCCGCTCCTAACGCATAAGCCAGCGCAGGCGCAAAGATAAACCCCCGCGCCTCAATTCCCAAAACCGTATCCACCTGCGCGTCCCGATAATGCGCCCGCAGCGCGTCAATTACTTCCCGGAACCCGCACTTGTCCTTGAGCAGAGTGGTGATGTCGTAGAAGAGAATCCCTGGCTTGGGGAAATCCGGCACTTCGCGTATAAGGTTTTTGAGGTCGTCCATGCGAGATCCCAAATTGTATCGAATTGCGTGGAACGTCGTGCCGCCGGAATTCCCCTTCGTGGCCAGATCTGTGTTACACGTAAGCGGCATGGGGGATACCCAGAACGCCGCGCAAATTGCGCTACTCGCTCCGGTCCCGTCTTGTCACCTGGAGTCCGCCCGTGCACTCGCGCCCGGTCAGGTCGCGTTTGCATCGAAAGACTGGAGGCTCTTCAACAAGCTTGAGAACGAGCTGGAGCAGGCAGGGCCAAGAACAGCAGTCGACGTGTACATCTACGAGTCG
>DATBID010000471.1:0-6580 GCA_036557125.1 Bryobacteraceae bacterium | reverse complement strand
TGCGTCGTATCCACGATTGGACCGTCTGCTCCCACTGTGATTTCAGAATAGCGCGAGAAAAATCGGGTCTGCGTTACGGTTTCCGCACTCGTTTCTCGCATGGAGTTCCGGACAAGCCATTTCCGATAGAAAGGAACCATCATGACAGTAACACATCGAGCAGTAACGACGATTTTGAGCGCAGCGGTTGCTGGGATGCTGTTGGTCCCCGCGGCAAGCGCGTGTGCTCTGACACAACAGGCGGGTCCCCTCGCCGGTCTGCAACTCACGCAGGATTCCCAGAATCCCCGGGAGTTGGTTTCGTCTGCGGACCTCCCTCTCGAACTGAGCAACATGGCGCGTGGGGGGATGCCGTCCGTAGTTGGAATGTGGAGTCTTCAGTTTATCTCCATGGGTAACACGACCCACAGTCCATCCATTGCGGACGGAACCCAACTCCTCTGGGGCTACAGCCAGCTTCACAGCGATGAGACCGAAATTCTGAATGTCGGCTCGCGTTCTCCGGCACAGCAGAATTTTTGCCTGGGCGTATGGCAGAAGACGGGGGACTTCACTTACCAGGTCAACCATTTTGCACTCAATTACAACACCACAACAGGAGCGTTGATCAGCAAAATCCTTGTCATCGAAATGGTTACTGTGTCTCCCGGCGGCACAGCCTACAGCGGGACCTTTATCGAAAATATCTTCGATACCATGGGAAACCAGACGGACCACCTGACTGGCCAGGTTAAAGCTCAGCGAATCACGGTTGACACGACGACACCCTGAAGCGGGCCGATCGCGCGTCACTATCGCAATCGATAGCAAAGCCTTCACTGATAGCTTGCATCAAACACACTCTGGCAGATACACGAACCGGATGGATGAGGTCTTCCATCTCCGCATCTATTCCGGTTTCGGTTTCTACCACTCGCTGAAAGCGGGGCGGCAACTCGGTCCGTCGGTAGCGGTGAAGGCGGGGCTGCCGCATCGTAGGCAGCGCTAGTTTCCCTCGCCCGCGTCGCTAAGCCTTTACCTGATAAGCTGTCCTCCATGACGCCCGAACGTTGGGGCCAATTAGAGGAGTTGTATCAGGCGGCGCGGGCCCTGCCTCCTTCCGAGCGAACCGCGCTGTTGGAACGGGCCGACCCCGGGTTGCGTGCAACAGTCGCGGCACTCCTGGCTCAAGAGGGCGTCCGGCAGAAGGGGCACGCGCCGCAGGAAGACACCGCGTTCCTCAGTCGTCCAGCATGGGAGGGTCGCGAGTCTTTTGAAAAATGACGGCCCGCTCCAGACGGAGACATCTGTCAGCGTTGGCGAACAACTCGGGCCCTATCGGATTGAACAAAAAATCGGACATGGCGGCATGGGACAGGTGTTCCGCGCCTTCGACACGCGGCTTCACCGAACGGTGGCGATTAAGGTGCTGCCCTCAACGTATGTCGCCGATCCGGATCGAAAGAAACGCTTCCTTCAGGAGGCGCGGGCGGTCTCCAGACTGAATCACCCGAATATCGTCACGCTGCACGATATTGCGAACAATGGCGGGGTGGATTACCTGGTGATGGAGTATGTGACGGGTAAGACGCTCAAGGAGTTGATTCATCCCGAGGGCTTGCCGATTTCTGAGGCCGGCCGTTATGCCATCCAACTCGCCGGCGCGCTGGCGGTTGCGCATGCCGCGGGATTGATTCACAGAGACATCAAGCCCGCGAACATCATGGTCGCGAACGACGGGCAAGTGAAGGTTCTCGATTTCGGGCTCGCCAAACGGCTGACTTCGGAGGGAGCCGATTCGCTCGATGCGGGACAGACGGTGCCGGGAATGATAGTGGGGACGGTTTCCTATATGTCTCCCGAGCAGACGCGCGGTGAGCCGCTCGATGCGCGATCGGATGATTTTGCTCTCGGCTCGGTCCTTTATGAGGCTGTCACGGGCCGGGTGCCTTTCAAGGCCTCCAGCCTGCTGTCGACGATCCACCAAATCGCGCTGCATGATCCACCGCCGCCGTCGCAGGTCCAGCCGCGCGTTCCCGCGTGGTTGGAACAGATCATCCTGCGGTGTCTGCGGAAACAGGTCGCCGAGCGCTACCAGTCGATGGCGGAGCTGCTCGAGGCGCTTCGCAGTGGCGGCGTCCCAGCCTATTCCGAAACGACGCGAGCTGATACGCGTCCGGCTTCTTCGATTGCGGTGTTGCCCTTTATAAGCGTCGGTGAGGATGGCGAACAATTCGGCGACGGACTGGCCGAGGAACTGATCCACGCGCTGAGTCTGTATGACGACCTGCAGGTGATTGCACGAACGTCGGCCGCCGCCGTACGCGGCCGCGGGTTGGATATTCGCGAAATTGGGCGGCGCTTGAACGTAGGTGTGATCCTCGACGGAAGTGTCCGGCGTGCCGGTAACCGCCTCCGGATCGGGGTTCAGTTGATCAACGTCAACGACGGCCATCAACTGTGGTCCGAGCGGTACGACCGGGAAATAACGGACGTGTTCGAAGTGCAGGATGAGATCACGGCTGCGATCGTAGGCAAGCTGCGCCCACGACTGCTCGGCGTCAGCTCCGCGTCGGCGGCACGCCATTCGGAAGATCCGGAGGCGTACGCGCTCTATTTGAAAGGACGCCATCACTGGGGAAGACGCCCAGCGGGCACGATGGAGGCAATCGCCTACTTTGAACAGGCGGCCAAGCGTGATCCGACGTATGCCCTGGCGTACACGGGCCTGGCGGACGCTTACAACACACTAGCGAGCTGGGAGGGTGGCGTGCTTCCGCCACGTGAGGGTTTTCAAAAGGGGATGTCTTACGCAGAGCAGGCGCTTCGCCTGAAGCCAGAGCTGGCCGAGGGACATGCGGCGCTGGCTTACGCATTGCTCCACTACCGTTGGGAGCTTCCTGAGGCCGAGCGGTTGTTTTCGGAGGCAATTCGGCTCAATCCGCGCTACGGGCCGGCGCACCATTGGTATTCGCATCTGTTGGTGGCGGAGGGACGCATGGAGGAGTCGCTGGCCGAAAGCAAAATCTACCTGAACCTCGATCCCGCGGATCCATTTTCACAGCTCCACCTGATGTGGCACCACGTGATGGCGCACAACTTCGATCGAGCTCTCAGCGAATCATGGCGTGCGTTGGCCGACGACCCCGGCTTCTCCTGGCACCGCATTTTTCAGGGTTGGGCTTACCTAGGCAAACGCGCAACGGGTGAAGCGGAGGCAGCCATCCGAAAAGGGGCGGAACTTTCGGGCGTAAGTATGCAACTTAGCTTTCTTGGGTACGCGCAGGCCGCCAACGGCAATCGGGAGGATGCGCTTCGGACGCTGGAGCGGCTCACGGCGCTATCGGCGGAGCGGTATGTTTCGCCCTATGAGTTGGGATTGATTTACGAAGCGCTCGGCAACCGCGATCAAGCCTTTGCGTTACTGGAGCAGGCGTTTGCGGAACGCTCGCCATGGTTGGTTTATTTGGCGCGGGAGCCACGACTGAGTCACTTGCACGGCGACCCAAGCTTTGATGCTTTGCTTGAGCGGGTGACGCGCGACTTCGGCGGGACGCCGGCGGGCGGAACTCGGTAGACAGCGAGCTTGGATGTCACGGGAGGACTTCTACTTGGCGGCTTCTGGTTGCAGCCATGGACGGATTACGGCTATGCGGAAGCGATCCTTACATCCGAGCTAGGCGACTGAATAGTTTCCCAATTGCCGACAAATCCGCCCGCTGGTCCCGGTAAATACTACAGCGTTACTCGGGAGCAATGGTCTGATCCTCCCGCTATGAATCTGGTCTAGAGGCGCTCCGGCCACTTGATGGACAAGCAGCGTTCGGGTGTCGGCGTGGTCACGTGGCGAGCGGTCGCGCCCTGCGGCCACTCAGTGAGTGGCGGGCAGCCCAACGACGATGAGAACCGCGTAGTCCTGCTTGCGGCAGCCGTTCACGACGGGCATGGCCGCACCTGGATTTACCGGAAAACCCGTGGTCCGAACGTTCGCGGGCGAGCACGAGTTGTTAGCCGTCGCCGGCGTGTAGCGTGCGGAGCGGCATCCAAGATGGGTGACATCGTAGAGGGTCGCGCCGTCGGCGAGTTCCCATCGCTGATTGCCGTCCTTGTCCTTGGGATGAATTGTCAGCACGGTCGTTACCTCGCGGTCGCCCGTGACGAGGTATTTCCCAGGAGGCAGCGGAAAGGTCGGCTTCTCCATGATCAAGCCGTGTTCCTCCAGCCACCAGTCCTTAGGGTCGAATTTCCACTGTGCCGGCGCCACGCCGCCGGCCGCCTTCAATTGGTGGTAGTGGTCCAGCTTGCAAGCGCGCGGGCCCGGGTCCTGGTTCCAGAAGCCCCATGATTGCGCGCCGTTGCCAGAGGTGGCCCCGGGGTCTCCCAACGCCGCGATGAACTGCGGCTCGATGCGCCTGAATTTCGAGAGGTCTACGCCTGACGCGTGAACCGGCTGCTGCAGGCCGGCCACCAGCATGAGGGATCCTATGGACAGGAGCCGGCGGCTCACGGACGGCACGAGGTGAGGGACATTCATGCGATTGCTCCGGTTGGACGACATGATGACATCCTACACCAACGCGCGCTCCCCGGAGTGGCCTCCTCGTGGTGCATCTCGACCTCAGCACGGCCTCAGGACTCCTCGCGTCACGGCGCCGCACCTCGCCGATGTAGCGCGCTTGGTATACCAGCTCGATGGTTCTCGGCACGAGGTATCCCTACGGCAGGGGGTCCGACCTCCGGTGCGCCGATGAACGTCGCCGCGTTCTGCGGAGCGACAAAGTATAACCCATGTCTCCGGAACGTTCTGTTACTATATCTCGGGACCTTCAAAACTCAGCGGCAGTTCCAAATGCTGTCCTGTAAGGGCTCGCAAGGTAAGGATTTGCCTAAAGTGCAGCACGGTCTATGGGGCAGGAATCGGTGGACCGACAAAGCCGATTTCCGATGAGGAGAACATCAGTCGAGTTAACAAGAGGATTTCATGAAACTGAATTCCATTCGTCAGGCGACCGTCCGGGCGGCCGCGTTGGGGCTGTGCGGTATCGCATTGGCAAGCGCACCGGCTGCGCGTGCGGAAGACAAGATGACTGCGCAATCATTGATTGACCGCCAGATGATCCTGGATCAGATCACGCGTTACTACTACAACTTCGGCAAAGTGGATCGGCAGAGCGAAGAGAGCTTTTATGCCGAGGACGGCGAGTTGATTCTCGGCACGAGGCACTACAAGGGGAAGGAAGGAATCAAGCAGGCATACAACCGCGCCTCCGCGGCGCCTCCGGCTGGCGCGGCCCCTGCGGCTGGAGCGGCGCCTGCTGTTGCCGCAGCGCCCCCGCGCGAGAGGACCGCTTTCAACGTGGCGATCGAAAATCCGCTGATCATCGTGCACGGCGACACGGCCACCTCGCAGGTCATTTTCACCGAGTACCGGCAGGAGAAGTTGGGCGATCCGATGAAGATGACGACTCAGGGAAAGGAGTATGCCACGTGGGTCAAAATTAACGGCCAGTGGCTCTACAAGACGCGCCAGATCGCGAGCGGCAGTAACCCGCCGGAAGGCTGGAAGGAATAAGTACCCGGCGCGTTGGATGCTCTGGCGTCCGAACCGCTGTGCCCAGATCCAGAGGGGATTGGCGTGGTCAGGGAATGGTCGAGCGTTGGGTTGCCTCGGCCTGGTTACTCACCGAAAAGCATTTCCGAAAATCTCCGGCCATCGTGACCTGTGAACGCTGGCCACGATTCTCCGACGCAAAACCGGACTGAAATCCCGCGGGAGAAAGTAGCATAATATGAAAGTCCCGTGGTCGGTTTTTCAGTTGTTGCATGGCACGAGCTCGGCCTTAGACAATCATTCGATTCGTTGTTTCGCAACACCGGAATCGATTTCCCGATCACGGAGGTTTAACGATGCGAAAACATTCTCTCTTGTTCCTTTCATTGCTGGTTCCAGCCTTTTTCGTCCTCGGCGGATATGCGGTAGTTTGGGCTCAGCAAAGAACTTCTTCGAAGGCTAGCGCGAAACGCTGGTCTGATGCAGCCACCTGGCCTGACAAGAAAGTGCCAGGCAAAGATGACGTTGTCACGATTGAGAAGGGCATGGACGTTGTCCTCGATGTCAGTCCCCCGCCGCTGCACGGCTTAAAGATCAACGGCAAACTGAGCTTCGCGGATAAGAAGGATCTTGAACTGACCACCGAGTGGATCCTGGTGCACGGGGAGCTGGAGATTGGTACTGAAGCCAAACCCCACACGCGCAATGCGACCATTACCCTGACCAATGACGTCCCGGGCGAAGACATTGAAACCATGGGTGACCGCGGGATCATGATGGTGGGCGGAACCCTGAACCTGCACGGTACGGAGAAAAACTCCTGGACCAAGCTGACAAAAACAGCCGCCGCGGGTAGCAACACCATCGAAGTCTTGAATCCCGGTGACTGGAAAAAAGGCGAGCAGATTGTTGTCGCATCAACGGATTTCGATCCCCACCAGGCAGAGGAACGAACCATCTCTAGCATCTCTGAAAAAGTGATTACGCTGGATCAGAAACTCGAATACATGCACTACGGCCAAGTCACCTTCGGCGTGGATGAGCGTGGTG
>DATBID010000470.1:0-3682 GCA_036557125.1 Bryobacteraceae bacterium | reverse complement strand
TTCCGGCGGGGGCTCGGGCAGCGGCGCTCACACCCAAAACGCGATTCGCGGCTCTGTTTTCCCCTCACGGCTGGTGTCCCACCTTTTGGGCCGACAATCGTACAGAAGGTCTCGAAGGAGTGAAAATCGAAAAGCCGGAGGAGCGCAACGTGGGGCTGGGGTTCATTCACCAGCCTCTGGCGCCGTGGCGGAATCAGGTAACCATTGTTGCGGGATTGGACGCAACTGCCGCCATGCCTCCCGCGGGAACCACGGGCGGGGATCATGATCGCGCCGCTGCCTCGTTCACTGGCTCTCCTCCGAAGAAAACCACCGGCGCGGATATCCGCTGCGGCACGAGTATCGATCAGATGATCGCCCAGAAGTATGGACAGGAAACCCTATTGCCGTCCATGCAACTGGCCATTGAAGATCCGGCCGCAAATACCGGCGTGTGCGGCTATGGTTATAGCTGCGCCTACTCCAACTCAGTTTCCTGGGCCAGCCCCGAGCGGCCGCTTCCGCACGAAATTAATCCCATGGCCGTATTCCGCCGGATGTACGGCGAAGGTTCCAGCCTTGAGGAACGCCAGGCTCGCAGGCAGACAGATTCCAGCATCCTGGATAAGGTCACCCGTAAGCTGGCTCGCTTCGAGTTGGATCTACCGGCTGATGACCGGAACCGGCTCAATGACTATCTCGATTCCGTTCGGGAATTGGAACGGCGGCTGCAGATTGCCCAGAAAGTATCCGCAGCATCTCCATCTCTGGATGTTCCGTTCGGTGTGCCCGAATCGTTTGACGAGCACATCAAGCTGCACTTCGACCTCCAAGTCCTCGCCTTCCAGGCGGACATCACGCGGGTCACTTCCCTGATGATTGCCCGCGACATCAGTCTGCGGAGTTATCCCGAGTCCGGAGTGAAGACGGCGAACCACGCCGCGTCGCATCACGGGGAAAATCCCCAGAAGATGGAGGATTACGCCAAGATCAATCGCTACCATTGCCAGTGCATTGCCTATTTCCTGAAGAAGCTCGAACAGACCGCGGACGGGGATGGCGCCTTACTCGAACATTCGCTGATTATGTGGGGGAGCAATATGGGCAACTCCAACCAGCATAATCACACCAACGTCGGCTATCTTTTGGTCGGCGGCGCGTCCGGCAAACATAAAGCCCGGCTGAATGTGCGAGCTACGGGACCGGCATCCAACATCCTGTTGACGGCCCTACGCATGATTGGAGTTGAAAAGGACTCCATCGGCGACAGTACCGGCGTCGTTCCTATCTAAACGTTTAGCCTTTATTACCTAATCCGCCAGCGGATCCGGCCGCATCTGGAACTTCACAAGCTTGCTTGTGGTTCCTTTGCCCCCTTCCATGTGGAACGGAGCTCGCGTAGAGATCGGCGTGTAGATGGCCTTGCCCTTCCAGCCGCCGCTCGGATTATCGATGCGGCCGTCGAGCCCTTTGGCGTAGTAGCCCATCGGGTAGGGTACCCGGAAAGTCAGGAACTTGCCGTCTACGAGCACAAGCAATCCCTCGGAGAGATTTCCGGTGGCAAGCGGCACGTCCTTGCCGGCGCCCAGCATATCGAACCGATCGACGAAGTTGTAGTACGCCGAGTCGCCGCTGCCGTTCTCGACAGCTCCCTTGTAGTTCGGACCGGGGAAGGCATACAAGGTCCAGCCTTCGGGGCAGTGCTGCCCCGTGGCTGCGCTCGGGCCGTTGAGGGATCCCTTGCATTTACTGCGATCGAAGCTGGCGTAATGCCCGCTGGAAAGGACCGTCCAAACTACGCCCTTGCTGTCGACGTCCATGCCGCGAGGCGAGAAGCCTTCGACCGGCGCCTTCGGATTCTTCCAGGGCACTTCATAGTACTCGGCCAAGGCCGTCTCGGGCGGGTGCGTTCCCGGAACGAAACGAACCAGCGCGCCTGGCATTCCCAGCACGGAACCCCAGACCGAGCCGTCCGGCGCCGGGGAATCGCCGTAGAATGACACGGCGATGCGCTTATCCTTGGTGGGATCGGCCGGCTGATTCGGTTCGGTGTAGGCATCACGCTTTCCGTTCCCGTTGTAATCGAGAACGAACGCGCTCCAGCCCTGAGCCTTCTTCTCGTCGTGGGTCTTGTCCCAGACCCTCGTGTCAAACCACCCCTCGACGCCGGTAGGGCCAAAAGACGACCACAGCACATCATGGTCATCGAAATTCACATGGCCCCAAGTGAAGCAGGTGTCGATCGTCGTGGTCTCTTTGGTTTTCGGCTCGTAGAGTTCCAACCCCCGCTGGCCCTGATTGATTGGGAACAATTTGGCCGATGGCTGATCCGACCCCGCCCGGCACCATGCGGGCGTCTGGGGCTTGCGGACCCGTGCTGCAGACCACACGCGTCCCTGCTTGTCCATGGAGAAACTGTGGACCGTAGTCTTGCTGTTCCAGATCACTTCATCACCCCAGTACGGCGACGGCGCGAAAGGCTTCGTATCGGCGGAGCTCGGTGTCTCCGGATCGCGCACTCTCAACTTTATTTGACTGGTCGCATTGCGCAGAGGATCGAGAACAGTAAGATAATCGCCGCTTTCTTCCAGCGCTCCGTAGATCGGGCCGTTGGCGTTGACGGTCGGATTCCGCTTGTCGCTCGCGATGGCGTCATGCAGATACACCTTGGGATCTGCCCAGTCCCACATGGTGACGACAACATTGCGCTCGCGCCCCTGAGGACGGGAAGGGGTGGCCGATGGCAATTCCCCGTGCGCAACCCGGTCCGACCAGTCGGCGAACATCGCAAGCGCGCGCTGGCGGCCGACCTGGTCGAAGCGGGCACTCATTCCCGCGCCCGCCTGGCCTGCCCTGATCCGCAGGTCCCAAGCTGCTTTCGAGTCCTTGGATTGGCTCACGACACTTTGCGGAATCTCGCGCGTGGCTTTGTCGCCCATCTGATGGCAGCCGGTGCAGCCATCTGTGTTGACAATGTCACGAATCCATTGGCCCTGGCTTTTCTCGTTCGGAGAAATACCGTTCCCGGAAGGGCCGGTGCCGGGGAAGTCGCTCTTGGGCGGAACCTGAAGCAAAGCGAACCAGTACTGCGCCGGATAATATTGAGCCGCAGCCTTTTTGTCCGGGGCCAGGACCGCTTTCAAGTTGAGGCTCTGGCCGGGCATTGCCTTCACCTTTGGTGAATCCACCAGACCGTAGCCACGAACCCAAACGTTGTAGTTGGCTTTGGGAAGCTCGGGCACCAGATAGCGCCCCATGTCATCGGTAACGACAATCTTGACGAGCTTGGTTGGCAGGTCGGTGGTTTCGGCGATTACCCACACCCCGGCCTCAGGCCCTTTCGAACTCGTTACCACTCCGCCAAGATCGGCATTGCCGACACGGACTGCGTCGTTTCTTGATTGGGCTGTACCCAATCCAGCCAATGCAGCAGCCAACACCACCGCAAGTAGGACAGCCATTCCAGGATGTAGGGATCGTTTCCTCATCAGTCAGCCCTCCTTTTCCACGTGCGCGATTGTAGTTGAGTAGGCACCCAACCGCAAGCCACCTGGTTGTGGCGTGTCGTTAGCATGTGAATTGTCCGGTCCAATTAGCACGTGAAATGTCCGCTTTGGCGGCGGGCGACGCTGGAAGGTGGGACTGATCGCCAACCAGCAAGTATCCGTTGCAGAAATGGAGCGGATGATGAAAGTACAGGAAG
>DATBID010000469.1:0-1587 GCA_036557125.1 Bryobacteraceae bacterium | reverse complement strand
CCGCCATTGCGGCCTGCCAGCTCTGCGCGTCGGCGCGCACGGCGTGGAGCGGCTGCGGGGTACCATCGGGCTGCTTGCGAAAACCGTCAATCGTCTCTGGCGTGGCATCCGCTTCCTGGTCCACCGGAGAGCCGCTGGATGGTTCCTTCTTGTAAACGTAGTGAAAGGACTCCGGCGGTTTCTGGAGATGTTCGTAAATACAGTTGAGGTCAATTCCCGGCCCCGCTCCGGCTGACGCGGCCGCCCGTTTTTCTACGGCAGACGTTCCGCCGGCCACTTTCTCCACCGTCTTAGAGTTCGAGTTGGCGCTGCAACCGGATCCAGCCACCATCGCGCCGATCACCGGCAGAGCAATCCCTGCAAGGATGAGCTTCCCGATCAATCCCGTTCGCTGTTGCCGCATCGCTCCGCTCCTCAGTTCGAAATTCAATTTTGGAAATTCGCCGAAACCATTTTACGCAGATTCCGCCGATTCTTCCGCGCGGCGCCCCCTTCGGGTTGAATCACACCAATACGAAATTTCTATTTCCCGTCTTTTCAGCCGCGCTCGCCCCAACTACCCCTGCGCGTCTTCGCTCGAACGATACCGTTAGGTCGGGAATCATTATGGCTACTCCACTTCAAATCGAGGCGAATCGCCGCAATTCGCTCATGTCTACCGGGCCGCGCACCCCGGAAGGCAAAGCCGCTTCTCGTTTCAACGCGCTGAAATCCGGCATTCATGCCGAAGCGCAAATCATTCCTGGTGAAGATCCGGCCGAGCTGGAAGCCCTCTCCACCGGATACCACGATCAGTTTCATCCCGCCTCTCCGATCGAATGCTTCCTCGTGGACACCCTGATTCACGCCGATTGGCAGCTCCGCCGTCTCCGTCGCCTGGAAGCCCAGCTCTGGACCAGCCAGCTCTCCGAGATCAAAGAAGACGCCTCGCTCGGCCGCGCGTTCGTCCAATCCCTCGACGCCTTCACGCGCCTTCAGCGCCGCATCGATGCCACCGAACGCTCCTACTACCGCGCCCTCCGCGAACTCCGGCAGTTGCAAGTCGCTTCCGGCTACGTCCGCGCCGAGCCGGCCCCTGACCCCCAACCCCCGGCCCCTGATTTGGCTTCGTTCCGTCAGACTCCCGCGCCCGCTGCCGAAGCCCCGCCGCCCGACCTGAATCCGCCCTCCGAACCCCAACCTGATATGCTGATCCGATGAAATTTTCCTGGCCCGCCGCCTTCCTGCTCGCGGGTTTGTCCGCGCCTGCCCAAACTCTCACCGGCGCCATCGACATGCACGCCCATTCCGCCCCCGACGGAACCCCGCGTTCGATCGACGCCATCGATCTCGCACGCCTCGCCAAAACCCGCGGCATGCGCGCGCTGGTCCTCAAGAACCACTACGAGCCGACCGCCTCGCTCGCTTTTGTAGTCCGCAAAGAGGTCCCCGGCATCGAGGTCTTCGGCGGCATCTCCCTCGACCTCACGGTCGGCGGCGTCAATCCCGCCGCGGTCGAGTGGATGACCAAAGTCCAAGGCGGCTACGGCAAAGTGGTCTGGCTGCCCACCTTCGATTCCGAACACCAGGTCACTTCCTCCGGTCAGA
>DATBID010000468.1:0-2764 GCA_036557125.1 Bryobacteraceae bacterium | reverse complement strand
GTCAATCGTGCGGACCTGATACTTAGCATCAGATTTATTGATATATCTTACGGGCCGAACCGGTTTCACTATGAGATCCGCGAAAGCTGCCACAATTTACGAATCTAAACTGACGACTTTAACGAGGAGCTTTGTCGTCTGGAACGCCCGCCTGCTCGGTCACATGGACCTCGCGATGGAGCACGTAAGCGGTCTCCGTCGGGACACCGGCTTTGAACTTCACTTTCAAGACCACCTGGTAATAGCGGGGGATCTGGCCGTTCGGTCTGCGAAGCTTATTGACAAGCGTTCGCGCATACGCGGGATTGGTGAACCACTCCACTGCGGCGACCCGGCCGGGCGTTCGATTGCTCGTGAAGCTTTCCACTTCGCTGGTTCCGAGCGGTCCGGGCACGCGTGTAACGAGTACGTGCACCTCGCCGTCTTCGGCGGTTCCGGTAGGAAGCTTATCGCTGAGAACGGCGGGTTCACCCGGAGCCGGATGTAAGTTATGGATCCCTGGCCGCGCATTCACAAGATCGAGCCGCACCGGCAAGCCGCCTAATTGATTCTCGAAGAAGACCGGTGCACCGATGAAGAGGACGTTATTATCGGACAGTTGCTGCCAGGAAAGCTCGCTGGTGCGAAGCAGAGAGAGGGCCGGGACGCGCGGGCCGAGCAACTTCCCAATCAAAAACGAGGCGTTCACTTCGCCAATGGGAGCGTAATAAAGATTGGGTTGGACGTCGGCATTGGAGAGAGCCTTGCGGATCGCAATCACTGCCGGAGATTTGGTGATATCTTCCCAGCGGTTGAGAGTCAGGTCGCGATAAGCGCCGAAGCCTTTGAACTGAACAAAGGGCGGGTCCGCGATGGAAACGATCAGCGGCCGCGTGGAAATGAAAAACGGTTGCCAGAGCTGATCGAGTTCGGGCGTCCACATGGCGCGGAACATGCGCGCTTCCTGCCGCTCCCGGAAGAGCTGGTAAGTCGCCACCGCGCCCCAGAGCAAGGCCAGCGCAAGACCCAGGCTGAGAGCTAGATTCATGCGCCTGAGCGGCCGCCAGCCGGCGGCCAGCGACTGGGAAGGTGCGGCTACAGCGACTGCCGGCACCGTGTCGGCTACTTCGGTGGCAGCGGGAACCGAGTTTTCTTCGCACGTGAGCTTGAAACGGCCCTTGGGCAAGTCGATGATCAAAGGATCCTCTTTGCCCTCCGTGCGGTAATATTCCGCCAGCTTCTGGCGGAGACGGCCTACCTGGATGCGAACCGTGGAATCCTGGCGCGGGTCGTAGGTGGCGGGCTTGCCGAGCGCATCGATGCCCACCGAATATTCCTTCAGGTGATCAGCCTCGCCGGACAACATCTTTTCCGCGAGGAATTTCAGGAGCCGGCGCAGCGCCTCGGAATTGCGGAAAATATTGCTTTCGAGGATCCGTTCGACTTCCGCCGAAATGGCAGTGTCCCCAACCGGCGTCAAGCGTTCCCCACCCACCGCCTGATTATACTCCGCGCCACAACGGTGGCAAAGACGGGAACGGCGATCGCCGTACTACACCCGAAGCCCGGCAATCTTTCGCGATCTCCTCCATTACGGCATGCAAGCCGGAGAAGCCGATTCCACGGAGAGAACGTTGATGCGGTCCCGATTCGGCTGCCGGATGAGGACCCCCTTTGCCTGCACTTTGTGGCCAGACCAAGGATCCGGGCGGAACCCTGGCAGTTCGTCGAGATTTTGCAGCCGGAGAGTTCCGGCCCCCAGGGGGAGCGCCGCGGCACGCTTCAGCTCTTCGGGCGTGGTGTTCTCGGCGTTCCGCGTTCGCACCGGCTCCCCCGCGTGGATCAGCACCCAGTCATCCGCCTGCCTTGTCAGACAGCCGACGACCTGGACGAGCGTGTTGGTGGGCAGTGGTTGGGGGCCATTCTTGCCGACCAGCTTTGTGTTGGCAACGACAGCCGTGGTCAGTTCCTGTGGACCGGTGGGATAACCGTTGACTTGCAGGACGTAGGCCAGGATATCCAGATACGCCGCCTCGCTCAGGCTCCCGGCGGCGTTGGCAGGCATGCGAGTGCGGATGTGAGTGAAGAGGATATCGAGGCCGTCCTCACGCCACCGGTCCAGAAAGCGATCTCCCCGCAGCGGCCCCATGGCCCGGCCGGACAGGTCCTCGCCGTGGCAACCGGCGCAATTCATTGCGTACGCCGCTTCGCCGCGCTTGGCCTGGGCCTCGGTGAAGACGCCATCCAGCACGGTCTTGCCGGTTGCCTGAGACCAAGAGGAGCTGCCGCACACCAGCAGGCACAACGTGAATCGCCGCAGAATCCGCATCGCTGGTCTATCGCCCCGTCGAGCCGCACGCCGCCGCCACACTTTCGAGCGAGGCGACATTGATGCGGTCATTATTCGGTTGCCGGATCAGCACTCCTTTCGCCTGCACCTTGTGCCCCTTCAGCGCGTCGGGGTGGACGGCTGCGAGATCGTCGAGATTCTGCAAGCGGAAACTTTGCGCCCCCAGAGGTTTTGCCGCCGCGGCGCGCAGCTCTTCCGGAGTGGAATGCTCGGGTTCGCGCGTGCGGCTAGGTTCGGCCGCACGGGCGACGATCCAGGCTCCTCCCGAGCCGGCTTCCAGGCAGCCGATCACCCGCACCATCGAGTTCGTCGCCAACGGCTGCCGCCCGTTGTGGCCGACCAACTCCGTCGCGCCCAACGCCGCGGCGGTGAGTTCCTGGTTTCCCGCAGGATACATGTTAGCCTGCAGCAGGTAGGCGACGATGTCGCGGTACG
>DATBID010000467.1:0-5406 GCA_036557125.1 Bryobacteraceae bacterium | reverse complement strand
CGCCTCCGAACTCAGGATTTCCGGCACGATATTTGCTTGCACCACGTGAATGAACCCCAGGGCAGCCTTGGAGAGCGCCTTGTCCTTACGGTAAATCAAACCCAGCTTGCGGATCATTGGTTCCGGCGCGAGCGGCACGGCGCGCAGCTTTTCTGCCGCAATTTCCTCCAGGCAATTCGATACGGCCAAAAAGCTCAGCCCCAGGCCCGCTGCTACGAAACGCTTCATCATCTCCGTAGAATCCAGCTCCATCGAAACCTGGACCTGGTCCGATACTAGATCCAGCCACTCGTTCAGGCGCGCCCGTGTCTTGCCCTCTTTGGGCAGCAGGAGCTGCTCGTCTATCAGGTCTTCGGCGGCCACAGATCTCTTGCTCGCCAACAGGTGGCCCGCCGGCACGATTAGCCGAATCTCGTCGTGATGCACGTTGACCACCTGTAAGCGCTTCTCGGCCACCGGAAGCTGCGTCAGACCGAAATCAGCCGAATTTTCCATCACGGCTTCCACCACCCGCGAGGCGTATGATCGATCGACCTGCAGTTGCACCGCCGGGAACTGCTTCTTGAATTCCGAGAAGACGTTGGGAAGCACGTAAATACAGGTGGCTTCATTGGCCGCAATGATTAGTTCTCCGCGGGGGTTGATTTCCAGCTCCGCGATAGCATCCTGCGCGCGCCGCTTGATATCGAGCATCTGCTCGGCATACTCGGCGAAAAGGCGCCCGGCAGTGGTAAGCGAAATGCGGCTGCCGAACCGCTCGAACAGGTCGGTACGCAACTCTTGTTCAAGCTGCCGCACTTGCGCGCTAATGGCCGGCTGCGTGCGGTAGCAGGTCTGCGCGGCTTTGGAGAAACTTTTCAGCCGCACGATCTCAAGAAACGTATGGAGCTGATCGAAATCCATAAAACGGCCGACCACAGGCAGGCGGGCCTTCCAGTCCGGGCGTATCCCCTCAAATTATCAATCGGTGGGATAGAAATAATGAATTTCCCGGCACGATTCACGTTTGGTAAGCATTGTAACAGAGGCTCCGGGTGGTGCGGTTGAGATAGTGGGACCGCTGTAGCTGAGCCGTCCGCATGCGGGCGGTGTGCCGCACCTCCAACCCGGCGCCGCCGCGCCTGCCACTACCCGCCGGCTTGTAAGCTGGAAGCAGTGATCCGCCGGCTGCTGTTCGTGGTTTTTGCCGCGTCTTCTCTCTGGGCCCAAACGGGCGAGCAGGTTTTGTTGGTGGCGAATCGCCGGGACCCCGCGTCAGTTGAGGTAGCAAAATATTACCGGCCGCGCCGCTCCATTCCGCTGAAAAATGTCTGCTTTCTCGAGACTACTTCCCAGGAGGAAATCTCCTGGCAGGTTTACCAGAGCGAAATCGAAAAGCCGATCGCCCGATGCCTGGACAAGGCCGGCCTGCGGGAGAAGATTCTTTACATCGCTCTAACCCTGGGCGTGCCGCTCAAAATAGATGGCGGCGGCTCGGGCTTCACTACAGAGCGCTCCTCGGTCGATTCGGAACTAGCGCTGTTATACGGCAAACTCCACGGGATGTCCTTCCAGCGCGCCGGCGGTGTGCCGAATCCCTTCTTCGCCAAGCGCTCCGAGCCATTCCGCCATCCGCGCTTCCCCATTTACCTGGTCGCGCGTTTGGCAGCTTTCGACGTTGCCGAAACCAAAGCGATAATCGACCGCTCTCTCGCCGCGCAGAACCGCGGCAAATTCGTCCTCGACCTGAGCATGGGAAATAAAGATGGCGATGGCTGGCTGCGGACGGCCGCTATTCTACTTCCCCCTTCGCGTGTGGTGCTCGACGGCAGCAAGAGCGTGCTCTACAATCAGCAGGATGTGATCGGCTATGCGGGATGGGGATCGAACGATCCCCACCGCCAGCGCCGCAATCTCGGCTTTCAGTGGCTGCCCGGCGCCGTAGCTACTGAATACGTTTCCACCAACGCCCGCACCCTTCGCCGGCCGCCCGATGACTGGAGCTTCCGCGGCTGGTCCGAAAAGCATAAGTTGTTCGGCGGCAGCTCCCAGAGCCTTTCCGAGGATTACATCCATCAGGGCGCAACCGCGGCCACGGGCAACACCTATGAACCCTACCTCGGCGCCTGCTCCCGCCCCGACTACCTGCTCCCGGCTTATTTTGATGGCCGTACCCTGGCCGAAAGCTACTACATGTCGATCGCAATGTTGAGCTGGCAGGGAGTTCTGCTTGGCGATCCGCTGTGTAGTTTGGGAAGGCCGTAAGCGGCCTACCTTAAGCCGAGTTTCTTGCCACCTTCCAACATAGCGATTGACTCCTGGATGCGTCGCTCGCACGTTTCCGGCCGCTTGGCCGAATGAATCCATGTAACGTATTGGCGCCGGTGAGAAGGCGACATCGCTTGAAAAGCTGCCCACGCCTTCGAACTGGCCTTGAGTGACCGCGCAATGTAGATCGGCAGATCCGGGATCGCTGGCCGGGCCCCGTAACGGTTGTCAGTCGGCGCGGTTCTCAAACCGGTCGCGTGCAAGAGTCCCGCGGCTCGCAGTTCGGCCCACCGTTTACGGTTGCTATCCGACCACTTGCTAGTTGGCTTGCGCGGCGTAAACTTGCGGACATAGCGGCGGTCATCGAGGCGCTTGATGAGGCTATCGACCCAGCCGAAGCACAACGACTCCAGAACTGAATCTTCGTAGGAGATCGAAGTCATAGCCGCGTGTTCCTTGTAAAACGTTAGCCAGACTCCGGAGCTCGACGCATGGTGGCTTGCCAGCCAATCCCGCCATTCCTGCCGGCTCTGCAATTCCAAAATCGCGACTTCACCCATTGCATCACCAGCCTTGCCCGCCCAATGTGCGGTCGGCGGCCTCCCTCGACGCGCTAGAACAGTTCCTACTTCACGGGCAAAAACCGCTGCACTCGTTCTCCCTGGAAGACTTCGCCGGTGTAGATGATGCCTTTGGAATCGACGGCGATCATGTGCAGGCCGAAGAATTGGCCGCCGTTTTCGCCCATAGAGCCCATCTGGCCGATGATTTTGCCGTCCTCACGATTAATGAAGTAGATGTGGTTGTTGGTGAGATCGGAGATGTAGAGGAGGCGCTGGGCTTTATCGGGAGAGAACATGACGCCGCCGGTAGAACCGCCTACGCCGGTCATCGGCGCGATGACGAATTCGCGGAGATACTTGCCCTGTTTGGTGAAAACCTGGATGCGGTTGGCCATGCGATCGGCCGCGTAGACGAAGCCATCGTTGGAAATATTGAGCGTGAGGTGGCCGCGGAACTCTTTCGGCTCGGGGCCGCCAGGGGTGTAGTCGCGGTCGGCATCGTTCGTAGTGATTTCGGAAAGAGTGTGACCGTAAGCGCCCCATCCGCGCTTGAACTTTAAGGTATCGAGGTCGAAGACCATGACGCGGCCGCCCAGATAATTATCGGCGGCGTAGAGTTCATGCGCGGGCTCATCCAGGCGGATTTCTTCCAGGCCACCGACGATCATAGGAGTGGTGGGAGGGTACTTGGCGCGAAAGGCGGCAATGGCCTTGGCGCGAGCTGCTTGCGCGGCGGGATCAGGGCTGGCGCGGCCGCGACCGGGCGGGTTGATGAATCCGGCGACCGGTCCGGCGAGGCCATGTCCGGGAACGTGGGCGGAAGTTAGGGGCTGCTCGGCTCCCCCGCCCGGCTGGCGCTCCGGCGCGCGGGGGGTTTCGCCGACCACCTTGCCGGTCTTGGGGTCGTACTTGCGGACGGTGTCCTGGCCGATGTAGACAAAGCCTTTGCTATCCACCGCCATGCCGTGTCCCTGCGGCGCATCGAAGGAACCGATGACATTCCCGTTCTTATCGATGTGAATCATGGCGGGCGGGCGAACGCAGCAATCGGCAAGGGGCGGAGTCAGTTCGGCTTCGAGTTCGATATCGGTGAGATCGTTGGGGCGGTCCAACACCCAGACGTTATCGTCTTTATCCACAGCGAGCCCGGTGACACCGCCCATCTTCCATTTGTTGGGAAGTGGCTTGGGCCAGTCGGGATCGAATTTGAATTTGGGCGCGGCTGGTTCCTGCGCGCCGGGTAAGACAACGACGATTAGTGTGCCAAGGGCAACCGCCCCGGCAAGCAAATAGACGATACGGCGAGTGCTCATACTCCCCTCCTGAGCGTATGGCGCTTTTGAGCGCCGGACAGTTCAGAGATTATATGCCGTGCGAGGGCCGGGAGCCAGCGTCATCTCGCCTCACAAAGTCGCGTCGTCCTCTTTGGAGCGCGCGCGGCCCAAGACATCACCTTGCCTGCGGCGCCGGTGGCGCCGGCAGCGCAGGGCCGCCGCAATTGCGGACGCACTTAGCCGGCATGACGAATTTGTCTTTGATCTTGTCGCGATATGCCGGATACATGGTCTCCGCGCCGCCTAATTCGGCCTCGGCGGGAATACCGTAGAGCTTGGTCATCTCGTTGAGAAACTGATTTTTCCCGGGCAGGAAATGCGGCACGGTACCGCTGGCCACACCCTCATCGCCAATAATGCACGGGGGGCCGCCGGAGTTCATCAGGTTCGTGGTCAGCACATAGCTGCGGCTGATGTAGTAAGGTTCGGTCAGGTAAACGGGGTCAACCATCTCCCCGGCGATCGTCAGGATATCGCCGTGGCGGATGTAGTGCGTGATCATGGTGGCTTGATCGCTGGTCATCGCACCGTTGCGGCGAAGGTAGCCGGTCAGCATGTGTGTGGTGGTCGCGGTGAGCACCTCACCATCCCAAACTCCGGTAGTGAAGCCTTCCTGGCTGTGCGGCGCGTCTTTGGAAGGATGCGGGCGTCCGTCCATCCAGATGTACATGGGTGCCTTATCCTCCCATGCACCAACCACCCAGGCGATGGTTTTGCCGCTGACCGGATCGGTTTCATTCCAGATCTTCACGCCGAACGTTCCGACCATCAGGTGCCACTGCGAGTATAAAGCGCAGATACGCTCCGGCATGGAAATTTGCGACTGCATATAACTCAGCGCCTTGGCGCGCCCGGAGGCATTAAAGGGGATTCCGGCGAAGTCGGCGGGGTTCGGCCCGGCGCCGCGTTCAAGCGCGTCCTCGTGGTTTTTCGATTGCCAGGACCCCCCAAGGTCCACCTGCGCCAGTGCCGGGAGAGCACCCAGGAAAACCGCTACAGACAAGCCGATCGATTTGCGTGTCATCTTCTGTCCCCTTTCGTCTACCACCTGGTCGTGCACGGCGTGGGTTTCCAGCCGGCATCGCTACCTTGTTTCTTGAACTGCGAAGTGATGATGAACGGCTCCCGCAAGTACTCGGGATCTGTGACCACGGTGGTCACCACCAGCATCACGTCGCCGTTGGGTTCGAGGATCATATCGTAATTTTCGGTCAGGAGCGCATTTGCGCTGTAGGGAACGCCGTTTTTCCGCAGATAGCCGG
>DATBID010000466.1:0-5575 GCA_036557125.1 Bryobacteraceae bacterium | reverse complement strand
CCGGCTTGGACGGGGCAAGCGCCAGGCTGGTGCGCGCCATCAGCGAAGTATCCGGCAACCCCTTGGTCAGCTGTTGCCAAGTCCTGCCACTATCCTGCGAACGCCAAATGCCGTTCTTCGACCCGTTCTCATCGATCGTCGCGAAGATCACTCCTTGTGCCGTGGGATGGAAGACCACCGAATGGCACCAATAGTTATTGGGTGACACAAAGCCCTGCCGCACCCATGTTTTGCCGCCGTCGGTCGAGGTGAACATGGCGGATGCATCGCCAGGATCGTGGGTGACGCCGCCGATGATCAGGTGCTGGGAATCGAACGGGTCGATTGCGATCACCCCGATACGGCGCGGAATTCCGGCTACTTTGGACGACGCCAGCAGGCTCCACGTGTTCCCGCCATCCTGAGTGCGGAAAATGCCGACGCCCGCATAGGAATCGGCCGAGCCGTTGGCTTCGCCGGTGCCACAATAGACCGTATCAGGAGATTTCGGGTCGATGGCCAGGGATCCGACATTCAACACGGGCTGATCGTGCCATTGTGAATTCCAGGTCTGGCCGGCGTCATCGCTGCGCCAGACGCCGCCCCCCGCAGAGCCTATGTACACTATGTCTGGATTCGCGGGATGAACCGCAAGCGCGGTACATCGGCCTCCAATGTTCGTGGGGCCCGCCGGAACCCAGTTCACGGCAGATGGAACGGCAAGGCGGACGCGACTCCGTTCGGAAATGAGTTTCTCGACGCTGGCTTCGCGGACCGGGTAGGAAGCGCGCGCTTGGAACCATTGGGCCCGAACCTTGTGCGTGGTAAACCGCGGCGGCGGAGGACCTTCCGCGCGCGTCTTCCGGGGGCCGGATCGAATCTGCACTGGGCCCCTCCCTCGGCGTGCTGGAGACCGCTTCGCTGCGGCGCGCTTGACAGTCGTTTTCTTTGCCATGCCGCCTACAATAATGACTGTGGCTTATCGTTGTCAAACGAGTTGGCCGTATCCGCAAAGCCGTGATAGAGTACAACCGGAGGACGGAATGGATTTCATCGAGCGCTGGTTGGGCGTCTCGCCGGACGGCGGCAACGGCAGACTCGAAATCACGTTAATCCTCGTGGCACTGGTGGTGGTGGCCGCTCCGCTGCTGGTTAGCAGATTTAGGTTTGGGGCGCGCCGCGCGCGAAAAACGGATGAACGTTGAGACCGCCTCATTACGCCCGTGAAATCCGCTTCGCACCCAACACGAATTCCGTGGTAGGCATCGCGCCGCGGTTGCTCAACCGATACCGCGGAAGGCTGATGCCATGCCGGGAGTCCTGACGCGATCCGCCTCGGTTCGCTAAAGCGAAGGTTTGCTCGCGACAGCTATTGGTAAAGGCTTGACGACAAGGTGGCGTTGTTTGCCAAACCGGACGCGATTCTTGCAACCTTGATCAGCCATCAGCCGCCACCGCCTGCATATGGGGTTAGGCGGACGGCCTCAAGACAAAGCCCGCCAGAGTCAGTTTCTCTCCCACCTTCTTTCGCCAACCGGCTTCTGAAATCGAGTCAAACACCACGCCCTCCAAATCAGATGGCCGTTGGCCCCGACCGTCATGAATTTCTGGAATAGTGACTGCGGCGATTCGTCTTGACGAGACAGAACTATCGGCATCACACCGATCGATCCGAGGTACTCTTCAAGTTCAGTTCGAATCCGCGGGGCGCCGCTCGGCAAACCGCCTCGTGGCGATCCGGCGCTCCGAGCGACTTGCTCTGGAGGAGGAACTGGCGGCCAGCCCCAACCTCTCGCAAGCTATTCGCGCCGAGTTGGACGCATCGCGTTTTCTCATCGTGGTCTGCTCGCCGCAGGCTGCGGCCTCGCAGTGGATCGACGCCGAGATCCGCCACTTTCAAGCCACCGGACGCGGCGACCGCATCCTAACGGTGCTAATTCGGGCACGCCCGATGTCGATCGGGATCGGACGATCGTCCACTTCCACGCTGCCGCCGACAATCGCCCCGGTATGGACGGCGGCCTCACAGTGATGCGACGGGCCGACTGCGTGGAGGCAGGGGTTCCCCAGACCTGCGCCTCTGCGACCTTCACCTCCGTACGAAGAAACGGGTATTCAGCAGGGCTCCGGCGTCGCGCGCGTCTACCATTCGGAGCGGCTGCGCCCCGGAAAATTCGTAGCGCTTCCGCGTTACCGCGCCTTCCACAGTTACCGGGGAACTCTCGGTATATTGAATGGCCACGGAGTCAGCGTGGGGCGATACGGGGCTGCTCAACGCCGGCGGGTGGAACGGCGCCGCCAGGACCCGCTCCGGCAGGCGGCCGGGCCAACTGGTCCGCGGCTGATTACCGTTGGTAGCCGGAGATGTGGTTCGCAGGGTCTCTCTCTTCTGACCGCAACAGGGCATGCTTTTCTTCTCCTTCACTTTGAGGGGGCCGGAGTTCGGCTCGTTCCTGTGTGGCCCGTTCCAGAAGGCACGCGGCACCCGAGATTGCGAGCCAGGTCAAAATCCAGTCGGGAAACTGGCGCGTGACGAGCAACGCAAACGGCACCGCGACCCAGAGGCTCAGGCAGTAAAAACAATCCATGAGCTTGCCGGCGAAGCTGGAACCCAGCCGCGCGCGCAAGCGATAGACAAGATCGCCCGGGCCATCCTCGCTCGCCAGCAGGTGGGTGACCCGCCAGGCGGCGAGGACGGCCAGGATGACGCGAAGCCAGAGACTCATTATGCTCCGGTGACGGGCGGTAAGTCATTGCAGATGCAAAACGGGAAGTAATCGTCAATCTGATGCCGGCCACCGGAAAGACTCGGGCAGATCGACGTGTCCCACACCGTTAAGTGCACAATGAAGCCGCAACAATCGCCGCGTTTCAGGACGAGATCGGAGTCGGCCGCGTTCTTATTGCATTCGGCATCCAGCCGCCGCATGTCGATCAGGGCCAGGATGCCATCGCTCAGCGGCGGAATCACTCCCGGCGGCGGCACGGCGGTGGCGCACCGAACACCGGGTTGCCCGATGCGCGAGGTGCTGACGAACGGCCCACCCCATGGCGGGCTGCCGGGGCCCGGAATCGTCAAGCTGTGCCACCCTCCGCCATCCTTGCGAATCTCCAGCGAATAGCCGCCATAGTTGTCACTGGGGACGGTGAAGTTTCCTTCCTCGATGAGTTCATCAAAGGCAATTCCCATCAGCGGCGCCGGCCAAGGCTTGGTGCAATCGCCGCCGCCCACGGCGAAGGCGGAAAGTCCGATCGTCGCGCAGGAAGGAATTGTGCCGATCTGGGAGATCCTGCCATGAATATCCTTGTTGTCGAACCAGACCTGCTGCAGATCGTCGGTCAGGCCCCCGGCCGTGTCTTCGACCGTGAGCCGGAGCGTATAGCGCCCGCTTTGGCAGTTCGGAATGGCCAGGGGCGTCGAATTCCAGGTGCCATCCGGCGGATCCGGATACAGTCCGGGCGGATCAACGAATTTAACGGGAAAAGGCCCGCCCGGAAAGCGCGTGTCCCAATATGCCGCCCTCAAGTAATCGCCGACCACATCGCACTCAATGTGCGGCGAGGGAAGCAGAACCAAGTGGCAGAACGGCATCTCCGTCCAAAGGCTGGTCAGTTCGCGCTCAAAAACCTTGTTGAGATCGGAATCGATCTGCAAGGAGGTAACGTAGTCAACCTGCCAGAATTGGGTCCAAACGCCGGCCGTTGTGGTTGTGAAGCCTTGCTGCCAGCTCAGTGTATAGCGCTTGATATCCTGATCATCGCAGCCGCCTACCCAGGCAGAGCCGAAGACGCGCAACGCGGTGCCGAACGAGCGCACCGTGCCTGTGCCGTCCACGAGTTGTGCCGTGGGATCGAACACATCCGGCGGTACGGCCGCATTGATGCCTTCGATGCCGCGGATCCAAACCAGGTTGCGCTTCAATTCAAAAAAGCGCGTGGTGCAGCACGGGCTCACTCCCGCCTGGCTGGAAAAAACGCAGAGTTGAATCTCGACCAATCCCGCAGCCACGAGGGGGAATGTTTTCAAATAGCCCAAGAGGCCGCCGATTACGCCGCACGTTCCTTGCGGGGTTCCGCCCGGATACACGATGCCGCTGCTCTTCCACACGCCGATGCCGTCCTGACGCCACTGAAGCGTGTAGTGGTCGCACGAGGCGCCGGCCGCCGTGCCAAAGATCGCGACTCCGCGGAAAATACCCACGTCATCGAACTCGGTTTCCTGAACGCAGCCGGTGGGCGCGGTCAACTCGCAGGTAAGAGGACGAAAGCAATTGCGCAGGCACCGCCAGTAGTAAATGAGGCAAAGGCGGATGTCGCGAACGGTGCGGGCGCGGGCCAGGCAGCAGCCGAGACAGAGCGCGCAAAGACACCAGCAGCGGCAGAACCCGAAAAAGGATTCCTTGCTGTGTTGCTCGAAGGCCTTTGCACCGAGCAGCGCACGCGCGGTCTCGGTGTTGAAGAGACGATCGAAGATCAGGCAGGCTTCCTCCTGGTCGGTGAAGCAATCGATCTTGCCGGAGATCACGTCGTCGGGAATTCCCGCGGGGAACTCCACGGTGGCCAGTTGATTGGTCAGGTAAGGTTTGTAGGCGGCAGCCAGCGCACGAACCAGGGCCTGGAAATCGGCGTGTTCTTCCGCCGTGGGAGGATTGCTGACCGGGGTTCCCAGTACCTGGCGCACACAGAGCCAATATTGATACAGGTAGTACGACCACGACCGGAAGGTCCGTGGTCCCCGGCAAACCAGCCAGCCGAAGATGAGACAACAACGGACATGCAACAGGCACCAGCGCCAGCGCTCGGGCGGCCCTAACACCTCGCGCGCTTCCTGGGGCAGGAAGCTGAGTGCGACCTTCTCCGAGGTAAAGCGCTCAAAAATCCGATTGGCCAGCGCCAGTTCCTCCTCGCAACTGGGCGTGACCGCGGCTTCCATTTTTTCGGGCGATTTCGCCCGGTTCAGTTCTTCTTCCAGGATCGGCTGATAGGCGGCGAGCAACTCTTTCAACGCGGCCTGGAAGTCTTTATCCCCGGTTTCTGGAAAATGGTCGGCAGGGTTCTGTTCTTCCATGATTTCTCCTCTTCGCTCGATGGGTGATGCCCTTTGAACTGCGGGCTAACGGGCCGGGCGTTGGGATGGTCCTGCTTCGCGGGAAGCTGCTACCCTTCGCACCTGATTAGTGTATCTGAAGCTCCCTTCGTTGCAGCCACAAAATACATCCGGCAAGTCCCCGACCTGTTGGCAACTGCAGCTTCGCTGCAATCAGATGCGATCGTGATAAACCATACCGTACCTTTGGAACTGTCAGAGAGTCGGTGTCGGCGGCTTTCAGCCGCGCAAAGCTTGCAATACCGGCTGGACCCACGAGAACAGGAACGAACCGATGGCGGGAAACTGAGCCGCGACAACCGTCAATATAGGGAGAGCTCCGTAGGAGAGCAGGTTCATGTAGAAGTCCTTACCGATCTTACCCGGCGTGGTTCCATTTAGCCGGCTGAGAATCTCATCCCGTTCCGCGCCGGCGAGCATGAATCCGACTGCGATCCCGATGGCGATCAGCAAGCTCGCCATGAACCAGCCCAGCACATGGCCGGATTG